>NZ_CP063203.1:1556250-1867500 GCF_019904255.1 Marixanthomonas sp. SCSIO 43207
TTTGAATACGTTCTTTCCAAGAAAACGGTTTGCCTACCTCTTCATCAATAGTATTTTTTATTTTTTTATTGTTATATGAAACGTTGAGCAGCATGTTTTTCTTTAAAGATACTCAATTTAAAACTTCGATTTTCAAGTTCAACTTAGGTTTTAATTTCTTATTAAAGAAGTATCTTTGCCCTTAAAATAAAACCTATGCAACTCCAAGAGATTTTAACTGCAGAGATAAAAAAAGCAGTACAATCCATTTTTGATGCCAACCTAGAGACGGTAGAATTTCAAGCAACTCGTAAAGATTTTGAAGGTGATATCACTGTTGTGGTATTTCCTATGCTTCGTACTGTAAAAGGCAATCCCGTGCAAATAGGTGAATCAATAGGAGCTTATTTGGTTGATAATGTAGAAGAGGTTTCAAAATTTAATGTAGTAAAAGGATTTTTAAACCTAGTGTTGAGTGATGCTTATTATTTAAACTTTTTCAGTAACGTGTCTGATTTTTCTTCTTTCGGAAAACAGCCTCAAGGAAAAGATGCTGTATTGGTAGAGTATTCATCACCAAACACCAATAAGCCATTACATTTAGGACATATTCGAAATATTTTATTAGGTTATTCTGTAGCTGAAATTTTAAAAGCCAGCGGAAAGAAAACCTATAAAACTCAAATTATAAACGATCGCGGTATTCATATTTGTAAAAGTATGTTGGCGTGGCAACGATATGGCGATGGTGAAACGCCAGAGTCTAGCGATCTCAAAGGTGATAAACTGGTAGGTAATTACTATGTGCGTTTTGATAAGGAGTATAAAAAAGAAGTTTCAGACTTACAAGCATCGGGTAAAACTGAAGATGAAGCAAAAGCCGAAGCGCCTATTTTAAAAGAAGCGCAGCAAATGCTTCAAAAATGGGAAAAAGGTGATGATGAGGTGGTAGCACTATGGAAAAAAATGAACGGCTGGGTGTATGATGGTTTTGAAAAAACCTATGATGCCTTGGGTGTTGATTTTGACAGCTATTATTATGAAAGTAACACCTACCTTCTAGGGAAAGACAATATTGAAGAAGGATTAAAAAAAGGCGTATTCTTTAAAAAAGAAGATGGCTCTGTATGGTGTGACTTAACCGATGAAGGGTTAGATGAAAAATTAGTGTTACGAGCAGATGGTACAGCTGTTTATATGACGCAAGATATTGGTACTGCCATTCAACGTATCAAAGATCATCCAGATGCTAACGGAATGATTTATACCGTTGGTAATGAGCAAGATTATCATTTTAAAGTCTTGTTTTTAATTCTGAAAAAGTTAGGTTACAGTTGGGCAGAAAATTTATATCATTTAAGCTATGGGATGGTAGATTTACCTTCCGGAAAAATGAAAAGTAGAGAAGGAACTGTTGTAGATGCAGATGATCTTATTACCGAAATGGCTCAAACGGCTGGTAACATTTCAGAAGAGTTAGGAAAAATTGACGATTTTACCCAAGAAGAAAAGCAAGCACTCTACAAAACCATAGGATTGGGTGCATTAAAATATTATATTTTAAAAGTAGACCCTAAAAAACGTATTCTTTTTAATCCAGAGGAAAGTGTAGATTTTCAAGGAAACACAGGTCCTTTTATTCAATATACCTATGCTCGTATTCAATCGATTTTAAGAAAAGCAAATTCTGTTTCTGGTTCAATTGATAGTAAAGCTATTACACTACATGAAAAAGAAAAGGGGTTATTGAAGCAGCTACAAATATTTCCTGAAACCATACAACTGGCTGCTGAAAATTACAGCCCTGCATTAATTGCAAATTATACCTATGACTTGGTAAAAGAGTTTAATTCTTTTTATCAAAATGTTTCTATTTTAGGAGCTGACCATGAAGTAGAAATACAATTTAGAGTTCAATTGGCAGATGCAGTAGCTAAGGTTATTAAAACCGGTTTTGAGTTATTAGGTATTGATGTACCAGAACGTATGTAGTTTAAAACAAAACCTGAACCGAAATATTGGGAGTAAGTCCTAAGGATAGTTCTTCAACTTGATTTACTTTATTAGTTCCATTAGCATCAGTATTTAATGCATAGCGAATATTTAATGTATTTTCTTTATTCAATAAATTAAGTACGGCTACATTAACTTTAGCATCAATCCCTGCTGAAATATTCCATAGGTATTCTGCTGAAAAATCTGCTCTAAAATAGTCTGGCAATCGCTCTGTATTAGGAGTGTCAAATTGAATAGCATCTTGACCGTTTTGAGATATAATTTCACTTCCACGAACCGGAATGGTGTAAGGTTTTCCGCTGTGCCAGTTTATACCCAGCGCTACTTTAAGTTGATGGTAAGAATAACTTCCTGCAAGAGTTGCTGAATGTCTTATATCTATATTATTCGGAAATTGAGAAGGAGTGAGTGCATCAAAAGTATAATCATTTTGCATAAACAAATAACTAAACCAAGTGCTAAATCTTTTACTCTTTTTGTTGAGAACAAATTCCAATCCTTTAGCAGTATAACTACCTGTGGCTCGCACAAACTGAAACTGATTTTGAAAACCTTGATTTGAAGTAGTTATTCCAGAAACTTCTTTGTAAAAGCCCTCTGTAGTCACTAACCAACCTTTTTTTAAAAATCCAAAACCAAGCGAAGCTTGTTTGCTTTCTAGAATAGGAACATCATCATTGTTTGCTAGTATCCAACGCCTTTTTTCTACACCCAAAAAGTCACTTTCAAAGTCAATGCGTTGGGTGGTAGTTTGACTCTTAAATTCCCCCAGAGCTTCTACAAAAAAACCTTTTCCAATTTTTTGATGAACGCTTATTCTGGGTTCTACAAGTATTTTATCAAATTTTTCAAAGTACGAAATTCTCCCTCCTACGTGGATTGAGGTGTTGCTTTGATTAGGCGTGTACATAAAGTTTGAAAACACACTGTGCGTTCTTAAAACATTTTTTCTATATACTCTAAAACGAGGAATATTTACATCTTGCGTATTGGCAATCCCTATTTCTGAAAACTGATATCCAGATTGCAAATTTATTTTTTCTGAAAATAAAAAAGTAGCATCAAGCTTAGCACCACCTTCCAAAACTTCATTTTCTTGAAACTGTTGTTGGGTGGTAAATACATTTTTATTGGTAGCATCCAGTATGTAGTAAGAGCCGTATAACAATGCAGTTGTTTCAATAGCTTCAGTCCAATTACGTTTCCAAGAAATACCGCCTACCAAACTTCGTTGCTGTAAATCACTAGTTTTTGATTGATTTGAATCTTCAATGGATTCAGTAAAATCAAGGTTATTATCAATGGTTAAAAAGTTAACTCGTATTGCATCTTTATCTGAAAGATCCCAAAGAAACTTGGTGCTAAAATCATAAAAACTAAAGTCTTCATCAGCTATAATTGTAGTTTCATTTTCAGGGTCTTCAATATTTGTGATTTCAGTATCTTGAAAAATTCGATCAGAATAGGTTTTGTAAACCGGTGTTTCTAAAAATGATAACGAGTGCCGTGCAGAAACTTGTAAACTTGCTCTATCAGAAAGAGGGATGTCTGTAAAAACACTTCCGTTAATTAAATTAACTCCTATACCTGCCGAAAACTCATTAGATAGTGTGTTTTTTGAACGCATATCAATAACACCAGAAACTCCATCACCAAAACGTGGATGGGTGCCGTTTTTATAAATAAATACTTCCTTGGTAAGATCTGGATTAAAAGCAGAAATTAACCCGAAAAAATGCCCGCTTTGATATACTTTTATGTCATCCCAAAGCAATAAGTTTTCATCGTGTGTGCCGCCACGAATATTTATGTTTGAAATGGTTTCGTCTGCACTTTCTACACCTGGAAGTGCTTGAGAAATTTGTAGTACATCGTTTTCAATTTGCCCTGGTATTAATCCAAAATTTTTTGTGTTGATTGCAATAGCCCCATCTGTTTTTTTATCAATTCCTTTTACCAAATAGGTTTCGATAAAAACTTGATCAAGAGCTGTGGCTTTGGGATGTATTATAATTGGGGTACAGTTAGCATTTAATTGACTTACGGAAAGATTAATCTTGTGATAGCCCACATGGGTTATAGTAATAAATGCTTCTGAAGATACTTCCTTGGAAAGTAAAAATAAACCTTCACTATTACTCACTGTTGAAACGTATGAGTTTTTTACTACAATATTGGCTCCTTCTATTGGTTTTCCACTTTCAGCAGAAATAAGTTTACCGCAATATTGTTGTTGTAATTGTGGAGAAACTACAGTGACATAGCGATTGTTTAATAGGGTAAATTCTAACTGAGTTTGATTATTCAGTTGTTTTAAAATATCTGGAAGATTTTGTTTCTCTATTGAAAGATTAACCGTAATGTTTTTTACTTCTTCAGGAACATATGAAAAACGAATATTAAATGTTTTTTCTAATTGATTCATGGCAACAACCAATGATTGCTTTTCTTGCGTTTGTCCGGTTACAGATAAACAAAAGAAAAAACATACAATCAAGACGAAAGGAGCTGTCTTTTTAATTGTTTTTTGCTGCATATAGAGTCACCTGGTCTTCTTTAATAGTATAGGTTATATTAAGAGGGGCGCAAATTAATTGTAGTGCCAAATTTACATCAGTATGTGTAAAACTACCTGAAAAGCGTTTGTTTAAAAGGTTTTTAGGTGCTTTCACATTAATATCATACTGTCTTTGCAGTTCATCAAGCACGGTAGCTAAAGTTGCGTTTTCAAAGCTACTTTCATTATCAATCCAAGCGGGTGCAACTGCTTTTGTTAGATTTTTAGAAATCAATTTACCTTCAATAACTTGAAGGCTTTTACCTGCAGGTACTTGCACCAAGCTGTCATTAAAAGATACACTTACCAAACCTTCATAACAAACAACATTGAGCTTTGAATCACGAGTAAATACATTAAACTGTGTTCCTAAAACGGTTACAGAACCATTTTTAGTCTGTACTGTAAAGGTGTTTCCTTTGGTAACTTTAAAATAGGCTTCCCCAGTAAGGTTGAGGTTTCGGTGAGTGTTCCATTCATTTTTTTTATAAGTAACAGTTGAGTTGGCATTTAAAGCTACTTCAGAACCATCGGGGAGGTTAAAAGTTTCTTTCTCTGCAACCGAAGTTGAAATAGTTGTTCCCAATGAATTAATATATAGATAACCAGCAATCAAAACAGCAAAAACAGCAGCTACTTTTAAAATAGTAGTAAATGGGTTAAGCTTTTTAACTTTTGGTTTTTGTTGAACCTTTTCTGAAATAGCCTTGAAAGTAGCTTCTTTATCAAATTCTGGTGCTTCAAAATGTGTTGTAGCCTCTGCAATTTTTATATAAGACGCATAGTTAGGGTCGTTTTTTAATTGCTCAATTTCTTCTGCAGTGGCAGTTTGATTTAAAAACTTATGTAATATGTAATCTTTTTCCATATTGGTACGTTTCATAGTTATAACAGCTAAGGTTTTAAATACCCTACCTTAAATAGAACCAATTTCTTCCCGAAGCGTTTTTAAAGCAAGGCTCATCCTTTTTTCAACTGCTTTTACTGAAATGTCAAGAATTTCGGCTATTTCTTTATATTTTTTTCCTTCAATTCTATTTAGTAAAAAAGCTGTGCGTTGTGCTTCAGATAAACGCGCAATAGCATCTTGCAATTTTTTTTGAAATTGTTTTTCTTCCATTAAAAATTGAGGAGATTGATTTTCTATCGAGTTTGGTTTGTTTTTAGCATGTTTTAAAACCACTTTTTTATGTGCCACTTCATTTAAAAAAGCATTATTGGTTATGGTATATAAAAAGGATTTTGCTTTATCTACGGGAACTTTGGCGCAGTTTTGCCATAACTTTACAAAGGCATCTTGTACTAGATCTTCTGCTTGTGCTTTATCACCGCATTTAAAAAAAATAAACCGCCAAATTGCTTGACTGTGCTCGTTATACACTTTGCTAAAAGTGTTTTCATTGCAAATTGTCGTATTTTTATTCATAAAGCAGTTTGTGTGCTTACCAAATATATCTAAAAAAAAAGTTTAAAATCAAGGTAGGGTTTTTTACAGCTTACTTGTTATAACAACACAAAGCATAAACCATGAAAAGAAAAATTACATTATTTACTTTTTTAATCCTTTTTGGGTTGATTTTTTCTGCTTGTCAAAAAGAGGAATCCGAATTTATTGATGAAACCGACCAAGATGAAACCATCACTGCAAATTCTACCTTAACCAATTTAATGCTTCGTACCTCACAAAACCCAGGAAGTAATGATGATATTATTGATGGAAACAGTTGTTCTCAAGTAAAATATCCGGTATCAGTAATTGCCAATGGTCAAGAACTTGTAATTGAAAGTGAAGCCGATATTGCATTAATTCAAGCGGTATTTGACCAATTTCCTAATGATACAGATACGCTTGAGATTGTTTTTCCTATAACCCTTATACTTCAAGATTTTTCTGAAATTATTATCAATGATCAGGCAGAATTAAACGCACTCATTGCTGCCTGTCAAGGACAGTCTGAAATTGACTGCGTAGATTTTATATACCCAATTGACTTTTTTGTTTTTAACTCAAGCACAGAACAAACACAAACCATTACAATTAATAATGATGCAGAGTTGTATTTGTTTTTATTTAGCCTAGATGAAAATGATATAGTGAGTATACGTTTTCCTATTTCAGTAATCTTACAAGATGGAAGTACTATTGAAGTTGCCAATAATCAAGAGCTTGAAGATCTATTAACCAATGCAAATTGTGATGATAGTGATGATGATGGAGGTGTAAGCGATTTTGAAGAAAACCTTACAACCGGAAGTTGGTATGTAACGTACTTTTTTGACGATTTTGATGAAACCAGTGATTTTGAAGGATACCAATTTTCCTTTGCAACAAATAATACAGCACAAGCAACCAACGGCTCCAACACGGTTAACGGAACTTGGAATGTAACATCAAGCAGTACACCAGATCTAAAACTTTTCTTCGGAAATAATGATCCGTTTGATGAATTGGACGAAGATTGGGAAATACTAGAAGCAACTTCAGAAATAATTAGACTAAAACATATAAGCGGTGGTGATGGAAGTGTTGATTATTTAACGTATGAGCGCAACCCAAACAATGACGGCTCAAATGAAGCCTTGAATATCCTTATTGAAAATCTTACCACGGCAAGTTGGTTTATAACCTTGTATGAAGACGATGGAAATAACGCAACCAATGATTATAATGGTTATGAGTTTACTTTTTTTACAAATGGTTCAGCGATAGCAGAAAATGCTTCAGAAACGATAAATGGTTTTTGGTCTGTTGAAGATGATGATAGTGGCTTTGATATTGTTTTTAATTTTGAAAACTCAGGTAGTGATGACCCTTTTGAAGAGTTGAATGATGACTGGGATGTACTTGAATCTTCAGATATAATCTTGCGTTTAAGCGATAATAGTGGAGGTAGCGGCACAGATTTATTAACTTTTGAACGCGAACCCAATACCGGTGGCGGTGGTGATGATCCAGACCCGCAAGAACTACGTGATATTCTTCAAGATGGAACTTGGTTTGTCAAAACCTATTTAGACGATGGCGATAATGAGACCGCTGTTTTCAATGGTTATGACTTTACATTCTTATCAAACCAAACAGTATCTGCAACCAACGGTTCTTCAACTGTTGATGGAATATGGATTGTCACATTAGTAGGTCAAAATTTAAACTTTGAGTTTGATATGGACAGCCCAATTAATGATGCAGATGATGATGAATACAAAGTATTGCAATATACCCAAGACTCTGTTACGTTTATCATTAGAGATAGTAGTGGTAATATAGAAGACACATTGACTTTTGAAAAAAATTAAATACAACTCCTTAAATACATAATTATGAAAACTAAAATAGCAACAATCTTTTCAATATTCATCTTTATAATCACGCTAGTTGGTTGTTCTGAAGATGATGATAGTGATAGTAATAACTCTAATCAAATTAACATCACTCAAGCTACTCAAAACACTCAAAACGGTACTTGGAGAATAAGCTCATTTATAGACTCGGGAGAAGATGAAACAAATGATTTTACAGGTTTTATTTTTGATTTTAAAAATGACGGTAGTGTGATGGCGAGTAGGGGCGAATTGACAGTTTTAGGAACTTGGTCAATAAATGACAGTAGCAACTCATCTGATGATGATGACGGAAGCTCTGATGACGTAGATTTTAATTTGTTTTTTAATGTTCCCGAATCAAATGATTTTGATGATTTAAGTGACGATTGGGATATAACATCGATATCATCTTCAAAAATTGAGTTAATTGACGTAAGCGGCGGAAATGGAGGTACAGATATTCTCGTTTTTGAAAAAATCTAATATTTCATTTTATTAACTCCTCAAAAACCATCTTACTTGTAAGGTGGTTTTTTTATAGTTGACTTTCAGAATTAAAAATCAATTATATGGTAGGGTTTTTTACTAGCAACTTGTTCTATTAATACAAAACCCAAAAAGATATAATGATGAAAAGATTAACCAACATTTCAGTTTTAGTAGGCTTGTTTTTACTTTTGGCAACCGCATGTTCAAAAGAAGATGATCAGCCAACTTCAGATCCCAACTCAAACACTGTAGAAGTAGATTCAGAATTTAGTAACCTATTAATTAGAACTTCAGATCAAAATAATAATGAACCTATAGATTGTTTAGACTTTGTTTATCCTATTAACTTCTTTATTTATAATTCAAGTCAAGAACAAATAGGTACTCAAACAGTAAATAATGATACAGAACTATTAAGCTTTTTACTCTCCCTAGAAAGCGGAACGTACATTGAAATAGATTTTCCTATAAACGTAATTTTAAAAGATGGAAGTGCCGTTGAAGTAAACAGCAATGCTGAATTAGTAACTCTTATAACAGATTGTTCATCAAATGGCGGAAATACCATTCCAAATGACTTTGAAAGCATATTAACTTCCGGCTCTTGGTATTTAACCTATTTTTTTGATGATGAAGATGAAACCTCAGATTTTGGAGGATATGAATTTACATTTGCTACAGATAATAGCGCACAAGCTACCAATGGCACCAACACCATAAATGGTAATTGGAATTTAACAACAAGTAGTACACCAGACCTAGAACTTTTCTTCGGAAACAATGACCCTTTTGACGAACTAGATGAAGATTGGGATATAATTGAAGCAACTCAAGATATTATAAAATTAAAACACATAAGTGGTGGTGACGGAAGTGTTGATTACCTAACTTTTGAAAGAACGCCTACTACCGGCGGTGGTGGCAACGGTGATACAGCAGGATTTATAAACACCTTAACCAATGATATCTGGTATGTAAATTTACTAGAAGATGATGGTACAAATGAAACTTGTGACTATGTAGCTTATGAGTTTGATTTTAATTCAGATGAAACAGTAGTAGCAACTTCAGCAAACAATACAATAAACGGAACCTGGACTGTAACCAATAGCAGTAGTGGGCTTGACTTACTACTTAATTTTGAAATTACTGGTGAAAATGATCCATTTGATGATTTAAATGATGATTGGGATGTAAGCAATTTTAATTCAGAAAGTATTGAACTCATTGATGTAAGTGGCGGCAATGGAGGCACCGATTATTTAAACTTCGGAAGAAATCCATATGAAGACTGTAATGGAGGCGGAAATACAGAAAACCTAGAAATCATTTTAATTGACGGGCAATGGTTTGTTCAAAGTTATATAGATGACGGTGATGATGAAACCAATGATTATAATGGTTATACGTTTACATTTAACACAGACGGAACTGCAGTTGCACAGAGTAATGGCAATACCGTGAATGGAACGTGGAGTGTAGTGACAAGTGGCTCAGGCTTAGATCTGGTTTTAAACTTTGAAATAGACAATGAAAATGACCCTTTTGATGATTTAAATGATGATTGGGATGTTGAACAATTTACAGATGTTCTAGTAGATTTAAAAGATGTGAGTGGTGGTGATGGTAGTACCGATCTTTTAACTTTTGCGAAGTTGTAACCTTCTTTTGCCCTACAAAAAAGCCTTTCTATGTTAAGAAAGGCTTTTTAATAGGTTCTGTTTTAAAACAGTTATTGCTTATTATATAGCTTTTTTCCGGCACTTTCATAAGGGTCGCCAGATACCCAAAAAGGTGTTGATGAATCATTGGCAATATTTCTTCCAGATAATACATAGGCTTTAAAAAACTTCAATAAATAATCATAATCAAGGGTGTCTGCTTCGTCATTGGGACGGTGGTAGTAGGTAGTAATTTTAGAAAAATCTGTAAAGCCTAATGAGAAAGTGGGAGAAGGAATTCCTTTGCGAGCAAAATGTACATTGTCACTTCTGTTAAACAATCCTTGCTCGGGTGCAGGGTCTTCCATGGCTTGTAAGCCAAAAGCAGCAGCAGCATTTTTTATGTTTTCTTCTGCTGTAGTTCTAGTTAGTCCCACAATTGTTGCGATAGAAGTATCATTGTATCCGCCGTTGTCACTATTAAAACAGTATACCATTTGCTCAAGCGGTACAATAGGGTTTTGTGTGTAAAATTCGCTTCCTAGTAAACCTTTTTCTTCAGCAGTAAATAGAATAAATAAAGCTGATCGTTTTGTGGGGTAGGCGGCTAGGTTTTCTGCCATACTTAATACAGTTGTAACTCCTACTGCATTATCTCTCGCGCCGTTATAGATTGTATCTCCTGTTTTATCGGGTTGACCAATTCCTACATGATCATAGTGTGCTGAGTAAATAATATATTCGTCTTTTAATTGTGGGTCGGTGCCTTCAACAATACCAACTACATTTTGGGTACGAATTATTTCAAGACTTTCCTCTTGCATTGTTAGCTGGATAGGGTATTTCTTTTTGGGTGTAAAAGAAGCAGCGTGTGTTTCATTTATGTCTTGTACCCATACATAACTAAAAGGTGTTTCTTTTGAGTTTTGATTTTTTGATTGAGAAATTTCAAGTCGTTGGCTGTTAAAATTATGATCAATATAGCTCCAAATTTGTGGTGCTGCATTGATGTATTCTATAATTGCCAACGCTCCAGCTTTTTTTGCCAATTCCATCTTTTTTCCTCGCAAACCAAAAGCACTGCGAGCGTCTTTTGCATCTGGACCTCCGGCTTTTATTAAAACAACTTTTCCTTCTACGTTGATGTTTTGATAGTCTTTTTCTAGACCGTATCCTATATAAATTGCATCACCGGTGTAATTTATTTTTGAAGCGTTTAAAACTACTTTGTTTGTATATTCTTTTCCTTCAACAGAAAGTGTACTGTTTTTTGGCGGTGTGATAGCTTGTAAAGGCACTTCTTGATAATAATCATTAGTTAGCGGGTTGGGCTTAACGCCATGCCGCCTAAAGGTATTTGCTAAGTAGGATGCCGCAATTTTATTTTCGGGCGTTCCGGTTTCACGTCCTTTCAATAAATCATCTGAAAGAAAATAAATATGACCTTCAATATCTCCTTTTGAAACGGTTGCTTCTACTTTTTCTTGGTCTGTTTGTGCAAAGATGACCGTGCTTAAAAATAGAGTGATTAATAGACTTGGGTATTTCATTGAAATAATCTATAAAGTGTATAATTAATAATTTTGAAAAGGTATGAATTATTTATTTGTAGAAGAAGCGTCTAAGTTTAATTTTCTAATTCTTCTTTTTAGATCTCTACTGTCACTGTATAATGTTACTCCAGAGCATTTATCTACCGCATACCGGTTTAATTTGTTTTCTTCAAATTCGCTTAATTTAATTCTAGAGATGGTTTCTTCATTCAAATCTGGGAAAAGCTCTTCAAGTACAGGATTTTCACTTAGGTCAAGTACCAACCAGTTTCTTCCGGGAATAATTATACCAAACCTTATAGGACAGCCACAGCGATCTTCTTTGGCAACTATTTTTTTTTCATTGTCAAGATAGGTTGCATCTGCAAAAAGTTTTTCTTTGATTAATTCCAGTTGAAAACCAATGGTTTCGGTCTTTTTAAATTCTTTAATCCATTCTTGATTGCTTTTTTTAAGCAAACACTCTTCAGGAAGGGGGCGTTGTGCAAAAGCACTGCCAAAAGCAAATAAAAAAACTATGAGGTAATATGTTTTCAAAACTACAACAGTACTATAACACGGTATACATCCCGAACCGTTTTACGAGATACCATAATGTTGCAGTAGGTGATAAGTGATTGGTTGTGTTAAAGATACACAAAAATTAAAAACCCGTTAATACCCAGATTATTAAATTTACATAAACTGTTTCATTCTTTTACTATTCATTAAGGTAGGTAACGAGATCTTCTAGTTTTTGTGCTGAATCTTGAAGTCCGCCTGCTTGGTTTCTGGTTAACCAAACTGTTTTATGACTGTCAATAATTGAAGTTAATTCTTTAGCAAGTTCTTTTCGTTTGCGTAGTGGAATATTTTTGGTAGCCATATCTTTTGCTTGCAAACGTTCCAGACCTAATTTAATTCCGAAGAGGGCAAGTTTTGAAGCTTGTTTTAATTCTTTGATACTAATTTTGCCATCTGCAGCGGTAGGTTTGGCTTTTTGTAGCATTTCTACTCCTTTTTCAATCTCTGCTCGAGCAGCTAATAGTCCCGAAGTGTTAAGGTGTTTGGTTTGATAATGCCCTTGCATTGTCCACTTATAGCGGCGTATCATTAAATGGTAAGCATTTGAATTTCCTTCAGGAATATCGGCTTTTGTGTAAGCATTTCCTAAGATTAATAAAGCTTTGGCTGTATAACCGCTAGCATCTTTAAAAACATAATTAGTAAGAAGAAACTCCAAGTTGTTACTTGTTTTTTCAGAATAATTCCAAGCGTAATTTGCACCCAAAACCAAAGTAGGGTAGCTTACAGATTTTGGCTGAAAGTGGCCATAGTCACCCCAATCTGTAATTAAATAGCCTTTTGCTTTATATTTATTACCGGCGATTGCGGCTTCTTTCAAATTTATAAATGCATTGTGATTTCTACCTATTTCTGAACGCCAAGTAGAGGTACCGGGACACACATAAAAATCTAATCCGGCTTTGTGAAACTCGGTCAAATTTTTATCAAAAGGATACGTAGCATCATACCCCCAAACTAGGGCTGTCATATTGGTGGGTATGTCTTTGATGAGCTCAGGATGGTTTAACACTATGTCTCCCCAAAACTGAGTTTTTTTACCATTTTTGTTTACCTCGGCGTTTAATTTTTTTAAAAAGTTGAGGTACACGGTTCCTTTACCAATTTCTTCGCTTAACGCTTTTGATTTACCAAGCCCCAACTCCAAAGTCTCATCACCACCAATATTGGCATACTTACTTGTAAAGTTTGGCAATAACTCGGCATAAAGCTCTTGCATTAATTCAAAAGATTTTGGGTTTGTGGGTGCCAAGGCAGTTCTTTTTTTATTTCCCCAAATGGTTTTACAGTTGGTCTCACATTCACTTAACTCTAAATACTCATCATGTTTAAGCCAATTTTCCATATGACCAAATGAGTTTTGATTAGGGACCAAGTCAATTCCTCTTTTTAAGCAGTAGTAATCAAGATCTTTAATTTGTGAAGCAGTAAGTGCACTAGCATCTTTCCATACTATTGGGTGGTTTCTGTAAGCAAAAGTATGTTCGGTGTATAATTGCAACTCATTAATGCGCCACGAAGCCAATTGATCAATAAGTTGATAAAGACTTTCCATAGTGGGCACTTTGTTTCTGCTAATATCTAGCATATATCCTCTTTTTTCAAAATTTGCCCAATCGTTTATTTGTAATTCAGGAAGAGATTGTTGTTCAGTTTTTGCGTTGTTA
Organism: Marixanthomonas sp. SCSIO 43207; assembly: GCF_019904255.1. Taxonomy (GTDB): domain Bacteria; phylum Bacteroidota; class Bacteroidia; order Flavobacteriales; family Flavobacteriaceae; genus Marixanthomonas. The sequence continues at coordinate 1,570,061 of NZ_CP063203.1, forward strand.
AGCAAGTAAGAAAGCGTTTGTTTTGCATACCTTAGCGCTGTTGTGTTTTTAGCTGAAATATGAATTGTATTTTTTTCAATATTCAAATGGTATGCATCAAAATGGGGTAACCCAGCTTGTATTTGAAAATTTATGGTAAGCATTTTGGTACCGGCTCTCAGATTCCACTCTCCGGCTGAAGCCTCTTGCATGCTTTTTTTTAAAAATTCATTTAGGTCTGAAAGTTGACTTTGATTAATAGCAATTGAATCGGTATTAATTGTTATTTCTTGTGGGGTAAAAAGCAAGTACTTTTTTAAAAGTTCATTTGCCGAAGTGAACGTACTTATGAAGATTGCTATAATTAAAAGGATAGACTTACTATTGATCATGCTTGTAGGGTTATATGATGTTTTAGAATATTACTTATAGCGTAATGCATAAATAAAAGCTGTAAAATTAAAGTATTTTACAGCCTTTACATATGGATTGATAAATTATATTGCTTAAAATTCTTGCGCTGTTGGGCGAAGTACTATTTCATTTACATCAACATCTGCAGGTTGTTCAATAGCAAATGCTATTGTTCTAGCTACTGAGTCTGAAGGTATAGCAACATTGTTGTATAGATCATTAACAGCTTCAGAGCTTTCTTTGTGTGTGCTTCCGTGTTTTAGTTCAGATTCTACAGCACCAGGTTCAATAGAGGTGGTTCGTATTTTGTCACCTACTTCGTGACGTAATCCTTCAGATATGGCACGAACAGCATACTTGGTTCCGCTGTAAACAGTTCCGCCGGGACTAAATACTTTAACTCCTGCTACAGATGATAAATTGATAAAGTGACCCGATTCTTGTTTTTGGAATTCTGGTAAAGCAGCAGCCACACCATATAAAACACCTTTCACGTTAATATCTATCATGCGGTCCCATTCATCTACTTTGGTTTCACTCATTGGTGCAATCGCCATTAAACCTGCGTTATTTACCATCACATCAATTTTCCCAAATTCAGAAACTGCTTTGTCTACCAAGGCTTTTACTTGTTCTTTTTTGGTAACGTCTGTGGCAATATAGGTAGCTTTTCCGTTGCCTTCGGCGTTGATTTCTTCGGTTATTTTCTGAAGACGTTCTTCACGCCGCGCACCTAACACGACATTGGCTCCTTTACTTGCTAAATGACGTGCAGTTGTTTCACCTAATCCACTACTACCTCCTGTTATAACTACTACTTTTCCTTTAATGTTGTTTTCTAAATTCATCTCTCTTTTTTTGTTTAGTATTAATTAATGTAAGCTATGTTTAGCTTAATAGTATTTTACAAAGAATTGGTACGATAAGGTACCGCTTTCCTTACGGCATACTTCTGTGGTTATAGTTAAGGTTTCTTTAAATTTTATAAATTTTTTCCTAAGGGATGGATAGTAATAATGAATATTAAATCAAAACGTCTTTACTTGCAAATAAGTGACTTAGAATGACGGCGGTTGCATTCTTCTGCATTTGTTTGCTACTTATTGAGTGAAAAACCTCTTTTTTTAGGGGTTTTCTTCGGGTTTCCTTCGGGGTTCCTTCGGGAACGGGTTAGGGTTATTTTCCGAAAATATACCGTCTCCCGAACAAACCCCGAACCAGAGTAAAATAAAGGGTGACCAAAAGCATAGAAAGAGGTGAGTAGGTATTTCAGAATTGATAATGTGATATAAAAAAAGCGAGCTAAATCAGCCCGCTTTCTCTTTTTTTCAAACACGTTGCTTTTATAATGCTTCGGCACCAGCTTTTGCTACCGTGTGGTCATCATCAACGGTGCTTCCGCTTACGCCAATAGCACCAATAATAGTTCCATTGCTATTGGTAACAGGTATTCCACCTGGGAATGAAATTAATCCTCCGTTTGAGTGTTCAATATTGTAAAGTGATTCTCCCGGTTGTGAGAGTTTACCAATTTCCCCACTGTTCATATCGAAAAAGCGGGCTGTTTTGGCTTTTTTAAGGGCAATATCTGCACTTCCTAACCAAGCACCATCCATACGGACAAATGCCACTTGATTGGCGCCGGCGTCAACCACGCTTATGTTCATTTTAGTATCTATTTCTTTCGCTTTGGCCTTAGCCGCCGCAATCATCTTTTCTGCTTGTTCTAAATTAATTGTATTCATATAATTTCGTTTTAAAATTAGTAATCGGTTTTTTTATTGATCGTGACCAAAATTATAGGTGGCTGAGTGTTCTGCTCGTGAGAGCAGAATGTGTCGAAGCCCCAATTTTGATCTTAACTCAACTGCATCACCGCTTTTGCATTTACAAACTCTTTAATACCAAAACCACCGTGTTCACGTCCATAACCTGAATCTTTTACTCCACCAAATGGCATATTAGGTTGCGCCAACCCAAATGAATTGATAAACACCATACCTGTATCAAAGTGGTTTTTGGCAAGATCAAAGGCTTTTTCTGTATTTTCAGAAAAAATACCGCCACCTAAACCAAAACGACTGTCGTTTGCAATACGCATGGCATCTTCAGCATCTTTTGCATGAATTAAGGATGCCACAGGACCAAACAGCTCATCATCATAGGCTGGTTGACCAGGTTCTACATTTTCCAATACGGTTGCGGGATAGTAAAATCCTTTTCCCTCAGGAAGTTCACCGCCACATAAAACCTTTGCGCCTTTTTTTACACTTTCAGTCACTTGCTTGTGTAAGTCGTCTCTAAGATCTTCTCTAGCCATAGGGCCAATTTTTGAGTTTTCGTCCGTAGGGTCTCCATGAGTAACTCCTTTCATACGTTTAACAAAAGCCTCTTTGAACTCATCATATACTTTATCAACAACAATAAAGCGTTTTGCTGCTACACACGTCTCTCCATTATTATAGACGCGACCATTAACACAATGCTTTACAGCTTTATCAATATTTGCATCATCAAGTACAATGTATGCATCGTTGCTTCCCAATTCTAAGACTGTTTTTTTCAATTGTGCTCCGGCTTTTTTACCAATTACTTTTCCTGCCTCAGGGCTTCCGGTAAGGGTAACACCTCGTACCAATTTGTTTTTAATAATATCATCAGATTGTTTATGATTGATCAACAGTACTGTAAACAAGTTTTTTGGTAAGCCGGCTTCAGTATATATTTTTTCAAGTAGTTTGCCGCTTCCGGTAACATTTTCAGCGTGTTTTAATAACACCCCGTTACCAGCCATTAGGTTGGCTATTGAATAACGTACTACTTGATAGGCTGGGAAATTCCATGGTTGAATTCCGTAGATTACCCCTATAGGAGAATACGTGATAACACCTTTACCACCGTTGGGTAACTCGCGTTCATCATCTGCTAACTCTTTAGGGCCATTTTCGGCTGTGTAATCACAAATACTGGTGCATAAATCAACCTCTTGCTTACTTTGCTTAAGTAATTTACCCATTTCTTGGGTCATTGTTTGTACGAGTTCGTCTTTGTGCTTTTGTAAACTTTGACCTATAGCCTTGATGATTTTTGCACGCTCTTCAATGGGTGTTGTTTTCCATTTTAAAAAAGCTTCATGACAATTTTTTACTGAATCTTCAGCTTGTTTATCTGTCATAAATGTATAGTGTTGTATTAGTTCTCCCGTAGCCGGGTTGATTGTTTTTAATCCTTCTAATTGCTCTTCCATGGTTTTCTTATTTTAATTGTTAATTTATGACGAAACAGGGCTATCTTCTCTAGCTTTTGCTTCATAGTCTATGTAACCCTCTATGCCTTGTGTGTAAAAAGTGTCTTTATCCCAGTCACTTAAAGGAATGTTTTTTTCAAATCGCTCTACTAGGTCAGGATTGCTTATGTATGGTTTTCCATAAGCTACTAAATCTGCATCTCCACGTTTTATGACTGCATTACCTTTTTCTTGATCAAAATTGGTGTTAATCATCAAAGTGCCTTTGTAAATAGGGCGGTATCTTTTGGCGATTTCGGTTTTAGCAAAAGGTACATCGCTTACATCATTGAATGGTTCACTTAAATGGAGGTAAGCAAGATTGTATTCATTAAGTTTTTCAATTATATAATCAAAAGTAGGTATGGTTTCTTTGTCAAGCTCCATTCCAAAAATACCGTGTAGCGAGGGGTTCATTCGTAAACCAATTCTATTTTCAGGCATAACTTCTTTGATAGCATCAATTACTTCAAACAAGAAACGAGCTCTGTTTTCAATACTTCCGCCATAATCATCGGTTCGTTTATTGGATGTTGCATTAAAAAATTGATGAAGTAAATATCCGTTACTACCGTGTATTTCAATGCCATCAAAACCAGCTTTCATAGCGTTTTTAGCAGCATCTGCAAAATCTTGAACAGTTTGTTTTATATCTGCCACGGTCATTTCTTTTGGGGTTACGGTGTCTTTAAAACCTTCTGGAGTGAATGATTGAGCATTTGGGTTAATAGCAGATGGTGAGTGTGGTAACGCACCGTTATGAAAATCTGGATGTGACATGCGACCTACGTGCCATAATTGAATAAATATGCGACCGTTTGCTTCATGAACAGCTTTGGTAACTTCTTTCCAGCCGTCTACTTGGGCTTGAGTATGGATTCCGGGAGTATGGATATACCCCACTGCTTGTTCCGAAACCTGCGAACCTTCCGTAATAATTAATCCAGCTGAAGCACGTTGCTTATAATAGATAGCATGTTTATCAGGGGTTGGTTTCTTTTCAGGATTATTGGCACGGCTTCTCGTCATAGGTGCCATTACCACACGGTTGGGTAGTTTTAAATCGCCCATAGTATAGGGCTGTAATAAATGTTGTTTGCTCATATAAATGCCCGTGAATACGGGTGTTTTTAATTATACCAAAAAATTTTGTAATATGTCCTAATCTATTTAGCAGAAAGAATATCAATCTTCTTAATATCTGGATCTTCGCTAAGTAAACGGTCTGCATTTTCCATCAATGCTTTAGCAATCTCGCCATTTAAATGAGCATCTCTTCCTGCTTCGTTTTCAAACGTATCAAAAATTCCAAAGGTGGAATCATCAATCTTAAAACTATACCACGTGAGGGTTTTGTCTTCCTGTCGAGCGAGATCTACAGCGCCTTTGATAAATTGGGCTACTTCGTCCTCTTTTCCTTCCTTGGCTTTTAGCGTAGCCAATAATCCTAACTTTTTCATAACAATATTTTTATATTTATCTTGTATCAAACATACAGCATTCTCTAGCCATTTGATCGTTTATAAGCATAAACCTATGTTAAAAGAGTGATAATGTTTTCTAAACTGAAATAAGAATCTAGGTAATTACCTAAAAGAAGTATAAGTGTAGAAATAAGTATTTAGTACTTTAAAAATCACTTTGAAACTCCCTTTCAGAATGTTATCTTTGCAACCCTATAACCCTTTAATGGGACTTCAATTTTAAAGTATAAAGAATATGTTTGATAATTTAAGTGATAAGTTAGATAAAGCCATGCACGTCCTGAAGGGACACGGCCAAATTACTGAAGTAAACGTAGCCGAAACCCTAAAGGAAGTTCGTCGTGCATTGCTAGATGCCGATGTTAACTTTAAAACTGCCAAAGAATTTACCAACACTGTTAAAGAAAAAGCGCTCGGTCAAGATGTATTGACAACATTAAAGCCAGGACAATTAATGGTAAAGTTGGTAAAAGATGAACTTACCAAATTAATGGGTGGCGATACCGCTGGGATTGACCTAAGTGGTTCTCCTAGTGTGATTTTAATGTCAGGTTTACAGGGTAGTGGTAAAACAACATTTTCTGGTAAACTAGCAAATTACTTAAAATCAAAAAAGACAAAAAAACCATTACTTGTAGCTTGTGATGTGTACCGTCCTGCAGCTATTAACCAGTTGCACGTAGTAGGAGAGCAAATTAAAGTAGATGTTTATAGTGAAGAAGGAAATAAAAATCCTGTAGCAATCGCACAAAATGCAATAGCTCACGCAAAACAAAATGGTCATAATACAGTAATTATTGATACCGCAGGTCGATTAGCGATTGATGAAGCGATGATGACCGAGATAGCAGATATTCACAAGGCTATTAAGCCAAACGAAACACTATTTGTGGTAGATGCTATGACTGGACAAGATGCAGTTAATACCGCAAAAACATTTAATGAGCGTCTAGATTTTGATGGAGTAGTATTAACTAAGCTAGACGGTGATACGCGTGGTGGTGCTGCTATTTCCATTAAAAGTGTAGTAAATAAACCTATTAAATTTATAGGTACTGGTGAAAAGATGGAAGCAATCGATGTCTTTCACCCAGCACGTATGGCAGACCGTATTTTAGGAATGGGAGATGTAGTATCTCTTGTAGAACGTGCTCAAGAGCAGTTTGATGAAGAAGAATCGCGCAAGCTTCAGAAGAAAATCGCTAAAAACCAATTTGGTTTTGATGATTTTATCAAGCAAATCCAGCAAGTTAAAAAAATGGGTAGCATGAAAGACTTGGTTGGTATGATACCCGGAGCTGGTAAAGCACTTAAAGGTATTGATATTGATGATGATGCCTTTAAAGGAATTGAAGCTATTATTCAATCAATGACTCCTGAAGAACGCAGCACACCGGCAGTTATCAATGGTAGTCGCAAAAAACGTATTGCCAAAGGTAGTGGTACATCTGTACAAGAAGTAAATCAATTACTCAAACAATTTAACCAGATGAGTAAAATGATGAAGATGATGCAAGGAGGCGGAGGCCGCAAGATGATGCAAATGATGAATAAAATGCGATAATGCTTTTAAAATTTTTTAAGTTGTACTAATCTATCATAATGACATAGGTTTTTTCAAAATAATTAATATTACCTCAACAACTATCAAGAGGTTTTAAACCAACACAAATGACAATTCTAGACGGTAAAAAAATATCAAATGATATTAAAGCTGAAATCAAAGCTGAAGTAGATGAAATGAAAGCCAAGAATGAAAAGGTGCCACATTTGGCAGCTATAATTGTTGGTAATGATGGTGCAAGTATGACCTATGTGAATACTAAGGTAAAAGCTTGTGAAAAAGTAGGCTTTGAGTCAACGTTGGTAAGGATGTCTAGTACAACTAGTGAGGTAGAGTTGATGGACAAGATTGAAAAGCTAAACAATGAAGAAGCTATTGACGGTTTTATTGTTCAGTTGCCATTACCACCACAAATTGATACTCAAAAAGTATTATTGGCAGTAAATCCGGATAAAGATGTTGATGGGTTTCACCCTACCAACTTCGGAAAGATGTCTTTAGATATGACCTCTTTTATTCCGGCAACTCCCTTTGGTATTTTAGAATTATTAGAACGCTATGAAATTCCTACCAAAGGAAAACACACTGTGGTTATAGGAAGAAGTCATATTGTAGGAAGACCTATGAGTATATTAATGGGGCGAAGTGGATTTCCTGGTAACTCTACTGTAACCTTAACTCACGAATACACAAAAAATATTACTCAAATTACCTCACAAGCAGATATTATAATTATTGCCGTTGGTATTCCAGATTTTCTTAAAGCCGAAATGATTAAAGATGATGCTGTAGTAATTGACGTAGGAATTACTCGTGTGCCTGATGAAGATGCTCCAAAAGGATATGTGCTTAAAGGCGATGTAGATTTTGAAAACGCTAAGAAAAAAGCATCTTACATTACACCTGTTCCAGGTGGTGTAGGGCCAATGACTATTGCTATGTTGTTAAAAAATACGCTACTCGCTAGGGAGCAGCGTAGAAATAAAATGCGATAATTAAATATCGTTTAAATTCCCATATTGTTTTCCATACGCCAATCTAGATAGCGATGTAAATCACTTTCAATCCAGCCAACACCAAGCGTAAGGATGGCTACATCGTCAATATATCCAACACCGGGAATAAAATCTGGTACAATATCCATTGGGTTCAGGACGTATAACAATGCCATAACAATAGTAGCAATGGTAAACCAAGGAATGTTTTTGTAGGTTCCTTTCTTTACGTCTTTCAACATGCTAATCATTATTCTACCTAGTTCCAGGTATTTTGAGAGGCTGTTATTTCCACTAAATTTTTTATCAATGTTTTCTTCATTGTTTAAAACAACTTCAACATCTTCTTCGTTGATTTTATCAACTTCATCTTTCATGTAGGCTTCTTCGGTCCCGTCATCTCTGTTTCCGGGATTAAAATGTACTTTGTCTTTCTTTTTGCCAAATAGCATAGGTCAGGGTTTTTTGTTTTCTGAAAGATACAGCTTCAGAAAACAAAAGTGTTTTAAAAAAGTGTTATAAAAATTTCAGAAGAACATAAAAAACTGCCAAAAACAGTATTAGGTAAATAACCCAATAAGGTTGTAACCGTTTAGGATTTGTTCCGAAGAAAGCTTTTGTCAATTTAAAAAAGAACCCACGGTTTTTTGCTATGTAATTATACCCGTGATCGCTAAGCGCAGTAAACCAATCATATTTGTGATACCATTGATGCCAAGGATGGTTTTTTTTGGTGTAGGTGTAGCTGCGGTATGCAGAATCGGGTCCGCTGTAAATAGCGCCATTAGTTTCAATAAGACGAGATGCTTTTTTAAATTCTTTTAAAGGAATGTCTTGATACTGCTGAGCAACTTCTTGATAGGTTTTGTATACAATTGAGTTGCCGGTTAGGCTATGCCATCGCGTAACCCAATATTTACAAAACCCACATTCTCCATCCCACACCATCATAGGTTTTTCTGAAGGCGGATATTTTGTTTTATCAAATTTCTGAAACATGATTAGAGTTTGTTTTGATCTGTTTTACCGTATTCTTTTCGGTATATGCGCACGATGATAAGAAACAAACTTATGAGAAGTGGACCAAAAATAAGACCAATAAAACCAAAGAGGGGAACGCCTACTACAACGCCTATAAAGGTTATTAATGGGTGAACATTATCAAGTTTTTTAAGCACGTACATTCTAAAAACATTGTCTGTTGACCCTACTACAATAAATCCATAGAGTAAGACTCCCCAAGCTTGAAAAGTGTCTCCGGAAGAGAGCGACAGTATAAAAACAGGTAAAATACCAACCAACGTACCAATAAATGGTATCATTGAGCCAATGGTTGTGATTACAAACCAAAAGAAAGGGTCATCAACACCAAATATTAAAAAACCAATAAGGGCTACAATTCCTTGTGCTAATGCTACCAGAGGAATACCAATTGCATTGGCACGTACCATAGCATTGGCCTCATCACCAATTTCTTTTAAGTTTTTATCTCCAATAGGAATGTAATCAAATAATGATTCTTTAAGCTCTTTGCGGTTGGTAAGCATGTAATATAACATAAAGTACATAAGACCAATAGCAATAAACATATTAAAAGTACCGCCGGCAAAACTCTGTAGTTGTGTAGAAATCCACGAGGAAATTGATGCTGTATCAATTTGTGAGCTTATGTCATAGCCTAGTTGCGTTTCTAGTTGTCCCAGTTGTTCTTTTAAAGCTTTTATTACTTCTTCAGAATTTTGAACAGCGTTACCAATTTTATCACCTAGCATAAGTACAATACCAGAAACAGGTAATAAAATACCAATAAAAGAAAGAAGCATTAATACTCCTGCAGCGAGATCGGGGTGCCACTTGCGTTTTTTTACAAGGTTTTTCATCAAGCTTCTCAACAGAACATAAATAGTAACTGCTCCTAAAACACCTGATAAATAAGGAAGCATTTCTCTAAAAATAAGACTACCCATAAGTAGTATGAGTAGAAGAACAAATACTTGTCTAATTATATTTGGTGAAATTGACTTCATAGGTCTATTTGGCAAAAAGTTGATTCATTTCTTTGAAAGCTTTAAACTCAAGCGCATTCCCAGAAGGGTCTTTAAAAAACATTGTGGCTTGTTCACCGGGCTTACCCTCAAAACGAATATAGGGTTTAATGATAAAGGTAATGTTTTTACGTTGCAAATGAGCCGAAAAAGATTTAAAGGTTTCCATGTCTAGAACAACTCCAAAATGAGGTACAGGTACATCTTTGCCGTCAACAGGGTTTGATGTAGCAATTTCTGTATTGTTTTTTTCTTGGTAATGCAGTACTAATTGATGTCCAAAAAAATCAAAATCTACCCAATGGTCGCTACTTCTACCTTCGGTAAATCCTAACGTGTCTCTATAAAATGTTCGGCAAGTTTCCAAGTTATCAACGGGAATGGCTAAGTGAAAGGGTTGTATGTTCATTAATTGTTTCGTAATGCGTTAATCAATTGTTTTTTGCTCATTTTTGAACGACCATCAATCCCTACATTTTTTGCTTGCTCATACAGCTCGTCTTTTGTCCAATCTTCATATGGTTTTGCTTTTCCACCTTTTTTGCCTGAGTCTTCTGTATTTGCAATACGTGCAGCTTTTTCTTTGCTATATCCTTTATCCCGAAGGGCTTCGTATTGGTCTTCGTTTTTAATTCTAGGTTTTGACATGTGTAATAAATTTATGTTCTTCAGAAGAAAGATTAATTGTTCTCTTTATCAATAGTATCTGTGTCTTTACGTTTTTTAAGCAACCCAATTCCTGCAAAAAAGAAAATGATACCTAAAATGAGTAAGGCCCAAGGGCTAAGGCCTACATTCATGCTGCCAAAAACACCTAATAATCCTATAACTAATGCAATGGCACCACCTATTGTTAATATAAATCCGAGTATTTTAATCATAATAAATTGGTTTGGTTACAAATTAAAATTAAAAGAAAAACCCCGTTTGACAACGGGGCTTAACAAAATATTGAGAGGATTTAAGTTTATTTTATTCTTTTTCAGAAGGGTTTTCTTCTGGAGTAGCTTCGGGTTCCCAGCCTATCATAAAATACTTAAACTTAGCGTCATCTGGTATTTGGCTAGTTTCAATCTTTGCATTGGGATTGTAACGTAAGTTTTCAGGAAGTTCTTTTTTATCAATGGTTAAATAAATTTCACTGTCTTTTAAGAATACAACTACCGAGTTAATAGTGGTTTCAACTTTTGAAACTGTGTAATTGGTTTTCACATCTTTAAAAGTACTTGCGCTGTTGAGACCCTTCTCAGTTTTGTAACGCGAATCAAAAACCTGTACGTTGGTAATAGTAGCGTTTGGGTCGTTCTCATCTTCTGGTGATAACAATAATAGCTTATTACCATCTGTATCATAAATCTCAACCTCTCCTTGTGTTCCTAATGCATTTTCAATGGGGTTTAATTTTACGATAGAATCGGTAGCAAAGATAGAGTCTACCTCTTTCATTTGAATGGTTTTGTCTAGATTACCAATGCTTCCTTCTCCAATTGCAAAAGGATCTTTTTCTGAATCACAAGAAAATAATAATACGGATGCAACGAAGCATGCTAAAAGTGTCTTTTTCATATAAATGGTTTCTGTTTTTTTTATTTTAATAATTTTCCTAAAATACCCAACACGCTTCGTATTACGGTTGGACTGCTTAATACTTTTACAAAAGGGTTTTGTTTGCTGCTTCTACTGCTGCTGCGTTTTACCTTTTGTTTTTCTTTTTGGGCTTTTTCTTTTGCTTCTTCCTTTTCGGCAACGTCAATTTTTTCATTTAAAAGCTCATAGGCGCTTTCTCTATCAACAGTTTCATTGTATTTTTTAATAAGCTTTGAATGACCTAGCAAATCTTTCAGTTCACTATCTTCAAGAACATCCATACGACTCATTGGAGCGCGCATCATAGTTGCTGCAAGAGGTGTGGGGATTCCTTTTTCGTTTAATGCAGAAACTAATGCTTCTCCTATTCCAAGTTTGGTTAATACTTCGTCGGTTTTATAATATTCTGAAATAGGATAGTTTTCGGCGGTTAATTTTATTGCTTTTCTGTCTTTTGCGGTAAACGCACGAAGTGCATGCTGAACTTTTAAACCTAACTGACTTAAAACTGCATCTGGGACATCGGTTGGGTTTTGGGTTACAAAATACAGACCAACACCTTTAGATCTAATTAACTTTACAATGCTTTCAATCTGGTCTAGCAAGGCGTCACTAGCTTCTTTAAAAATTAAATGTGCCTCGTCTATAAAAATAACAAGCTCTGGTCTACCTGTGTCACCTTGCTCGGGGAAGGTAGTGTAAATTTCGGCCAATAGGCTTAACATAAAGGTTGAAAAAAGTTTAGGACGATCTTGAATGTCGGTTAATCTAACAATATTGATGTAGCCCATTCCATTTTCATCTATGCGAAGCAAATCATCGGTATCAAATGATTTTTCGCCAAAAAATAAGTCGGCACCTTGTTGTTCAAGTTCTACAACCCTTCGTAAAATGGCACCTGTTGAAGCAGATGAGATACGCCCATATGCTTCAGAAAACTCTTGTTTACCTTCATTTGTTGCATATTGTAAGATCTTTTTAAAGTCTTTTAAATCTAATAAAGGAAGTTTATTATCATCACAATACTTAAAAATTACTGAAATGATACCGGCTTGCGTTTCACTTACATCCAAAATACGTGACAATAATACCGGTCCAAACTCACTAACGGTTGCACGCAATCTTACTCCGTTTTGTTCAGAAAGGGATAGTATTTCTACCGGAAATTTTTTAGAAGTAAAAGGAATTCCAATTTTCTCATGGCGTTCATCAATTTTTGGGTGACCGGGACTAGGTTGAGCAATACCACTAAGGTCACCTTTCATATCCATCAAAAGAACTGGAACACCTTTTTCTGAAAGGTTTTCGGCAAGTACCTGCAAAGATTTTGTTTTACCGGTTCCGGTAGCCCCTGCAATAAGACCGTGACGGTTCATGGTTTTTAAAGGAACTTTTACCAATGCATTGGTGAGTGTTTCACCCTCTAGCATAGCAGCACCTAGTGTAATAGATTCACCTTTAGTGGTGTATCCTTTTTCAATATGGTCAAAAAAAGCTTCCTTGTTTGCCATGGTTTAAATTTTTGATAAAAATAGCAATTGTCTACAAGCTTCTGAAATATTATTTACATTCTATACTATTTAATTGAAAAAGCTTTGGGGCTAAGTAGTAACTGCCAACTATAAATTGTAATTTTGCACCCTATGCAAACAGCAACACAAGATTTGGTGAATAAAGGTGTAATGCTTCCGCTAATGGAAGAGTTTTATACCATTCAAGGGGAAGGGTTTCATAAAGGAACAGCAGCTTATTTTATAAGAATAGGAGGCTGCGATGTAGGTTGCCATTGGTGTGATGTAAAGGAAAGCTGGAATGCAAAAACACACCCGCCTACCAATATCGATACTATTGTAAACAATGCCGATAAATACAGTAAAACAATTGTGATTACCGGGGGAGAACCACTTACTTGGGATATGGGGCCATTAACCAAAAAATTAAAAGAGAAAGGCATGCAAATTCATATAGAAACCTCAGGTGCCTATGATCTTACAGGAACTTGGGACTGGATTTGCTTATCTCCAAAAAAAATTAAGTTACCAAAACCTGAAATTTATAAAAAAGCACACGAATTAAAAGTGATTGTGTTTAATAAACACGACTTTAAATTTGCCGAAGAACAAGCACAGCATGTGGATGAATACTGTATTTTATACTTACAACCAGAATGGGGTAAGAGAGATGAAATGATGCCTCTCATTGTAGATTATGTTATGAAAAACCCACAATGGAAGGTTTCACTTCAAACTCACAAGTACCTCAATATACCTTAGGGTTCTTTGGGCTATTTTGCAATTTTAAAAGGGATTTCTACGTAAGTCTTTTCCCATCCTATCATTAGTGTAGTTCCATCATTTTCTGGGCGAAAGACCATTGACAATGATTCTGTTGGTGCAGCAGCTTCACGGGCAGGAGTTTTAATACGCACAACATCCATTTCTTGATTGTAAACAGTACCCCAAACATTTGTGTTTTTATTAATAATAACTGTCCACATATCTGCTTCAGGAATGGTGTAAATACTGTAAGTTCCGGGTTGTAAGGTAACGTTGTTTAATTCTAAGGCTTTATAAATTGTCAACTCTGTAGCTTCATTAGCGCCAGTTCGCCAAACTTTACCATAAGGAACCAATTCACCAAAAATTTCACGTCCTTTCATTTGTGGTCTACTGTAAATAACGCGAGCAATAGGAGGTGAATTTCTGTCTGGTTTAGCCATTGCTAAGTCCATAGGGCTGGCATCCATTCTAGGGAATGTTTGCGATTGAGAGTTTTGAGCTGTCAATACGGTCATCGCAAAGCAAGTAAATAAAGTAAGTATAAATTTCATAGCTAATTTTTGTTTAAAGATAACTTCTGAAAGATAGAATTGTTATAAATTTTTCAAAAAAAATATAGTGTTCTGTCGATTATTTGAACTTTACATTACAATTCTAGATACTAGTTGCGACTTTAAAGGTTTAAAAGGTTTTTATTAAAAGTGAGGTAAAAGTAAATATTTTAAAACCCACTCAATGACAGAATTATAGCACCGCTATGTTGCTTTTTTTCTTCACAATAATCTGTTAATAACTTATGTAGGTTAATCAATGGAATGCCTTTATTTTATAAAGGGTTTCGTTATATTTGTTCGTTACGTATTAGTTTGAAAAACAACCTATATTTATGAAGGACGAAAAAAATATTAAAGTATATGGTGCTGATAGCATTCAGGCACTGGAAGGAATGGAGCATGTTCGCATGCGACCCTCAATGTATATTGGTGACGTAGGCGTTCGCGGGCTGCACCACTTAGTATATGAAGTTGTAGATAACTCCATTGACGAAGCTATGGGCGGCTATTGTGATACTATAGACGTTTGGATTAATGAAGATAACTCAATTACCGTAAAAGATAATGGTAGAGGTATTCCGGTAGACCTTCATAAAAAAGAAGGTGTTTCTGCGCTTGAAGTAGTTATGACAAAAATTGGTGCCGGAGGTAAATTTGATAAAGATTCTTATAAAGTTTCAGGAGGTTTACACGGGGTTGGAGTTTCAGTAGTAAATGCACTTTCTGAAGGGTTAAAAGCAACCGTACATCGCAATGGAAAAATATGGGAGCAAGAATATGAAAGAGGTAAAACATTATACCCGGTAAAATCAACAGGAGAGACCGATTACAGAGGGACTATTGTAACCTTTAAGCCAGATTCTGAAATATTTAAACAAACCCTACACTTTAATTATGATACGCTTTCTAGCAGAATGCGTGAGCTTGCCTTTTTAAACAAAGGACTTACTATCAGTATCACAGATAAGCGTGAGACCGATGATAAGGGAGATTTTATATCTGAAACTTTTCATAGTGAAGAAGGGTTAAAAGAATTTATTCAGTTTTTGGATGAAACTCGAGAGCCTATCATAAATGAAGTTATTTCTATGGAAGGCGAGAAAAACGACATTCCGGTAGAAGTTGCTATGGTGTACAATACTTCCTTTAATGAGAATTTACACTCCTATGTAAATAACATTAATACTCACGAAGGAGGAACCCATTTAACTGGTTTTCGTCGTGGTTTAACCACTACCTTAAAAAAATATGCAGATGCATCTGGAATGCTGGATAAACTGAAATTTGAAATTACCGGAGATGATTTCCGTGAAGGATTAACAGCTATAGTTTCAGTTAAAGTAGGAGAGCCTCAATTTGAAGGGCAAACCAAAACAAAATTAGGAAACAGAGAAGTTTCAGCAGCAGTAAGCCAAGCCGTTTCTGAAATGCTTGAAAACTACCTGGAAGAAAACCCTAATGATGCAAAAACCATCGTTCAAAAAGTAATTCTTGCCGCACAAGCTCGTCACGCTGCCCGCAAAGCTCGTGAAATGGTACAACGTAAAACCGTAATGGGTGGCGCAGGATTACCGGGAAAACTATCAGATTGTTCTGAGCAAGATCCCGAAAAGTGTGAAGTATTTCTAGTTGAGGGAGATTCGGCAGGTGGAACAGCAAAACAAGGTCGTGACCGTAATTTTCAAGCTATCTTACCATTACGTGGTAAAATTTTGAATGTAGAAAAAGCCATGCAGCACAAGGTGTTTGAAAATGAAGAAATACGAAATATTTTCACAGCCCTAGGTGTTACAGTTGGTACCGAAGAAGACAGCAAAGCATTAAATTTATCTAAGTTGCGCTATCATAAAATAGTAATTATGTGTGATGCCGATGTAGATGGTAGTCACATTGCTACATTAATATTGACATTCTTCTTCCGTTATATGAAAGATTTAATTGAAGCAGGTCACGTTTACATTGCAACACCACCATTATATTTACTGAAAAAGGGTAAAAAGAGCAGATATGCTTGGTCTGAAGAAGAACGTGCAGAAATTAATCAAGAATTTGGAGGCGGAGCTAGCATTCAACGGTACAAAGGTCTGGGTGAAATGAACGCAGAACAATTATGGGATACTACAATGAATCCAGATTTTAGAATTTTACGTCAGGTAACTATCGATAACGGAACTGAAGCAGACCGCATTTTCTCTATGCTTATGGGAGATGAGGTGCCACCAAGGCGTGAATTTATTGAGAAGAATGCAAAATATGCTAATATTGACGCGTAAGTAATACACGCACAAAGAGTTTTAAAAAAAACACCGTTTCTAGTTAAAGAAGCGGTGTTTTCTTTTTAACCCTTTCTTATCATATTTTAAATGAGATAATTGTACTTTTGCAACAAACGTCTCACTGAGACTAATTTTCAAAACAAATCACTCATTAAAAACAAAAATAGAATGAAAGTTACAGTAGTAGGAGCAGGTGCAGTAGGCGCAAGTTGTGCCGAATATATTGCCATTAAAAATTTTGCCAGCGAAGTTGTCCTTTTAGATATTAAAGAAGGCTATGCTGAAGGAAAAGCAATGGATTTAATGCAAACCGCTTCTTTAAATGCATTTGATACCCGTGTAGTTGGTACAACAGGAGATTACAGTAAAACAGCAGATAGTGATATTTGTGTTATTACCAGTGGAATTCCGCGTAAACCAGGAATGACTCGTGAAGAATTAATTGGTATCAATGCCGGTATTGTAAAAGAAGTTTCTTCAAACTTAGTAAAACATTCTCCAAATACCATCATTATAGTGGTAAGTAACCCAATGGATACAATGACGTATTTGGTACACAAAACCACTAATCTTCCAAAAAACAGAATCATTGGTATGGGAGGTGCACTAGACAGCGCACGTTTCAAATATCGTTTGGCTGAAGCATTAGGTGCTCCAATAAGTGATGTTGACGGAATGGTTATTGGCGGTCACAGTGATAAAGGAATGGTACCTTTAACAAGATTAGCTACACGTAATAGTGTGCCGGTAACAGAATTTATTTCAGAAGAAAGACTTGATCAAGTAAAAGAAGATACCAAAGTTGGAGGAGCAACACTTACCAAATTGCTAGGAACTTCTGCTTGGTATGCACCAGGAGCTGCTGTAAGTGGTCTGGTACAAGCTATTGCTTGTGATCAAAAGAAAATTTTTCCTTGTTCTACCTTATTAGATGGGCAATATGGCTTAAATGACCTTTGTATTGGAGTTCCGGTTGTATTAGGTCGTGACGGAATTGAAAAAATCGTGGATATTGAATTAAATGAAGCCGAAATTAATCACTTAAAAGAAAGTGCCGAAGGTGTTAACAAAACCAACGGATTGTTAGAATTATAAATTCAGATCCATAAAATAAGTAAAGCCTCAAATATTCATTTGAGGCTTTTTTTTTGTTGATATAATAGATGAATGGTCTCTCGAAAAGCCTATTAAATATAGAAAAAGACGGTTTTATTCAGAGATAAATAAGTACTGAAATAGAAAGGTGTGGTATTACTCATAAAATAATAATTTCTATTCAATTGAATTGTTAAAGTTTTTAAAAAGAAAAATATTGGCATTTCTTTTTTGAAAACCTATATTTGCACGTTTTAAAATTTATATAAACACGTACAAGAATGCAAAATAAAGGACTCATTACAGTATTTGCAATACTATTTGGATTGGTAAGTTTATACCAATTATCATTTACATTTATTGCAAACAAAGTTGAAGGCGATGCAGAGGCGTTTGCAAAAAGCCAATACACGCAGGAAAACCAACACGATGAACGTGAAATGGCAGAAACACGTTATTTAGATTCTGTTGGATCAAATCCTGTAATTTTAGGAATTGACTACAACACTGCTAAAAACAAAGAACTTAACAAAGGTCTTGACTTAAAAGGAGGAATTAATGTGATTCTTCAAGTTTCAGTTCAAGATATCTTACGTGGGTTAGCAAACAACTCAAAAGATCCTGCTTTTAACCAAGCTTTAGACAATGCTGTAGAGCTTCAAAAAGATAGTCAAGACACTTACCTAGAGTCATTTTTTCAAGCTTTTGAGGCCATTCCTGGCGATAATTCACTAGCTTCTCCAAGTATTTTCTTCAACAAAAATCTTGAAGATGACATTAACGCTTCAATGTCCAATGACGATGTAAAAACAGTATTGGAACGTAAAATTGATGAGTCTATCCTTTCTGCTTTTGAGGTATTACGTAAGCGTATTGACAAATTTGGAGTAACACAACCTAACATTCAACGTTTAGGAAATTCTGGAAGAATATTAGTAGAATTACCAGGTGCAAAAGATGTAGAGCGTATTAAAAAACTTTTACAAAGTACAGCTCAATTAGAGTTTTGGAATGTATACAAGTTTGAAGATATGGCCGGTTTCCTTTCGCAGGCTAATGAAAAAGTGAAAGAATTAAAAGGAGCTACAGCTTCAGAAACTGAAGAAGCATCTCAAGATGTAGAAGCTACAGAAACTGCTCAGACAGATTCTGAAATACAAAACGATTCTACAAGTGTTGCACAAGATACAACAACTACAGACGAAGAAGATATTAGTGATTTATTAGGAGGTGAAGATGTAGAAGAAGCAGCTGTAGAAAACCCAATTTTAGACAAGATGGTTTCTCCAGGTTTTCAAGGAAGACCAATTCTAGCTACATTCAAATTAAAAGATACTGCTGAAATAAACAGTTATTTGCGCATGCCGCAAGTACGTGCTTTATTACCGGCAGAATTTAAATACGCACAATTTGTATGGGACCTGCCTAGAGAAAGTGAAACAGAAGATATAGGTGAAGTAACTTCATTGTATGCCATTAAAGGAAACAGAAATAACGAACCTCCATTATCTGGTGGAGTAGTAACAGACGCTACTCAAACGTATGATCAAGTAGGTCAAGTTGCTGTTTCTATGCAAATGAACGGTAAAGGAGCGCGTATATGGGAAGAATTAACAGGTGAAGCATATCAAAATCAAAGTCAGATAGCAATTGTGCTAGATGATGTTGTATATTCTGCACCGGGTGTTACTACCGGTCCTATTTCAGGTGGTAGTAGTCAAATTACCGGAGATTTTTCAATTACTGAAGGACAAGATTTAGCAAACGTATTACGTGCTGGTAAATTACCGGCCTCTGCAGATATTATTCAAGCTGAAGTTGTTGGGCCAACATTAGGTCAAGAAGCCATTAGTAGTGGTGTACTTTCTTTTGTTTTGGCACTTGCTTTTGTACTGGTATGGATGATTTTCTACTACGGGAAAGCAGGAGCATTTGCAGACGTTGCCTTGGTAGTAAACATTCTATTTATTTTTGGAATTCTTGCCGGTCTAGGAGCGGTGTTAACCTTACCAGGTATTGCAGGTATTGTATTGACAATAGGTATTTCGGTTGATGCCAACGTACTTATTTTTGAACGTATACGTGAAGAATTGGCAAAAGGAAAAGCACAACGTGATGCTATAAAAGATGGTTTTAACAATGCACTGTCTTCAATTCTGGATGCAAACATTACAACTGGATTAACCGGATTGATATTATTGGTATTTGGTACAGGACCTATTCAAGGATTTGCTACTACCTTATTAATAGGTATCCTTACTTCATTGTTTACAGCAATTTTCATTACAAGATTGTTCATTGATGCGTATGCTAAAAATGGAAAGCCATTAACGTGCTCGACAAGTATGACGAAAAACTTGTTTAAAAATGTACATATCAAGTTCCTTGAAAAGCGCAAAGTTGCATACATCATTTCAGGGATTTTAATCTTGATTAGTTTAGGTTCTTTATTTACAAATGGATTAAACCAAGGTGTAGATTTTGTAGGAGGACGTACTTATACGGTTCGTTTTGATAAAACTGTAAATCCTTCAGAAATTGAAAACGATCTTATCAATACCTTTGAAAGTGCTGAAGCAAAAACCTATGGTAGCGATAATCAATTAAAGATTACTACTAAATACAAGGTTGATGAAGCAAGTGCCGAAATTGATCAAGAAATAGAGCAAATGCTTTTTGAAACTCTTAAGCCTAATTTCCCTTCAGGAATGACATATGAAGAGTTTAAAGCAGATGATGAAGGAAAAGAAATTGGTAGAATGGAATATTACAAAGTAAGCCCTACCATTGCAGATGATATTAAAAAGGATTCATTCTGGGCAGTATTAGGCTCATTAATTGTAGTGTTCTTATATATCTTATTGCGTTTTAGAAGATGGCAATTTAGTTTAGGTGCTGTTGCAGCGGTATTCCACGATGTTATTATAGTATTGGGTATTTTCTCTCTTACTTATAAAATAATGCCGTTTAATATGGAGATTGATCAATCATTTATTGCAGCAATCTTGACAGTAATTGGTTACTCTTTAAATGATACAGTGGTTGTTTTTGACCGTATTAGAGAGTTCTTTAATGAACACTCAAGCTGGAAGATTAACCGTATTATCAATAGTGCTTTAAATACTACATTAAGTCGTACGTTAAATACATCGGTAACTACCTTAATTGTATTATTATCTATCTTCCTTATTGGTGCAGAATCAATCCGCGGACTAATCTTTGCATTAATAGTAGGAGTTGTAGTAGGTACGTACTCATCATTGTTTATTGCAACACCTGTATTTTTTGATACAGTTAAAAAACGTGGAATAGACCTTACAGAGAAAAAAGAAGAAGAGGAAGAAACACCAGAAGCTGTAAAAAAATAAGTCTTCTAGTTTTTTTCAGAAATATAAAAACGCCCGATTCAAATTTTGAATCGGGCGTTTTGCATTGTAAAACCGTACTCATAAAATATAAAGTAAAGAAAAGATTGAAATAAAACCCCAAAGCAAAATAGCCAGTAATATAGGTTTTATCCCTATACTCTTTATATCTCTAATTGAAATACTCATTCCTATTAAAAATAAAGTAACAATAAGGAGCCTTTTGGCCAGTACTACAATGAATTGAGTAAAAAATTCAGGTAATAGATGAAAACTGTTTATGATAATTGCAAGTATAAATAGCAAGATAAAGTATGGAATTTTTATTTTTTCACCCTTAGTTTTAAAAAAGAACATAGAAAAAATTGCTAATGGGATTATCCATAATGTTCTAGAAAGCTTTACAGTGGTAGCTATACGTAACGCCTCATCACCATATTCTAGTGCAGCACCAACTACTGAGCTTGTATCATGAATTGCTACAGCACACCATAAACCAAACTGTTTTTGGGTTAATTCTAGAAAATGACCTAAAGGCGGAAATATAAATAAAGCAATAGAGTTTAATAGAAAAACAATACCTAGAGCAACACTTATTACCTTTCCTTTTGCTCTTATTGTTGGTGCAATCGCTGCAATAGCACTTCCGCCACAAATAGCGGTTCCAGATGTAATAAGATGTCCTAGTTTATGATCAATTTTAAACAGTTTACTTAGAAAAACTCCTAAAAATACAGTAATAAGAATTGTAGAAACCGTTAAACTAAATCCTTCTTTACCAGTTTTAATCGTTTCATTGATAAACATTCCAAAACCCAACCCTACTACTGAAACTTTAAGTAATATACTTATGCTTTTATGTTCATATTTTTTAAACGGATTTTTAAGAAAAACATTAAATAAAAACCCCAATAGTAATGCTACAGAACTACTTATAAAGCCTGTTAACAAGGTTATTATGATTACTGTATAAATTATTTTTGAACTAGTGATTTTCATATCAAAGATTTTAATGCTGATACAAAACTAGTTGTAAGGCTTCAGGGGTATGGAATGAAATCTTTTATATGAGATAACTATAAGTTATAATTGAGTCTTATATATTTTTCTAGGTAATCAAGCGTACTAGATACGTGACCTGTCCTTCTTACAAAATAAAACCACCGTTCAATTGATGCGTTTTTTAAGTCGATAATTTGAAGTCTGTTGCTTTTTAAATTATCTGAAATAGCGTGTATAGAAATAAGCGCATAATAATCTGAATGATATAAGTAGTTTTTTATTGATTCAGTACTAGTAAACGTAAGCATTCTGTTTACTTTTTTATAGCCATGTTTAACTAAAAATGAATCAATTATTTCTCTTGTTCCAGAGCCAATTTCTCTAGAGATAAGTTGTAACGATTGTAGGTTGTCAAGCGAAATTGAACCCTTTTTTAATTGGTTGTTACTTGAGTTTGTTACCAGTACAATCTCATCTTTTATAAATTTTTTAAACGTAAGCTTTGGGTTTGAATTACTACCTTCAGTAATGCCAAAATCCAATTCTTCATTTAAAATCATATTTTGAATCATATCAGTATTACCGCCTATCGTATTAAATCTAGTTGTTGGAAATTGATTGTTAAACTTTGCAATTATTTTAGGAATGATATAATTTGAAATCGTAGTGCTGGCGCCTAGGTTTATACGTTCTGGAAAAACATCATTTTTTTTAGTAAAAGTTTCTTCCATTTCTGAAAAAAGAGCCACTACTTTTTGAGTATATACCAAAAATGATTTCCCTTCTTTGGTTAGCTCAATAGAATTTCGTCTTCGTATAAAAAGAGTAGTTTTAAACTCTTCCTCTAGATTTTTAATAGCTTTTGAAATAGCAGGCTGAGATATATACAATTGCTCTGCAGCTTTTGTAAAGCTTAAATGATTAGCAACTACTTGAAATATGTGGAATTTGGTCCTCATACATTTTCTATTTATGTAGTAATAAGCAATGTTTTACAACTAAGAATAGATCCTTACATAGTTGAAAAATATTAAAAGGAGAAAAAGGAAAACACAAATAGATTTTAACAAATTTGGATAACTTATTCTATTTTACTCCACTCTACATGATCTCCTTGTTGCAATCCCCATAAGTCACTCAACCCGTCATTTACTTCTAATACATATTGAGCAGCACCTTGCGAGGGCAGTGAAGTAGGGTCAAGAGGTTGTGCATTTTTCTGAATATTTACAATCTCTTTTTTGCTATTAATATAGATGATGTCTAAACCAAACTCAGTGTTTTTCATATAAAAGGAACGCGGTTGTTCATCTTCAAATATAAAAAGCATGGCTTGGTTGTTAGGCATTCCTTTTCGGTACATTAGACCGGTCTGAGTTTGATATTCATCATCAGCAATTTCAATGTCTAGCATGACAAGTGTTGAATCGGTTTCAGCTTTTTTTATAGTAAGTTCACCTTCTTTGGTAAACGAAACTTCTTTGGTTATACTTGTTTGTGATTCATTTTTTTCTTTACAAGCTGTAAATACTACAAATAATAAGAAACTAAAAATTAATTTGTTTTTCATTGTTTAGATGATGTTTGTACCGTTTATGCTTCTTTAGGATATTTACGTTTTGGGGCTTGAAGCATTAAGTAAACTCCTATTAAAATAAAAGGAATACTTAACCATTGTCCGGTATTAAGAGCCCATTCAGCACGATTTTCTACTTGTGCTTCTTTTACAAATTCTACCAAAAAGCGTACCGTCCATAATAGTATTAAAAACGCACCAAAAATATAACCAAGGTACTGTCGCTTATTTGTTTTCCAATAAATAAACCAAAGAATAAGAAAAACAATGATATATCCAGCAGACTCGTACAATTGTGCGGGATGACGCGGAAAAGTTTCACCCAATTGCTTAAAGATTACTCCATAATCACTATTGGTAGGTTTCCCTATAATTTCTGAATTAATAAAATTACCAAGTCGCACAAAAATACCACCGCAGGCAACGGCAATCACTATGCGGTCCAATATCCAAAGTACAGGCTTTTTAATGATTCGCTTACTGTACATAAACATAGCAATGATAATGGCAATGGCTGCACCGTGACTCGCAAGTCCTTGAAAACCGGTAAATTCAAATTCAGGAACGGTTTGAATGGGTAAAAATACTGCTAAAGGATCTTGCCATATTAATTCTGTTTGATAAAAAATCACGTGTCCCAATCGAGCACCAAGAAGGGTTGCTATAACGGTATAAATAAAAAGACTGTCCAACTTTTCTTCAGAAACGTTTTCATTTTTATAAATACGTTTCATGATAAACCATCCTAATGTAAAAGCTACTACAAACATTAAGCTGTAATACCGTACTACAAAAAAACCAAGGTCTATCCCTTCAGAAGGGTCCCAGGTATAGGCCAAAAAATGTGTCATTTAATTGAGTTTTATAGTGATGTGCGTAATTATTGAAGCACCTTCTTCTAAAAAAAAAGAATAATTTATTGATTGTAAAGATAGGAAAACCAATAGCTATTTAAACCTTAGTGTCTTTCTTTTTTTGGCGGAACAGGATCATAACCAGAACCACCCCAAGGATGACAACTTGCAATTCTTTTAATGGCCAACCATCCACCCTTTACAAGCCCGTGTTTTTGAAGCGCTTCTACACTGTAATGTGAACAAGTGGGTGTATACCTACAAGTTGATGGTGTAAGTGGTGAAATCACTTTTTGATACACCTTGATTAAAAATATAAAGGGAGCGATTACTATTTTTTTCATTGCTTATGTAAAAATACAATATCTTACGCATAGGTTGTTTTAGTTAACTTTCTACCCAATTTTTAATAATTTGTTTGCCTTTGGGAGTTAAAACGCTTTCTGGATGAAACTGTACACCTCGCACATCATAAAGCTTATGCCGCAAAGACATAATTTGCCCGTTAGGATCTACCGATGTAATTTCTAAAATATCAGGAAAATCTTCTTTGTTAACAACCCATGAGTGATAACGACCTATTTCAATTTCATTACCTAAGTTTTTAAAAAGCGGCTCATCGTTTACTAAAATTTCAGCCTTAGTAGCTACACCGTGAAACACTTCACGTAAATTAATCAAGCTTCCGCCAAAAACTTCGCCTATGGCTTGCTGTCCTAAGCAAACACCTAAAATGGGTTTTGTGGCTGCATAGGTTTTTATAACAGCCTTTAATAATCCTGCTTCATCAGGAATACCGGGACCTGGAGATAGTAAAATTTTATCATATTGTTCGGCTTCTTCTAGTAGAAATTTGTCATTTCTTTTTACCGTTACTTGGCAATCCAATTCTTCTAGATAATGTACCAAGTTGTATACAAAACTATCGTAGTTATCAATTACTAATATGTTCATTATTAAATAGTTTCTGCTAGTTTAAGGGCTTTTGTTAAAGCGCCTAATTTATTATATACTTCTTGTAACTCGTTTTCTTCTTTACTTTCTGAAACCACACCAGCACCTGCTTGATAGTGCAAGGTATGATTTTTACTCACAAAGGAGCGTATGATAATTGCGTGGTTAAAATTTCCGCTAAAATCCATAAAACCAATTGCCCCGCCATAAAATTCTCTACTTCTATTTTCATATTTTTCTAGTAGTTGCATAGCCTTGTGTTTTGGAGCACCGCTTAAGGTTCCTGCCGGAAATGTATCGGCTACCAATTGCAGAGTGGAAGTTTCTGGGTCTTTTTGGGCAGTCACTTTGCTTACCAAATGTATCACGTGCGAGAAAAACTGTATCTCGCGATAGGTGTCTACCGTTACATTACTTCCATGCCTGCTTAAATCGTTACGGGCTAGATCTACTAGCATCACGTGTTCACTATTTTCTTTTTCGTCTGCTGAAAGTTGTTTGGCTAGTTCGGCATCTTTTTCATCGTTTCCGGTGCGTTTAAAGGTTCCGGCAATAGGGTGTATCTCTGCTACATCATTTTTTACAACCAATTGTGCTTCTGGAGAGCTTCCGAAGATCTTAAAATTTCCGTAGTCAAAATAAAATAAATAAGGTGACGGATTTACACTGCGTAAAGCACGATATACATTAAACTCATCGCCGGTAAATGCTTGCGAAAACCGTTTGCTAGGCACAATTTGAAAAACATCTCCCCGAGCACAATGTGCTTTACAAGTAGAAACCAATTGTTTAAAAGTTGCATCGTCAATATTACTTTTTGGTTCTCCTTGCGTATTGAAGGGGTATTCGGCAAAGTTTTTAGACTTTAATACTTGTTCTAGCTGCGGAATGTTATTTTCTGAATTATAACAATGCGCAAACAGAAATGCTTCATTATTAAAATGATTGATAGCGATAATATTTTGGTAAACGGCATAATACATATCTGGTATTTCCAGATTATCTTCCTTTTTTGAAATGGTAATATTTTCAAAATACTGAACCGCATCATAAGCCATAAAGCCGAACAATCCGTTATTGATAAATTTGAGGTTTGTTTCTTCAGAAGAAAAGGATGCTGCAAAGCTGTCTAAAATAGCTGGAACATTTGTATCTTCTTGTATGGTGATGGTGGCTTTTTTACCATCTGGGTAGTGCTGAGCAATCTCACCATTTTTTACTTCTATTGAAGCTATAGGATTGCAACAAATGTAACTGAAGCTATTATCATTTGCGTGATAATCACTACTCTCCAGCAAGAGGCTATTTGGGAATTTATCTCGCAACCGTAAATAAACCGAAACCGGTGTTAAGGTATCGGCTAGCATTTTTTTTGTATGTGTTGTTAACTGATATGTCATAGGTTTTAAAAACAAGAAAGGCTTGTCGTGATTGACAAGCCTTTGGTTTATAGTGTATACCATGGTGCTTTACTCACGATCAATTTCGTTTGTAAGTAAGCCACCAAGTATGTGTAATAATAGTTTTCATAATTTCGGTCAAAGATAGAAATGAAATTTAAAACCTACAAATTACCACTGTTTAAAATTTCAAATTTACATCTAAGGTAAAATTATCTGAAATGGTATTGTCTCCCAAATTGTCAAAGAAACTTCCCGAACCATATCGCACTCCGTAGTGTGTTCTATTGATGGTAACAGTTGCTGTTGCAGCGCTTTCTCCCATTATTAAATCAAAGGTTACTGGCTTGGTTGTTCCTTTAATGGTAAGGTCTCCAGTTACAGAATACGTGTTTCCATTTTTGGTTGCATCTGTTATCTTTAAAGAAGCTGTAGGGTGGGTATCAACACCAAAAAAATCATCACTTTTTAAATGACCTTCTAGCTTTTCTTTGCTTTCACCGCTTAAATCGGTTACAAGTATTGTAGTCATATCTACGGTAAATTCACCGCCGGTTAGTTGATCACCTTCCATCTCAAGGTAACCATCTTTTAAGTTGATAGTACCTTCATGAGATCCTAACACTTTCTTTCCTTTCCATTGAATGGAGCTTTCATTTATGTCTATTCTCTTTTCCATAGTTGTTGTAAATGCAGCTGTTCCTGTAGCAACAGCTAAGATTAATACTGATTTTAAAATTGAATTCTTTTTCATAGCAATTTTTGTTTAAAGGGTTGTAAATAATTCTTCTTTTCTTTTTCTAACTTTTGGATAATGTTGCGCTTGATCTTCTTCGCTTCGGTATCCTACTGTGGCAATCACAGCGGTATTTAAGCCTTTGTTGTTCAAATCTAGAATTTCATTGAAAGCTTGAGCATCAAACCCTTCCATAGGGCATACATCTACTTTTATTGCTGCTGCTGCAGAAAGTAAATTTCCTAATACAATATAACTTTGGTTTTGAGTCCATTGTGCTTTTTCTTCGGAAGAAAACGCACCAACTTTAGATTTCATAAAAGATGCCGCATTTTCCAGGCTATCTAATGGCACATCCCGGATATCACTCATAGTTTGTATGTAAGCATCTACAAGTTCATCACCAAAACCTACTTTATTAGCAATAACAATAAGGTGAGAAGCCTCGGTTATTTGAGATTGATTCCAAGCAGCTGGTTTTAATTTCTTACGTAGTTCTTGGTCTTCAATAATAAGTATTTCGTAAGGTTGCAAACCATAAGATGACGCCGAAAGTTGCATCGCTTCTTTTAAAAACTCTAGGTTTTCTTTGCTTATTTTTTTTGAAGCATCAAATTTTTTTGTGGCGTATCGCCAGTTTAAATTATCTATATAGTTATTCATCGTTTCGTAATTTATCTAAAAGGTTATTTAAGGTTTTAAGTTCTTCTGAATTTAAATTTTGCAATACATCTTTATTTGTTTGCGAGGTGATAGGATCTAGTTTTTCCAAAATATCCAATCCGGTTTCAGTGATACTTATTTCTACTTTTCTTCGGTTATCGGGGCACACATTTCTAGTAACTAATTTTTTCTGAATTAACTTATCAACCAGTCGAGTAGTGTTGCTACTACGATCAATCATACGCTCTTGAAGTGTAGAGAGATTGGCAGGTTTGTTTTTTTGACCACGCAGAATACGTAATACATTATATTGTTGGTTGGTCAAATTGTATTCTTTAAAAATGCTTGTTACTGCTTCTTCAACCACACGTGATGTATACATAAGGTTAATCACGGTTTTGGTAGCAACCTCCATGGGTTGGCGTGTTTTTATAACTTCTTCTATCTTCATATTTGTATGTACAACATTTGTAGGTACAAATATAATGTCAATTTCAAACCACAACTAAAAAATTAACATTAATTAACATTTTTAAATGTTAGCTATGCGGTTTTTTTAAAAGATGATTTCCGTAAAAAAAAGTTAAAAATAAATTGACACTCAATAAGTTTAAATATATTTCGGCTATGAAAAAACTCATACTAATATTGATTTTAATTGCTTTACAAGCTTGTAAAGAGCAACCCAAAACAAACCCTGAAAGTGCTGACACTGAAACAGAACTTTCAAAAGAACTAACTGAATTAACCCAAGAAGAAACTACCGAAGAGCCTATAAAGGTTAAAATACCTAGTTATGATTTTACAGCTTTTCAAGAAAAAATTTTAGCAAACAAAAATGACACTACATATGTTGTTAATTTTTGGGCTACCTGGTGCAAGCCCTGTGTGAAAGAGTTGCCTTACTTTGAAAAAGTTAACAAAGAATATGCAGATGATAAAGTAAAAGTAATTTTAGCAAGCTTAGATTTTCCCAATAAGATTCAAAGTCAAGTAGTACCTTTTATAAAGAAAAATAAACTTCATTCAGAAATTGTATTACTGGATGATCCTGATGCCAATAGTTGGATTCCAAAAGTTTCAGAAGAGTGGAGTGGGGCTATTCCGGCCACCGTTATCTATAAAAATGATACTCGTAAATTTTATGAGAGGTCATTTACCTATGAAGAATTAAAAACCGAAATAAATAAACTTTTATAAATTAAAGACTATGAAAAAAATAACAAAATACATATCTATTGCAGCGATGGCTTTTTTAGCTGTAGGCTTGAGTAGTTGTAAAAATGAAACAAATAAAGCCAACCAAGTAACTGAAGACGTGCTTGCGATGGCTACTCCTAATGAGGTATCTCTCTCAAAAGGATATTCTATAGGTGATGAAGCTACAGACTTTAAATTAAAAGATGTTGATGGTAGCATGGTTTCTTTATCAGACTATCCAGACGCAAAAGGATTTATTGTCATTTTTACCTGTAACACGTGTCCGTTTGCAGTTGCTAGTGAAGAAAGAATGGTTGCTTTAGATCAAGAATTTAAAGGAAAAGGCTATCCAGTAATTGCGATTAACCCTAATAACCCTGAAGTGCAACCAGATGATACTTATGAGTTGATGCAAGAAAAAGCAAACGAAGCCGGATTTACGTTTCCTTACTTGTATGATGAAAGCCAAACCATTTATGCAAAATATGGCGCTACAAAAACACCACACGTTTATTTGCTTAAAAAAGAAAACAGTAAAAATATTGTAAAGTATATAGGAGCAATAGATGATAACGTTCGTAATGCAAATGCAGTAAAAGAACAATTTTTAGCCAATGCTGTAAATGAATTGTTGGCAGGGAAAGAAGTGACTGTAAAAGAAACCAAAGCAATTGGTTGTACCGTAAAGCAATAAGTAATTTATTTTACTAATAACCCGGGTATTCCCGGGTTTTTTTATTTAAATACATTTTTATTTTTAAAACCTGTAACGTTTTGCTATTTTTTACGTCTATAGCAGTGAGAATCCTTATTTTTACAAAAAATTAAAACACATGGATTTAACCCAACAAGAATGGAGTGAAAAGTTAGCATCAGATGATAATGCACAAATATTAGATGTGAGAACTGATGATGAAGTAGCTGAAAAACATATTCCTAATGCTAAGCAAATGGATATTCAAAATCCGCCTAAGTTTATGGAAGAGCTTCAAAAGCTAGACGCTTCAAAAAACTATTACGTGTATTGCCGTTCCGGATCTAGAAGTGCTCAAGCTTGTGCAATTTTGAAATCACAAGGTTTTGAAAACTGCTATAACCTTCTAGGAGGAATCACCGAGTGGGAAGGTGAGACCGTATCATAAATATAACCCCTATGAAAAACTTTTTTATTTTACTTTTTTGCGTAACTGCAGTTTTGCTATCATCTTGTCAAGACAAGTCGTCAAAAACCGTAACGCTTGTAGACCCTGAAGTTTTTCTGGAAACTCTTGAAAAAGACAACTCAGGTCAATTAGTTGATGTGCGTACCACCGAAGAGTTTGCAGTAGGTCACTTAAAAAACGCTCAAAACATTTGCGTTACAGATGATGATTTTGAAGAAAAAATAAAAAAGTTAGATAAATCAAAACCGGTATACGTGTATTGCCGAAGTGGTGGCAGAAGTGCTCGTGCTGCAAAAATATTGGAAGAAAAAGGGTTTACAAAGGTATTTGATTTAAACGGAGGAATTACTTCTTGGAAAGAAAAAGGACTACAAACCGAACAGTAAAATGTTCTGAATACCGTCTTCTTAAATTTCTTAACAGATTGAGTTTTATCGCGTTAAAGTAACGCTAAACTACCGTTATTGCTACAATTGTATCGTGAGCTGTTAGTATATTTATCGTATAAATGTTAAGATTATGAAAGATCAAGAACAGATTGTACGAGAAGAAATGCGTAAATTAATTAAGAAAAGTTGTGCCGAAGAAGCATTCCTCAATTCTAATTATAATAGTTTTCAGAAATCATTATTAAAATTTTTCTTTAATGCTACCTCGGTAGTTATTGATAGAAAGCATAAAAACATAACATTGTATGGAGGTGCTATAGTTGATAATTCTCCACGCTCAAAGTACAATATAAGCCAATTAGCAGATACTACTATTTCTTATAATAATCTTGAAGAAACCCTTAAAGGTTGTCTTGAAAAAGGTTCAAAAGCATCGCGGTTTTACCAATCACAGTTATTTCATTACAACAATGTGGCACGTGCTGTAACAGATGACGCTATTAGTGCATAATTGGTAACCCTCTATATATAACAAGCTGCTCAATAAATGAGCGGCTTTTTTATTTTTAGAAAAGCACTTAAATAGAACTTAGAAGTTAAAAGCATAATTGAATTCATGTGCCTAAATTATGTACCTTTAGTTTTTAGATTCAGAATCAAATTCTTCAAATTATGAAAAAAATAGTGCTCCTAATGGTAGTTGCTGCTACCGTACTAGCTTGTAATAATTCAGAAAAAAATACTTCAGAAAACACCACTGAAATGAATACCAAAAACTCAGAAAATCCTTTCTTTGTTGAAAGCTCGCTGCCTTATCACGCTCCAGATTTTACAAAAATTAAAGATCACCACTATCAACCTGCTTTGCAAAAAGGAATTGATGAAAAACTTGCTGCTATTGAGCGTATTGCTAACAACCCGGATGCTCCTACTTTTGAAAACACAATTCTAGAACTAGAAAAAAGTGATGCTTCGCTAAGCCGTGTGAGGCAAGTGTTTTATGCCATGACATCTGCAAATATTAATGATACATTACAAGCCATTCAAGAAGAAATGGCGCCTAAAATGGCTGCTCTTCAAGATGCAGTTTATTTGAATGATGAACTTTATCAACGCTTTAAAACACTTTCAGAAAATAAGGATGCACTTAATCTAGATGCAGAATCAACAAAGTTGCTGGAAGTTTATATGGAAAATTTTAAAATTGCCGGAGCCAATCTTTCTTCAGAAGAAAAAGAAAGTCTAAAAAAAATAAACACACAACTCGCTACACTTACCACTCAGTTTGATAAAACGTTATTAGATGCTATAAATAATGGGGCAACACAGTTTACAGATAAAAGTGATTTAAAGGGATTAAGTGAAGCCGAACTAAATAGTAAAAGAAATCCAGACGGCGAAGGCTGGAAAATCACGCTTCAAAACACTACACAGCAACCTGTGTTAGCATCTCTAGAAAATAGAGCCGCTCGCGAAAAAATCTTCAAAGCCAGTTACTACCGAGCAGACGGGAGCAAAAACGATACAAAAGATATTATTAAGGATATTGTGACCTTACGAGCAGAAAAAGCAAATCTTTTGGGTTTTAATACGTATGCAGAGTGGAGACTTCAAAATACAATGGCAAAGAAGCCTGAAAACGTGAGAGCGTTATTTAATAAATTAATTCCCGCAGCTACTGCCAAAGCTCAACAAGAATCTGACGAAATTCAAAAAATGATTCAGTCAAAAGGTAACGATTTTACACTAGAAGCTTGGGATTGGAATCACTATGCTGAAATGGTTAGAAAAGCAAAGTATGATCTGGATGAAAGTGAAATAAAACCTTATTTTGAATTAAAAACAGTTTTGGAAAAAGGAGTTTTTTATGCTGCTGAAAAACTATACGGTATTACTTTTAAAGAAAGAAAAGATATACCAACTTACCATGATGATGTTTTGGTGTATGAGCTATTTGAAGAAAATGGTGATCCGCTTGGTTTATTTTATGGTGACTTTTATGCAAGACCAAGTAAAAGTGGTGGTGCTTGGATGGATAACTTTGTTATTCAATCAAAACTATATGGGTACAAACCGGTAATTTATAACGTGTGTAATTTTGCAAAACCAAGTGAAGGTGAAGCAGCGCTTATGACGTATGATAATGTTGAAACAATGTTTCACGAATTTGGTCACGCGTTACACGGCTTTTTTGCCAATCAACACTATCCTTCGCTTTCAGGAACAGCAGTAGCAAGAGACTTTGTAGAGTTTCCTTCTCAAGTAAATGAAAATTGGGCCTTATACCCAGATGTGTTACAAAATTATGCGTTACATTATGAAACTGGAGAGCCAATTCCGCAGAAATTAATTGATAAAATAAAAAAATCGGGTACATTTAATCAAGGGTATTCTTTAACAGAAACCTTAGCTGCTGCAGGTCTCGACCTAATGTGGCATACTGTTTCAATAGATGACGAAGTTGCCAATGCAAATACATTTGAAAAAGAAGCATTAAGTACCTTAAAATTAGATGCTGTGCAAGCCGTACCCCCTCGATATCGATCTACTTATTTTGCACACATCTTTGCCGGAGGCTACGCCGCTGGATATTACTCTTACGTTTGGACTGAAATGTTACACCACGATGCTTTTATGTGGTTTGAAAACAATGGGGGACTAACACGTGAGAACGGACAACGTTTTCGTGAGATGGTTTTATCTAGAGGTAACACACTTGAACTTGAAAAAATGTATAAGGACTGGCGTGAAGCAGAACCAAAGATTGAACCTATGCTAAAAGCACGCGGTTTACAATAATATATTATAATTAAACAATCTTATTGGCGAGTTTAAGGCATAATATGTTAATATGCTAAGCTTGCAAACATTTTGGGCAAAGACCGGAAACAACAAAGCTTGTTTTGTTCATTTGATAGTCAGTAGGCAAACTAAAAGTTGGTTCAACGTCTTCTAGACATGTAATAGTATTGCATTTTTCACAATTAAAATGTAGATGATTATGGTGATGATTATTTGTGCAATTTTGACAATTTGCATAACAAATCACACCATCGAGATTAATTACTTTATGAGCAAGTCCTTCATCAACAAGTCTATCCAGCACTCTATATATAGTAACCCTATCACAAAAATTTTCCGGTAAAAGTGCTTGTATATCAGATTGTGAAAGCGCTTGGTTTGAATTGTTTAAAAGCTCAAGTATTTTCTTTTTAGCAGCTGTATTTCTCATACTAATTATTTCAATGATGTTTTATTGCAACTCTGTTGTATTTACAAAAATAATAATTATTTTTGCAACACTGTTGCATTAATAAAATTCTATGAAAGATAAATATTTTGATTTAGCGGGAATGTATATTGCTACTTTGTGTTTAATACATTGTTTGCTAGCGCCATTGTTGTTTTTGATTCCGCTACAAGTTTCTCATACGCCTGTGGTAGACCTTGTTTTTTTCGGTCTCGGGTTATATCCTGTGTATAAGGTTTTAAAAAGTAAAGCCTCCTTATATCTTAAAATACTTTTAGTGAGTTCTCTTTTGCTAGTAGGAGTATCAATACTACTTGAGTATTTTGAAATTCATTCTTTTCTCATATATATAGGTGCTACAGGTTTAATAGCTGGTCACGTAATTAACTTTAAAAGTCACAGGTATTAAAATCGGTGTAATTATGAAAACAGCACGCTATTTATTATACGTTATATGTATTGTAAGCTTTGTTAACACTTCAAACTCTCAAAGCCTTCAAGCTGGAGATTTGTTATTTCAAGATTTAAATTGCGGTGAACTTTGCAATGCAATTGAAGCAGTTACGCAAGGCGTTGATGGAAAAGACTTTTCACATTGTGGAATTGTGGTCAAAACCAATACTACTTTACAAGTTGTTGAAGCGATAGGCAGTGAAGTACAACTCACTTCAATACACGATTTTTTTGCACGCTCTTCAGATACAACCGTCATTAAAAATATTACTGTAGGAAGGTTAAAACCTCAGTATCAACATTTAGTTGAAAAGGCACAAGTATTTGCTATCGCACAAATAGGAAAGCCATATGATGATGTATTTAATATAAACAATGAAGCTTTGTATTGTAGCGAGTTAGTATATCAAGCATATAAAGAAGCAAATGATGGAAAAGAATTTTTTCCATTAGCTCCTATGACATATAAAAACCCACAGGATCATAATTTTTTTCCGGCTTGGGTAACATATTTTCACAAATTGAATGTTCCCATTCCTGAAGGCGATTTAGGAACCAATCCTGGATTGATTTCACGTTCAAATAAAATTAAGATTGTAGAAGTAGATCTGAAAAATATCTAATATGACACAACAAACAAACTTTGAAGCTATTATTGTGGGTGGTAGCTACGCAGGTCTATCTGCTGCTATGGCGCTTGGGCGTTCTTTACGCAATGTGTTAATCATTGACAGTGGGAAACCGTGTAACAGAACCACACCTCACTCTCACAATTTTATTACACAAGATGGAGAAACACCTCAAGCTATATCACAAAAAGCCAAAGAGCAAGTGCTTCAGTATAAAACAGTTCAATTTTTGGATGATCTAGTTACAGACGGGAAAAAAACAAAAAATGGGTTTGAAGTTACTACACAATCCGGTTTACTTTTTAAAACCAAAAAATTAATTTTTGCAACAGGAATTAAAGATCTTTTACCAACAATTGAGGGTTTGTCTGCCTGTTGGGGAATTTCGGTTATCCATTGTCCCTATTGCCACGGATATGAATTTAAAAATAAAAAAACAGGCATAATGGCAAATGGTGAACATGCGTTTCATTTGGCTGGTTTGGTTCGTAATTTAACCAATGATGTCACCATTTTTACTCAAGGAAAACCAGATTTTACAGAGGATCAACTTCAGAAGTTAAACAACCAATCTGTAAAAATTAATGAAAACCCTATTCAAGCTTTTGTTCACAATGAAGGTCACATAAAAGAAGTTGTTTTTACTACTTATGCAAAAGAAACCTTTGATGCTGTTTATGCAGCAGTTCCATTTGAACAACATTGTAAAGTTCCGGTTTCATTAGGGTGTGAGCTTACCGAAACAGGGCATATTAAAACCGATATGGTTCAAAAAACTACTGTACCAGGTGTATTTGCTTGCGGTGATAATGCAAGTATGATGCGTTCTGTTGCATATGCAGTTGCAACAGGAAATATAGCTGGAGCAATGGTTAATAAAGAAATAACCGAAGAAGAATTTAATTGATAAACAAAGTAGTACTAATCTGTTTTGTATATTTGTGAATAACACATGAAAGATCACATAAAA
Organism: Marixanthomonas sp. SCSIO 43207; assembly: GCF_019904255.1. Lineage (GTDB taxonomy): Bacteria > Bacteroidota > Bacteroidia > Flavobacteriales > Flavobacteriaceae > Marixanthomonas. The sequence goes on from NZ_CP063203.1 coordinate 1,606,223, forward strand.
GGAAATATTGCTTCTATAATTCTTGTCATTTTCATAGCGGTGAAATTGACAGGACTACACGGTCTTTCACACGAAGGGGAAACTGATCACATACACGATTGCCCAATTTGTAGCATTGCTATTTCAAATCACGATCACACACCACTTATAACTTCTAATACTGAAGCGGTTACTTTTCTGAAACAAATACGCTTCACAGAAAACGAAATTGTTACAGGATACATTCTTAACTATCCTGAAAATACGTTTTATAACTCCTTGTTTTCTAGACCTCCGCCTATAAGCTAAAACAAACTTTCAGGTACTTAAGCACAACATACTGTTGTGTATCAAACTATATTATGCAAGAGGATAATTTGTCTCCTTTTTTTAGTTTGTTCTTGTAAGTTAAAGTATAGTTTAGTAGTTCTCAACCAACAACTTGTTGTGCTTACCTGATTGTATCAATCTTTTATGATAGCCTGTTTTTGATTGTATGTGTATTAACATATATCAACAACAAGGCGGAACTCAATAAAAAATCTTTTTTTAAAACTTACTTCTATCAGTCACATGACAAAATACTCATTGTTTATCTTGATTCTATTTGGTATAATCTTTTTTGGGTGCAACCAGCCTATTAAAGAGCAAGAAGACATAGTCATAGATAAAGGAAAAATAGATACAGTATTTAACAAAACTGAAAATAAACTATCTATAAGCCACATTTACGTAGTACTTGATAGTAGTTCGTTTAATAATATACTTCACAATACGTTTTTGAGCGAAGATTATGCAAGTTTAGATGCTGGATTACCAAACTTTTCAGCAATACAAAAAACATCAAAATCAATTTATCTACGTGGGAAAAATTCTTATATAGAAATCTTAGGCCCCAATAATAAATTTAATGAAGAAATAGGTAAGTGCGGGATTGGCTTTGCACTTGAACATAAAGACGGTTTTTCTTTAACTAATACCCCGAAACTAACAAACATAAATACCAAGTTTTTAAAAACCTCAGACACCGTTACTTACACTTTAAAAAACAAAAAGATTGCTTGGTTTAAAGCATTTTATACCAATGGAATGGATACCAATTTGCATACTTGGTACTCCTATTACAACCCCGAATTTTTAACTGTTTTACACGAAGAGCCTGTAGAGCGGTATACAGAAGCCCAGTATTTAAAAACGGCATATCAACCTAACAAACTTTTTAAAGACATAAGCGGTCTGGAGATACACTGCACATTGGCAGATCACTTTCGCATTGCTAATGAGCTTAAACTGCTAGGGTATAAACCCATAGGAAAAAACAACGATGATTTACTTTTTAATATAAACGGGTTTAAACTAAGCCTTCGCTTAAAAGAAAATCTAAACAAAAGTACGGTTGCAATTATTTCTGGAAAGCTAACCAAATCAAACAATTACAGTATAAAACTAGATAACATAACAATTGAAAATAGCGGCCGTGAGACGGTTTGGCGATTTCAGTAAAAGAATAATCTAATAAAAACAAATCATTATGAAAACTACAGTTATAAGTCTACTAAGTTTATTAATTTTTTTCAGCAGTTGTAAGGAAAAAGCAAAAGAGACAAAACCCGAAACTACCGTTGAAGTTTCTGAAGAAGTTGAAACTCCCAAAATAACCATCCAAAAACTTGAAGGATCTCCGGTCTACGCAGAGTCTGCTTTAAGAATGAAAACCCCTTCCACTGAAAAGATGGAAGCAAATGAAAACGGAATTGATTTTAGTTTTGAAGTAGAAAATTATGAATTAGGCAAACAAACAGAATCCAACGTAGCAAATGATTTAGCCAATTCTGGAAAAGGACAGCATATTCACTTTATAGTAGATAACGGTCCATATTCAGCTCATTATGAGCCTACATTCAATAAAGAACTATCTGAAGGTACTCACTTTCTTGTCGCTTTTTTAAGTAGATCGTATCACGAAAGCGTAAAAAACCCCAATGCGTTTGTTGCAAAAAAGATTATTGTAGGTGAAGCTTCGGCTAATGAAGTTGATGTTGATTTCAACAAACCTACTCTTATTTACAGCCGCCCAAAAGGAGAATACTCAGGAAAAGATACAGAAAACTTATTACTAGATTTTTACCTGCTTAATACAACCCTTTCAGAAGGTGGAAATTATGTAAAAGCCACCATCAATGGTAATGAGTTTACTCTTACTGAGTGGGTGCCTTACGTAGTTAAAGGACTTCCAAAGGGAGAAGTTACAATAAAACTAGAGTTACTAGATAAAGACGGTAATAGTATTCCGGGTGATTTTAATACAGTAGAACGTACAGTAACCTTAACAGAATAATTCTTTCAGAACCTATGATACAAACTGTCAACCTTACCAAAAAATACGGAAATCAAGTAGCTTTACATGAGCTTAATCTTACCGTTAATTCAGGTGAAATTTATTGCCTTTTAGGTGCTAATGGCGCTGGAAAAACCACTACAATAAACTTACTTCTTGCCTTTTCTGAACCAACTTCAGGAACCGCTAGTATTCACGATATTGATGTGGTTTCAAAGTCTAGAGAAACCAAAAAGCATTTAGCGTACATTCCTGAAAACTTAATGTTATACCCCAATCTAACTGCCTTGGAAAACCTGGATTATTTTTCTGGTATTGCAGGTAAATCGCTTTCAAAAAGTCAACTTGAAGCGTTTTTAACAGAAGCAGGTTTGCAAACAGATGCATTTACAAAACGCATTTCAACCTATTCAAAAGGAATGCGACAAAAAGTAGGAATTGCTATTGCTCTTGCCAAAGATGCCAAAGTTCTTTTGCTTGATGAACCAACATCAGGATTAGACCCTAGTGCTAGTAATGAGTTTGGTTTGCTTTTGCAAAAGTTAAAGAAAAAAGGAGTTGCAACACTTATGGCTACACACGATTTATTTCGTGCCAAAGAAGTAGCAACCCACATAGGTATAATGAAAGATGGTGTGTTAAAACATGAATTTGTAGCAGCAAATATCTCCCTTTCAGAATTGGAGTCTGCTTATCTTAAAACAATGGACTATAAAGAAGTTGCGCTATGATAGTAAAAACCTTTGTAAAAGAAACTAAAGAGTTGCTACGAGAAGGTCGTGTGCGTATTTCTATAATTATTGTTTTAGCACTGTTAGGAGTAGCAGTATTTATAAGCTCACAACAGTACCAACAAGTTAATGAACAATATGAAACTGCCAGACAGACTGAACGAGGCAACTGGGATAGTCAAGGAGCCAAAAACCCACACTCGGCTGCTCATTATGGTACCTACGCTTTTAAACCGAAATATCCCTTGTCATTAGTAGATCAAGGTGTTGATAAATACGTAGGTACTTCAATATTTCTAGAAGCTCATGCCCGTCACGAGGCTCAGTTTAGTGCAGCGGCAGATCAAACCGGCTTAGCGCGTTTTGGCGACTTAACGCCAGATTTTATTCTACTGTTTATCATTCCATTACTTATCATTTTATTAGGCTACAATAGCTTTACCAAAGAAAGAGAAATGGGGACGCTCACCCTATTAAAAAGTCAAGGAATCACAAATTGGAAATGGATGCTAGGGAAGTGGATGGCACTTTTTACACCTATTGTCTTAATAGCCTTTATTCTTTTTCTCATTGCTGGTATTGTTTTATCTAGACTTGAAAATTTCGGGGTCTTTCAGTGGGATTCACTCCTGGTGATGTTCTTGGTGTATGTTGTGTTTTATGCAGTGTTTATAAACATAGTATTGCTTATTTCTGCCAAAGCAAAAAAATCTGGTATTGCATTAGTACTTTCATTAAGTATCTGGATTCTGGCGTGTCTGGTAGCGCCCAAAGTAGCAACAAACATTGCACAAGCACAATACCCTTACCCTACTACACAAGAGTTTGAAGCCCGTGTGCAAAGTGATATAGATAAAGGTCTAGATGGTCATAACCCTTGGAGTGAAGAGTCTAAAAAACTAGAACGCGAAGTATTAGAAGAATATGGTGTTGATAGTTTGAATCAATTACCGTTTAATTTTGACGGATATCGAATGCAAAAAGGAGAAGAACATCAAGCCGAAGTATACTTCAAACATTACCAATATTTAAAAAAGCAGTATACCAATCAATCAAATGTTTATAAAAGCTTGGCAGGAGTATCTCCCTTTTTACCCACACGATTTTTAAGTATGTCTGTGGCTCATACCGATTATGGGACCCATTGGAGTTTTTCTGATGCAGCTGAAAAATATCGTATTACAACGCAAGAGTTTTTGAACAATCATTTTGCAGAAAATTCAGAATATGGAGATTGGTCTTGGCAAGCTAGTCCGGAGTTTTGGCAAAAATTACCACCGTTTGAATATACACCTCCTAGCTTACAGGAAACACTCCAAAATAACAACTCAAATATTTTGATTTTAGGAGGTTGGTTTTTAGGTACTTTCTTATTACTTGTTTTCACTACAAAATCCCATTAACGATGTTTAAATATAATTTTATATATGAAATAAAGCAATTACTGCGCAGTCGATGGCTTCAGGTATTCAGTGTGTTGCTATTAATTTTGTTCGGTTTTGCTATTTATAATGGTGTGCAACGACAAGAAAAACGACAGGCAGATTTAACTGCTGCCAAAGCTGAAATGAACCGTGAATATACAAGCCTGTACAACAAATTAGATTCTCTAGAGCAAGGCTATGAAGTATCGCCAAGTTGGGTAAACAGACCGTTGCCTGTAGGTAATTTTTATCCTCGTGTAGCTGCCATTCCATCGGGTTCATTAACCTTTAGTGCTACGGGCCAAAGCGATATTTTTTCAAACTTTAAACAACCAACCTTCACCTATGGAGATTTAATTGAAGAATTTACTGAAATGACCAGCCCGGTACAACTACTCTTTGGTAGTTTTGATTTGGCTTTTGTTATAGTGTATCTATTACCATTGCTCATTATAGCCTTTAGCTACAATGTTCTTTCTGCTGAGCGTGAAAATGGTACGCTGCGTTTGTTAGGTTCGCAGTCAATAAGCCTAAGAGGCTGGTTATTTCAAAAATTATTGATTCGTTTTTTCTGGCTTGCCATACTAGTATTAGTGTCTATTACACTGGTCCTATTATTTTTAGCAAGTTCAGCATTTTCAGATATTGGAATACTACTAAGTCTTTATGGCTTGATTTTAGGATATATGTTATTTTGGTTTGCATTGGCTTTTTTGATTAACCTTTGGGTGGGAACTTCTGCCAAAAACGCTGTTTCATTATTAGGATTTTGGATATTTTTTGTGCTCCTAGTACCATCCATACTTAATCAATTGGGTACTACATTATACCCTATGCCATCCCGTACTTTATTAATTAATGAAGTACGGGCTTTGCAAGCCGATGTAACTAAACGACAGGATGAAATACTAGATAATTACTTGAGAGATCATCCTGAATTGGCATTGAATGATTCAACACAAACACGTACATTTTATCACAAGTATGTGGCATCTCAAAAAGTATTACGTGATGAACTTCAGCCTACAGTAAACAAATACAACGCACAGTTACAAAAACAACAAGAATGGGTAGGACGCTTTAAATGGCTTTCGCCGGCTGTAATTACCCAAGAATCACTTAATCAAATGGCGGGTACTGCTACACAAGATTATGAGAATTTCAGAAGGCAGGTTGCAGATTTTTCTAAAGAATGGCGCAATCATTTTATGCCTTTTGTGTATAACAATGATGAATTTACAAAAGCCGATATTGAGAACTTGCCCAACTTTAACTACGAACCTTTACCGCGAACATCAATAGCTCCGTTGATTATTTTCTTGATAGCTTTTGGAGTTTTTGCAATTGGTTTTCTAGTTACCAAAAAGCGAGAATCACATTTGATAACGTCTTAGATGCATATGGTTAAAACACATAATCTTTCCTATCAATATACTCCTCAACAAGAGGTGTTTCAGTTTCCTGATATTGATTTAAATAATGAAGAGAATCTGTTGGTTTTGGGCAAATCTGGTATAGGTAAAACTACATTGTTGCATCTTATGGCGGGTTTGCTAAAGCCGAAAACGGGTTCGGTTTGTATTCAAAATAACGAATTGCAAGCCATGTCTGCAAAAAAGAGAGATCTTTTTATAGGAAAAAATATTGGAATGGTGTTTCAGAAAAATTATGCTATTCGGTCATTAAACGTAATTGAGAACCTCCGCGCTAGATTGTTTTTTGCAAGAAAAAAAATAGATCACGATAGTTTAACCACTTTGCTGAAGCAACTCGATTTACTTGACCAACAATATAAAAAAGTAAACCAACTTAGTGAAGGTCAATTACAACGGCTTGGCATTGGCTTATCAGTTATTCACAAACCAAAAGTAATTCTTGCCGATGAACCAACATCAAGCTTGGATGATGACAATTGTAAAGCGGTTCTAGATTTGTTACTGAAACAAACCGAACGCCAAAAGGCAAATCTCATTGTGATTACTCACGATGAACGTGTAACACCTGTATTCAAAAATGTAATTACGTTATGAATATCTGGAAAATTAGCGTAAGCAATATTGTACACAAACCGTTGTATGCTTTTTTAAGTGTTTTTTCGCTTTCTATCAGCATTGGTTTGCTCTTTGGAATTCAGCAATTAGATTCTTCTATTCAAAATCAATTTGAAAATAGCTTGGGTGCCATTGATATGGTAGTGGGAGCGAAGGGCAGTCCGCTTCAATTGGTGTTGGCTTCGGTTTTACAAATTGACAATCCCACGGGTAATATTTCTTTAAAAGAAGCTAGACAAATTACAAATAGCCCGTTGATAGAGAAAGCGGTGCCTATTTCATATGGTGATAGTTATAAAGGATATCGAATTGTAGGAACCACTACTGAATTTGCACCATTATACAATGCTAAGATTGATGCAGGAAGACAAATTGAAACATCAATGGAAGTTGTTTTGGGAAGTACCGTAGCGGCTACATTAAATTTGAAAATAGGCGATACGTTCGTAAGTTCTCACGGTCTAGTAGAAAATACTCAAGAAGTACATCATCACCATCCTTTAAAAGTTGTGGGTATTTATAAACCAACCTACAATGTGCTTGATAGGCTTATTGTTACAGATCTTAAAAGTATTTGGGATGTACACAGTCATGAAGCCCATACTTCTGAAACGAAAGATTCCCATCTTGAAAAACATTCAGATCATCAGGAACACCACGAAGAAAATCATTTAGCTCATGAGGGTCATCACGAAGAAAACCATGGAAAAGAAATTACTTCAATGCTTGTTTCTTTCAGGAGTCCTATGGGATTGTTAACAATACCTAGAAAAATTAATAAAGAGTCTTCTATGCAAGCTGCCTTACCCAAATATGAACTAGAGCGTCTTTTTAGTTTTACGGGAGTAGGCGTTAAGGCCGTTTCTTGGATAGCTTATATCATACTAGCCATTTCTTGTATTACAATCTTTATAAGTTTATTTAAAATGGTTAAAGAACGTGCTTTTGACCTTGCGTTAATGCGAACGTACGGAGCCAGTAATTTTCAGCTTATTCGTATTGTTGCTTATGAAGGGTTTATACTAGTAGTTGCTTCATTATTAGTAGGAGCTGCACTGGCGCAAATTGGTCTTTGGTTGGTTGTTCAAGCTTTTAATTCAAGTTACAATCAAATGTTGGTAATTGAATTTCCATTACAAGAACTTTTACAAACGGTGTTATTAATTGTTTTAATGGTTGTATTGGCTATCGTTTTGGCAATTCTACCCATTATCAAATTAAATATTTCAAAAATAATAAGTAATGAAAAATAGTATCATACCATTCATTTTTATGCTTTTTACGGTAAGTTGTTTTGCTCAAAAAAAAATAACGTGGCAAGACCTGGCTCAAGTAGAGTATGTTGATAAATATTATGCTGAATATGATGAGTATTTTCTTTTTCCCAACTTTAGTGAGCATGTAAAATCTTTACACAACAAAAAGGTAAGCATAACCGGCTATTTTTTAAATATTTCGCCTAGTGATAACTTGTATATACTATCAAAAAAGCCAATGGCATCTTGTTTTTTCTGCGGAATGGCCGGTCCAGAAACCGCTATAGAGTTACAGTTTGACTCAAAACCAACTTTTAAAACAGATGATATAGTTACCGTAACGGGGATTTTAAAACTTAATGATGAAGATGTAAAACACTTCAATTATATCATTACCAATAGCAAAGCTATACGTGCAGATTAACAAAATAGCTGTTTGAGGGGTACATACGCAAATGATTTAGTAAAAAGTGTATCTTTAGCTTTTTTAAATGTACGCTATGCTTAAATATGTTTTCTTTTTATTTTCAGTTCTTGTGAGTACTTCAATGGTTGCTAAAACAGGAAAAGTGTTGGTCACAGGAACGGTTAAAAATCATTCAGCTACATCTATTTCTATTACTACAATTAATAACCGAGAGGTTGTTACAACTCAACTTGATGATAGAGGAACATTTACTTTGACTACCAGTATTGAAGAAGGATATTATTTTTTGGCATATGGTCGCACAACAGCACCTATTTTTTTATATCCTAAAGATAACCTTACTGTATACGTTGATGCCAATAATTTTGAAACAACACTTAATTTTATAGGTCAAGGTGCTGAACGAAATAATTACTTGGTTCAAAAATCTATTGTAGAAAAGGAGATGACCAAAGACCTAGCATCGTTTTATAAACCCGAAGAGCAGGAATATCTTAAGAATATTACTACCCTACAAAATACACATCAAGAACTGTTACTACAATACGATGTTGAGTCTTTCTTTAAAAAAGCTGAGGGCAAATCATTAGCCTACCAACGTCTATTTAATATTAATAACTATGAATCAAACTATTCATTTTATTTAGGTGAGGAAATTTCACCATCAGAGGAGTTTTATAAACCTATTAGAGATTTAAAATTAGATAACGTAGCAGATTATAACAAATTCAGATTTTATCAATATATAGTTGATTCTGTATGGAATGAGCGTATTGAAGAAGCTCCAAATGTAGATGCCATGCTAGCAGTGATTCGTGAGGTGACTTTTGAAGAATTAGCCATTAGCTTAGTAAACGGGTTTTATTCAAAAATATCTTCAAAAAATAGTGAACGAGCCAAAGATTATCTTGATTTAATTAAGAGGGTAACAACATACCAGCCTTTTATTGATGCTGCTGAAGAAAGATACAATGAGATAACAAACTCAAAACAACTTACTAAAGGAAGCATTTCACCATTATTTGCTTATGAAAATACAAACGGAGATCTAGTTAAATTATCAGACTTTAAAGGAAACTATGTTTATATTGATGTCTGGGCAACTTGGTGTGCTCCATGCATTAAGCAAATACCTTACATTAAAAAACTCGAAAAACGTTACCACGATAAAAACATTGTCTTTGTAAGTATTTCGGTTGATAAAAAAGAAATAAAGGATACTTGGAAACAATTTATACATGATAAAGAACTGGATGGAATACAGCTTTTTGCGGATAACTCTTTTGAGAGTGATTTTATGAATGCTTATGCTGTTAACTCCATTCCACGGTTTATTTTAATTGATCCGGAAGGAAAAATTATAGATCCTGAAGCTCCACGACCTTCTTTTGAAAAAACAAAAACAATTTTGGACGGTTTGCTAGAATAATTCTTTAACCTTGTAAGTACAGGGCATTCATTCCAATTCCAAAATCATAGGGATGGGATTTCCAATTTGTATTTGATTTTGTTTTAATCGTTTTTCCGGTGTTTAAATAACTGTATTGATAGAAGCTTTTTGTTTTGCCAGTAATTTGCCAAAGTATTTCTCTCGCATGTATAATTTTTAAATAGTTGTTTGAGTAGTAAATAACCCCCGGCTTCTTTATTTTTAATAAGCAATCGTCATAAAATTCTAATATCAAAATAGCTGTTTCCTCTTTATAAATAACTGATTTCAGTATGTGTTTATCGTTTAGTTTTTTTCCTATGGAATCTCCCCATATTGAGACGGTAACTTCCATTTTAAAAAAGAACTTGTTTTCTTTAAAACCTTCTGTGAGCAACTTTGGAGAAAGTTTTATGAAATCGCTTCCAGGAGTAGGTTCCAAATCATCAAGATCATAAGAGGCATTGTTTCCAGACATAGTAGTAATTGCTCCTCTTCTGTTTATCATATTAAAAACAAACCAACTTAAATATAGACCTAATCCCACACAGATTATTGCTCCTATGATGTGGAAGGGAGGTAATATTTCGGTATAAAGCACAAGAGCAATAAATCCAAACCCAATCAAGGGTAGCAACGCTTGAATACAGGCAAATAAAATTTTAAAAACATTCATTAAAAATACAGTTACTTTAAAATCACTTCAAAAACAAATAATCTACTATCACATTGGCGGCTACTTGGCTTCCTTTTAAGGAAGGATGAAATCCATCCGGACCGTAATAACTAAAATCTTTACTGGAGTCAAAATGATTTTTCCAAACTTCTCCTACCGGAAGCAATCGTGCATTGGTATATTGAGTAGCGTCTTGATGATTTTTAATCACCTTATCAAAGGTATGATAATAGGTAAGCGAAGGCCAAACCATAAAAAAACATAATTGAGTTTGCTGTGTAGCGCAAAGTTCTTGTAGTTTTTTTCCGTATTCAAAAAGCATAGCCCTGCCTTCTTGTTGAGAAGAGGGCCCTTGTTGAACAATAACGTAATCATAGGATTTATTGCTGATGAGTTGCTGTATTTTTTTATCATTCCAATGATCTTCAAGAGCATAATTAGGCAGGGCTACCGTGGTGGTATGTAATTTTATGCCCTTCTTTTTTGCCTTTTTTTGAACCAATTTTGGCAAGTTGTTGGTGTAGGTAAGACTGTTTCCTATAAATAATATAGAGACTTTTTTTGAAGATGTAGCTGCTTTTTGTCCCACACCGTGAAACGTAGCGATTAAAAAGAAGAGAATTAATAGATGAAGCTGCTTCATACCCTATTTATTTTACATTACTCTTGCACACCCTGCAACAATTTCTTATTAAGTTTTTTGTCTTCGTGAGTGTGTAACACAGAAACATCACCGGTTGACTCAAGTATAGCGGCGTGCACTTCAGATAGGTCAAAAACATTGGCTTCTCGAAGCTTTGCAATTAAGTCGTCCTCGCTCATGTTTGTTGCACTTAAATTTGAATGTAGAATTTCGCCCTCTTTCATTAATAAAATGGGGGAGTTGGTAGCCCATTTTTTGAAAGGTTTCGATTTTCGTACCAGTAAAGCAAATAAGGATTGAAAAGCAATAATACCGGCCAGAGCAATAACTCCTTTAACTAAAGATTGATCGCTATTTAAAACAATCGATGCCAAAATAGAACCTATAGCAATGGTTGCGGCAAAGTCAAAACTAGACATTTTTGCAAAGGTTCGTAAACCTGCTATGCGAGTAATAATAATGATTCCCGTAAATAATAATAAAATTGAAAGCAACACCTTTACTAAGGTATCCGGCGTTACAGTAATCCAGTTTTCCATACGAACGTTTATTTTTACTTAAAGATAGGAATTTTGCAAGAAGATATACGTAAAACTAGGACTTACTTACTTTTTGACAACTCTTGTTTTCAGAAAGATAGTATGAATTAAAATTTTAGGTTGTAAGAGATAAAATTAACTTTTGTTAGTCACTTCACAGTATAGAGATATGTGGTCAAAACTTGATGGTTATTTAAATAATATCCATTATTTTTACAATATGTTGGCAAAACATAAATCGTATATAGCTTTATTTCTATTCGCAGCATTTATGCTCGTTCGAGTAGTAAATGTGCATGCTTTTTCACATTTAGATGAAGAGCATTCAGATTTAGCTCATTGTGAATTATGTGATGCTTTTAAACATTCTGAAAAAGACATAAAGTTTATTCCACAAGTTTCAGATGTAAAAGAAACAACCATAGGTGTTTTTGAATATAAATCAAAACCAATAGTTGGGTACGATGAACCTTTACAGTATATAGCTACACCGCTTACACTACATAATAAGCCACCACCTAAAATTTAAAGGCACAATTTTATTTTTTATAACTCGAGTACATCTGGCGGTATAGCCGGGATGCATACAGAAAATTGTGATTCACAAAGTTATCTTTTATTTTTTTAGCAGTTGCTTAAAAGCATCTGCATAACATTTTATTTATTTTACTAATGAAAAAATTACCCATAACCGTGTTAAGCGGTTTCCTAGGTGCTGGTAAAACAACATTGCTTAATCACATCCTGCATAACAAGCAAGGATTAAAAGTTGCAGTTATTGTAAATGATATGAGCGAAGTTAATATCGATGCCCAGCTTGTTGAAAATGAGAATACACTTTCACGTACTGAAGAAAAAATGGTGGAAATGTCCAACGGTTGTATATGTTGTACGTTACGAGAAGATTTAATGATTGAGGTTGAGAAACTCGCAAAAGAACAGCGATTTGATTATCTAATAATAGAAAGTACCGGAATATCTGAACCTATCCCTGTGGCACAAACCTTTAGTTTTACTAGTGATGATGGTACTATTGATTTAAGTCGCTTTAGTTATGTAGATACCATGGTAACAGTTGTGGATTCATTTAATTTCTTGAAAGACTTTTCTAGCCCTCAATATCTTACAGACAGGAACCTTACAGACATAGATGGAGATGATCGTACTATTGTTAATTTACTTACAGATCAAGTTGAGTTTGCAAACGTAATTTTATTGAATAAAATTGATTTGGTAACCGAAGACGAGTTACGCAATTTGTATGATATTTTACATAAACTGAATCCTGAAGCACGCATTATACCTACCAAAAATTCAGAAATTGATTTAAGAGAAGTGATACACACACAACTATTTGATTTTGAAAAAGCCGAAGCTTCCGCCGGTTGGATAAAAGAGCTTGAGACAGAACATACTCCTGAAACTGAAGAGTATGGAATTGGGTCATTTGTATACCGACGCAAAAAACCTTTTCACCCCGATCGTTTTCTTGAATTTGTTGAGAAACAATTTCCTCAAAATATAATACGTAGTAAGGGATTATTCTGGATGGCATCTCGATTAAATATGGCTATCATCTGGTCATCTGCTGGCGGATCTCTTAAAACAGACCCGGCAGGAGTCTGGTGGGCTAGTATGCCTTTTGGAGAACGAATTTCATATGCCGGTTTTGTAAATAATCAAGCTATAATTGAACGTGATTGGCACGATGCCTTTGGCGACCGAAAGATTGAGCTGGTATTTATAGGTCAGCATTTAGACGTGGAAGAAATAACTAAGCAATTAGATGGTTGTTTGTTAACACAAAGCGAATTAAATGAATGGAAAAAAGGAAGTTTTCCACAAACAGATAAATGGCCGATACCTAATTATCAAAATTCATAATAAAAAAAGGTAATTGAATAAGTCTGAAAATAAAGGCGTATTTACTTTACCTGCCGGGGATCATGATTCATAAAAAGTACATCAAGGTTAATTTGATTCCCGGCTTTTTTTAATAACTGAAAACCTTTTAAACCAAAAAGAAATTCAAAAGAACCTTTATAATAACTTAAAAATTAAAAATTATGATTAATAAACAGGAAGTAGAAAAAGCACAACAAATATGGGGCGATGGTGTCGTTAAAATTGGTAGTATAGAAAACCGACAAGAATGTGAAGCCTTTACAGAAAAATTTGTTGATGAGCGGTATGATTTCAGCAATAAAGAAGTGTTGTTTAAGCCAACAAAAACCTCTCATAAACAGTTCAGAATACACAAGGATGGTGCGGTATCGTATTTTATTGGAGGGAATGAATCTTTTTCAGAAGATAACGGATTTGCATTACAACCTTGGACAAAAGTACGTTTTGAAAATGTTTCACTTATTTTAGAGGAGAACCGAGCATTAGCAATGGGCAATTACTTTTTTACAGATACTAATGGAGATGAGACTAAGGTAGAATACACCTTTGGTTATGTAAAAGATACAAACGGTGAGTTAAAAATTGATGTACATCATTCTTCATTGCCTTTTAACCCTGCAGCTGCAGTATGAGTATCGATATAGCAATATCCAAAAAATGCTTGTTTCTTATCTGTCCTACTGATGGTTTTGAACCATTTTTAACAAATATGTTTAAGGAACAGGCATTTTTTTATACTGCTTTGGGAGCTTGTTTTGAATGGAAAAACACCACGCAAAAAGAGCTCGCCAAACTAATAGTAAAGCAAGATATCAAACAAGTACTATTCATTGTAAAAAAGAACAATCGCTTTTTTTTAGATAAACTTAAAATAAAATACAATTTGGCGGCATATCCAGTTGAAAAATCGTTACAGTTTATTGAAGATAATATGTCAACAACCCTAGAAAATTGGGGCGATAAAAGACCTAATCAAGAAATTTTGGCTGCTAATTATTTAGAATATCAAAAAGACAGGCTTATACAAACTTCTTTTCTAGGAAGTACTCTGAAAAAACATAATATAGCGGTGATGAGTATGCTTTATAACTCAAACCGGCAAACGTTTATTAAAACAGAAACCTTGCAACACCACATAAAGCTTTTTGAAGATATTTCTGTCAATTGACGCTAATGTGAAATGTTGCTCTTGAGTGAATAATTTTATATGGATAGAAGAAAATTTATATCATTTTTGGGAAAAGCTAGTGCTGGAGCCTTAATTACTCCTCCTTTTTTAATTGGTTGCGGAAGTACAACTACTCCGATAGCTGGTGAAAATGTGTCAAACAGTCAATTAAATAGACTAAAAAACTTAAAACTAGAATCAATCCCAGCTTCAAAAGTAGATGATTTAATTTTAACAAATGGAATGAATTATCATACTATAATTAAATGGGGTGATGCTATTAACGATAAAGATACTTTTGGTTATAACAATGATTTTACGTGTTTTATACCTCTTGATAAAACCAACCCTAAAGACGGATTACTCTGGGTAAATCACGAGTATGTAAACCCTCTTTATGTGTCAGGCTATAATTATAGAAATCCAAATACACTAAGAACAAAAGAACAAATAGATAAAGAAATGTATAATGTAGGGGGAAGTATTATACGTATAAAAGAAGTAAATGGAAAGTGGGAAATGGTGTTTAATGATCCATATAACAGGCGAATAACCGCAAAAACACCTATTGTATTTAACTGGGATTATCCTATTTGTGGAAAGGATTCTGCTATAGGTACTTTAGCAAACTGTTCTGGCGGAATAACACCATGGAATACATTTTTAAGTTGTGAAGAAAATTATGATGATTTTTATGGTGAGACGGTATATACTGAAAATAACAAATCTTACCATAAAAAAAGTAAGTATTATCAATGGGAAGATTTTTACCAGTACCCACCTGAGCATTATGGATGGGTAGTAGAAATAAACCCTAAAGATGGGACGGCTCAAAAACACATTGCTTTGGGTCGTTTTGCACACGAATGTTGTACATTATATGAACTTGATGATAAAAGAATTGTTGCCTATACAGGAGATGATGCCAATGATGAACATCTGTATAAGTTTGTATCTTCAAAACCAAGCTCACTAAAAGAAGGTACTTTGTATGTAGCTGATATGGTAAATGGAAAATGGCTACCCTTAGACTGGCAAAAACAACCCCTATTGAAAAAAAGGTTTAAAGACCAAACAGAAGTGTTAATAAGGGCGAGAGAAGCTTCAAAAGTATTAGGTGCTACTCAATTAAATAGACCTGAAGATATAGAGATTGACCCTATATCAGGAAACGTTTTTGTAACCTTTACCAACAACAAACCCAAAAATGATTATCACGGCTCTATTGTAAAGATTCAAGAAGATAATAATGAGTTTGATTCATTATCTTTTACATATTCTACGTACAAAGCAGGAGGTGAGAAAAATGGATTTTCGTGTCCGGATAACTTATCTTTTGATTTAGCAGGAAATCTTTGGATAACTTCAGATATGTCGGGGAGCTCAATGAATAAAGACGATAAACCATATAAAAATTTTAAGAATAACAGTCTCTTTGTCGTTCCAAGATATGGTTCTCAAGAAGGAAAGGTAATTCGTGTTGCTTCTGCACCTAGGGATGCTGAATTAACAGGGCCTTGGTTTTCTCCAAATGGAAAAACACTTTTTTTAAGTGTTCAGCATCCAGGCGAGCAAACAGAAGATAAAGACAACCCTACTAGTAAATGGCCGTTTGATGAGGATACTATTCCAAAACCTGCTGTAGTAGCAATTACAGGAGATTTTATTGAAAAAATGAACATGTTAGATAAAATAGTATAAAGTTAAAACTTGTAACTTTCTCTTAAAATGATGTATTAATTTAAATAACCTTTATTATATATGTTTCTTAAAAAGACTATGTTGGTAAACTTACACTCCAATTCAAATATACTTGGTTCTATAGCAAGCGGTCTTTGTTTAATTCATTGCATTATAACACCTTTATTATTTGTGGCGCATGCGGGTCATATTCATGAACACCACGCTCACGCACACCCGTTTTGGTGGGGGTTAATAGACTTATTATTTATAGCTATATCACTTCTAGCGGTATATTGGTCTGCAAAAAATACTTCAAAAAAATGGCTTCGCTATGCACTTTGGATTAGTTGGTTTGCCTTATCATTTGTAATTTTTAATGAAAAGTTAAGTTTTTTAAGTCTAGCTGAAGAAGTTATTTACATTCCCGCTATTGCCTTGATACTTTTTCATTTATTAAATAGAAAGTATTGTGAGTGTAGCGATGATACCTGTTGTGTTAAGACAAATGAATAATTCTTACCTCAATTTACCTAAATCCCAAAACGATTATAAATCGCTTGTTTAAATGCTCGACCAATAGGGAGGTTTTTTTTACTTTCTAGTACCACTTGATTGCCTGATATCTTGCTTATTTTATGTGTATTGACCAAATATGATTTGTGAATGCGCATAAACCCATCAGGCTCTAGTTGTTCTTCCCAATGACGTAATGATTCGGTAGTTACATGTTTGTGATCGCTAAGATGCACTTCTGTATAATCTGAATCGGCTGTGATATAAAAAATTTCAGATGTTTTGAGGCGTATGTGGTCATACCCGCTTTTAATGAATAATTCACGCACCGCCGGTTCAACGGTAGCTTCAGTAGAAAACCGCTGTGCAGAAGTGTTTGCGGCAGCCTTAGTGACAGCTTTTACAAACCGTTCAAAAGAGAAGGGTTTTAAAAGGTAATCTACTACATTGAGCTCATAACTTTCCAAGGCATAATCTTGAAAGGCAGTGGTTAAAATTACTTGAGGAGGGTGTTGTAAACTTTTCAGAAAATCAATACCGGATAGTTTGGGTAAATGAATGTCTAAAAAAAGAATGTCTATAGCTTCCTGTTGTAAGGTGGGCAAAGCCGAAACAGCATCGGTAAAGCTAGCAACCAAGTGTAGCGAACCCATATCGGTTATAAACTTTTTAAGTATGCGTTGCGCCGGTAGTTGATCTTCTATAATAATGCACTTCATTCTTCTTGTGTTTTACCCAAATGTAAGGTTAATGATACTTCATACCACGATTCGGTTTTAGCTATATGTAAGTGATGCGCTTCGGGATAAAGCAATTGCAAACGTTTTTTTACATTTTCTAAACCTATTCCCTTTTCAAGTTGTTGGGTATTGCTCTCTTGCAGATAGGTGTTTTTACACAAAAACTGTAATGTATGGTCTTCTGTTACTTGGGCTTCTACTATAATTTCTATATCACCACTTTGGCTGGCTCCACTATGTTTAAAAGCATTCTCTACAAATACGGAAAGAATTAAAGGAGCAATGCGGTAGGATTGTGAAGTTGCTTGAATACGAGTATCTACGGTACCACGGCCTTCAATTTGTAAGGTGCTTAGTTTGATGTAGTTTTCAAGATGGGTTAGCTCTTTTTTTAAGGGCACATACGCAGCTTTACATTCATACAGCATATAGCGCAATACATCTGAAAGTTCCAAAATAATCTCTGGAGTACGAGGTGATTTTTCAACCGCATACGCATATAGGTTATTAATGTTATTAAACAAAAAATGAGGATTAATTTGAGACTTTAAATATTGTAACTCACTTTCTTTTACAGAGTTTTTAAGCTCTTGTACTTCGCGTTGCTTGGTAAGTGCATCCCAAGCAAATTTAAACCCTACTAGTATGGTTATGGTGGGTAAGGTGCTTAATAAGTTATAAAATACTCCCAAGAAATTCTTGCCGCGGGTATCGGGATAAAACAGCTGCTCCAAAAATGCTTCTTCTATAAAAATAACCAACCCTACCACAATCAAAAAATATACACCAAATGCCCAATACCTGTTTTTATATAAGTAGTTAGGCAATAAAAAATAGTTGATTATCAATCCGGCAATGGCATAATTAAGATAAAAAAAGATTTGATGTGCTTCAAATCCCGGAATATGCCTGTCAAAAGCATAAAACACAAACACGATACTATTCAAAATAACTTGAAACAGCACCTCTTTAAGGCTGATGGATTGTGAAGCAAAACGCAAGTTCATCTTACAAAAGTACATTTTTAAACCACTCGTAAAACAAAGCTTTGGTGAACAGCCAATCCACTACTGCAAACGACATGAGTAGTAAGCCAAACGCATGTCGTGTTGTTGACGGGTAAAGAAATGTTGTTGACCGGAATTAATTTGAATAAAGCCTTTAATCTTAGTTTTTTTGTACTAGCAAATTTTAAAAACCAACAATGAAAAAAAATCTACACCCACAGTATGCCTCCACCTTTGATGCAGGACTATTACTTTTACGCTTATTATTCGGTCTTAGTATGTTACTGGGTCACGGACTAGGCAAATGGAACATGCTATTCAGTGGAGAAGAAGTAAAGTTTTTTGATTTATTAGGTATAGGAGCTGTTGCATCACTGGCATTAGCGGTTTTTGCCGAAGTCATTTGTTCGCTGTTACTTTCCTTAGGCTTGCTTACTCGTTGGGCACTTATTCCCTTAATAATTACCATGGCTATTGCTGTATTTAGTGTGCATATTAATGACGGTTTTAACGGAATGGAAAAAGCACTACTGTATGGGGTTGGGTATATCAGCTTGTTTTTAACAGGGCCCGGTTGGTACTCAATGGATTCATTTTTAAGTCGGAAATCAAAACAATAATATGCGTACCTACATGATACCTTACACAAAATATATACTTTTTATACTCTGTTTTTGTTCAGCATTATTGTTGCAAGCACAAGAAACCATAACCGTGTCAGGAACCTTGATAGAAGCCGAAACTGCTCAACCCGTCCCGTATGCGACCGTATTGATAAACAATGCCGAAACCAAGGAGCTTATCACGGGAGCAACATCAAATGATCAAGGTGTTTTTCAAGTACAAACAACAGCAACAAACTTCTATGTAGAAATAAGTTTTATGGGGTTTAAAACCAAAACCATAACCAATTTTACACTCTCAAATAATAGTGTAAACTTGGGCCGTATTGAATTGGCAGCCGATAATCAAGCCCTTGATGAGGTTGTAGTTACTGGCGAAGTATCTAGAACTGTATTTAAGTTGGATAAACGTGTTTTTAACGTAGGAAAAGATATTAGTAGTACCGGTGTAAGTGCATTAGAGGTGCTTAACAACGTGCCTTCGGTAAATGTGAATATAGAAGGAGATGTAAGCTTACGCGGAAGCGGTGGTGTTCAGATTTTAATTAATGGTAAACCTTCCGTATTAGCCGATCAATCCAGCAATGCATTGGGAACCATCACAGCCGATATGATTGAAAGTGTTGAGGTAATTACCAACCCTTCAGCAAAGTATGAAGCTTCAGGAACTTCAGGAATTTTAAATATCATCCTTAAAAAAGAAGAAAAGCAAGGCTGGAACGGATCTATATCGGCCAATACTGGTATACCCGATAATCATAGCATTGGAGGTAGCATCAACAGGCGTACCGAAAAATTTAACTTGTTTACTCAATTTGGTGCCGGATACCGCTCTCTTCCCGAAGATACCGAAGCCATTAACCGCAACCTTACTACCGGCGAAACCGTTGCGAGTATAGGAGAAGAATTTCGTAATGAAACCTTTTTCAACATCACCCTAGGAACCGATTATCACCTTAATGAATATAATGTGTTTACACTTTCGGGAAATTTTGCTTACGAAATTGAAGATCAGCCTTCAGAAACTATTTTTAGTCTTTCAGATACCGACGGACTCATATCACGATGGGTGCGAGAAGAAACTACAGATGCCAATAATCCTAAATGGCAATATGAATTTAACTGGAAAAAAACCTTCACCAATAATGAAGACCATACTTTGCAAGTAACCGCCCAGGGGCGTTCTTTTGCAAAGGATCAATCCTCACAATTTACAGACCGTACCTTGCAAGGTATTAACGTTGATAATAACCAACGTACGGCTACCAATTTTGAGCAAACCGATTATACCTTCAAAGCAGATTACACAAATCCCATCACCGATGCGTATACCATAGAAGCAGGAGCTCAATATGTAATTAATGACGTAGGAAACGATTACCGAGTACAAGATTTTATGAATGGCGAATATGTAATAAACGAAGACCTTACCAATAACTTTGAATGGAACCAAAACGTACTGGGTGTGTATGCTACGGGAGCGTATGAAAATGACATATGGGGTGTTAAAGCAGGATTGCGAGTAGAGAATACAGAGTTAACCACACTGCTTACCAATACCAACGAAGCCAATGCCCAAAACTTTACCGATTTGTTTCCTTCGGTTCATACATCCTATAAAATAAGTGAAGGTTTTTCATTACAAGCCGGATATTCCAGACGTATTTTTAGACCACGATTATGGGATTTAAATCCATTTTTTAATATTCGGAATAATTTCAACATTCGGGTAGGAAACCCTGATTTACAACCCGAATTTACCGATTCTTATGAGCTTACCAGTATTTATAAAATAGGTGACGCTTCATTGAGCTCTAGCCTGTATCACAGATACACCACCGATGTGGTTGAGCGGGTAAGCACATTTGATGATAATGTAACCTTCTCCAGACCTGAAAACATAGGGACCAATGCAACGTACGGTTTTGAAACCAACGGAAAATACAGTCCTGCTAATTGGCTGAGTTTTAATGGAGATTTCAATTTTAATTATTTTGAACGAAATGGTTCGTTTGAAAATCAAAATTTTGATTTTGATGGCAGTCAATGGTCAGCACGATTGGGGGCTAAAGTAGATTTACCTGCCGATTTTGATCTGGAACTTACCGGAAATTATCAGTCTAGCTTTGAAACCATTCAAGGAGAACAAAGCGGTTTTGCATCTATGGATTTAGGACTACGAAAAAAGATTTTTAAAGGTAAAATTGTAGCAAACTTGGGTATTAGAGATGTCTTTGCATCTAGAATACAAGAACGATTTGTCAACCAACCTACTTTTGAAACCTACGATTATAGCCTACGTGGCCGCTTTTTTACTTTTGGCTTAAGCTATGGCTTTGGTAAAGGCGAAGCGATGACCTATTCGGGTCGCAGACGCTAAATTTTGTTTCTATTTGATTAGTATCCCCCAAACAGTATAAGTTTGGGGGTTTTGTTTTTAGTATCTTATTTAAAAACGATGATGGTTCATCATATTTTAATAGTCCGAAAGCTTGGTTTTGTGGTAGGTTTTAGCACTAGCAGTTTATGCAGAAGGAGTCGTTAAAACCTTGCGTACATCTTCAAATATTTCCGGTCTGTCGGCCAACACAATTAAGTGATCTTGCGCTTGTAATTGCGTAGCGCCATTAGGAGTTATATAACTGCCATCTCGCTTGATCATTGCGATAATAGCATTTTTAGGAAATCCTAAAGCTACAATTTGTTTATCAACGGCTGCACAATTGGCGCTAATGGTAAATTCTTGCATTTCGGCTTTGGGATTTTCAGTTAAAAGCATATCGGTAGCCGATAACTTTTTGGAGGTTTCGGGTAAGCCTACATGTAGCCATTTGGCAACAAGTGATAAGGTAGTACCTTGGAACAATACCGAAGTGACTGAAATAAAAAAGACGATATTAAACATCATATTCGCTTTTTCAATTCCGGCCAATAAAGGATAGGTAGCAAAAACAATAGGAACGGCTCCTCGCAAGCCTACCCAAGAGATGTAAAAACGCCTGCGTAATTTCATCTTAAAAAATATCAAGCTTAAGAATACGCCAATAGGGCGCGCTACAAAGATTAAAAATAATGAGATAAGCAATCCTATTCCCATCACCGGAATTACTTGCTTCGGAAATACCAACAAACCTAATGTCAAGAACAAAACAATTTGCATAAGCCAAGCAAGACCATCATACATTTTTAAGATGGTTTTTTTATGTATTAAGTCTTGATTGCCGAGGTACACGGCGCAAATATAAATAGCTAAAAAGCCATTTCCGCCTAAAAAATCGGTTGCTGAAAAGGTGATAAACATCAACGCAATGACCAGCACAGGATACAATCCTTCAAAATCTAACTTGATTTTATTGATGATAAATTTACTCGCCTTACCAAATAAAAACCCACCTATTCCGCCTACAAGCATTTGCTGTAAAAACATGGGGATGATGGATAAAATACTCTGGTCTTGGTTGATAACCAGTGTTAAAAAAGCCAGTGTTAAAACATACGCCATAGGGTCGTTACTACCACTTTCAAGTTCTAGCGTAGGGCGCAGATTGGTTTTTAATGCCAAACTTTTGGAACGTAAAATTGAGAATACGGCGGCCGCATCGGTAGACGATACAATAGATCCTAATAGCATGCTTTCATAAATGGTAAAATCGGTAAGAAACCAAACAAAGGTTCCTAGGGAGACCGCAGTGAGGAGCACGCCCAAGGTAGATAGGGCAATACCTTCTTTTAGTATGGGTTTGACCGCTTTCCAGTTGGTGTCTAGTCCTCCGGAAAACAAAATAAAGTTAAGCGAAACAATACCAATAAATTGAGCTGCTTGGGGATCGTCAAAACGAATACCGCCAATGCCTTCAGAACCGGCCAAAATTCCGATTGCCAAAAATAATAACAGCGTAGGAACACCAAATTTATACGATGTTTTTCCCACTACAATGCTTATAAGCAGTAGTATGGAGCCTACCAATACAATGTTTTCAATCGTTAAGTTCATAGCGTGGCATTTCGGTTGCCGTTTTGCAAAGATAAAAGTTCAGGAAAAAGAATGGAGGTATATACCTTTTTATCTTATTCTTTTAGTTTACCAATTAATTCACTATCCTTTTTTTACAGAATTTGTAATAAACTAATTTAATATTTAATTAGGGTGTAATTAACACATTGTAAGGTATATAAGTTATATATTAGAGTTAGTAAAGAACTTTGAAAATTTTGTTTATACCTAAAAAAAATGATAGTCAGTAAAAAGGTTATAAAAAGTATGAAAAGCTTCGTGAGGAAGAGATGAGTAAAGGGATAAAAACTCAAATTGTGCTAATACACAAAACTTGAGTAAGAAGAGGGAAACTAGCGAAACAGTATGAAAAACGAACTAAAAACAGAATTATTCCAACAAGAAAAAAGTAAATTATTATAGTATTAGGGATAACGATGAGTTACTTACAGAACTTCGAAAATATTAAAGAATATGAATAAGGAAGATCAAAATGAAAAACATGTAGTAGGGGATGAAATGTATCAAAAAAAAATGGAAGGAGAAACACATAACCGTAATGAAAAAGAATCTTCTAAAAACTGGTGGGAGAAATTAAAATCATTATTTCAATAATTTATTTAAATAGTAGGATATGACAAAGCCAAACAAATTTCCTAAACAGTCTCAACAACAACCTGGAAGGGAATATACAATGATACCTATTCCAGAAATAATACGTAATACGTATAAAGGGAGTGATAAATTAATCAATAAAGTAGCTTTTATTACTGGAGGGGATAGTGGTATAGGTAGGAGCGTTGCAGTGCATTTTGCTCGAGAAGGAGCAGATATTGCTATTGTATATCTCGAAGAAAATGAGGATGCAAAATTTACTAAAGAATTAGTTACTCGAGAAGGAAAACAATGTTTATTACTACAAGGAGATGTAAAGAAAAAAAAGTTTTGTGAAGAGGCCATAAGAAAGTGTGTGGATACTTTTGGTGGTATCGATATTGTAGTGAATAATGCCGCAGTTCAATTTCCTAAAGATCGCATCGAAGATATAACTGATGATCAATTACAAACAACTTTTCAGACCAATATATACCCGTATTTTTATATTGTAAAAGCAGCACTTCCGTATTTAAATGAAAAAGGCGTATTTATTAATACAGCTTCGGTGACTGCTTATCGAGGAAGTGGCCATTTGTTAGATTATTCTAGTACCAAAGGAGCTATTGTAACCTTTACCCGGTCCTTAGCAAAAATGCTGGCAGAACAGAAAATTAGAGTCAATGGCGTAGCACCTGGGCCTATTTGGACGCCTTTAATACCGGCTACTTTTGATGATATTACAGATTTTGGCCAAGATACGTTATTAGGAAGAGCAGGACAGCCAAGTGAAGTAGCTCCGGCATACGTTTTTTTGGCTAGCGACGATAGCAGTTATATGACAGGTCAATTTTTGCACATTAATGGAGGAGAATTAGTAGGAGCGTAACTAATAAATAAAGATGGAAATAGAGTTTACTGATTTTTTATTGAAAAGCACTGCTGCTTTAGTTGCAGGGTTTTGCATGGGATTGGAACGCCAAATGAAAGGCAAACACGCCGGATTAAAGACTAATATGTTGGTTACAATGGGTGCAGCGATTTATGTGATGATTTCTATGACGTTTATAAACCATGAAACTACAGATATGACTCGTATCATAGGACAGATAGTAGTAGGAGTTGGTTTTCTGGGAGCTGGAGTAATATTGAGAAGCAATAATAAAAGAAAAGTACAGGGGTTGGCTACGGCAGCGACTATATGGTGTTGTGCTGCAGCGGGGTGTCTCGCTGGTATGGGAATCTACAACGTTTTAGCAGGGTTCACAGTATTAGTCGTTATTGTTAATATTGTATTTGGATATTTAAATAAAAAGGTTAAAATGAATGATTAATTTGAGAAACATGTCTCAAAATAAGGTGGAACAAAAGCATACAAATTGCTATACATTACCATCAATTTTATTTTATAATGGAGTACGCTATGGGTTTAAAACTTCCACCGTTGCTATCTTCAGCTGAGCAAGCAGTTAGGCCTACAATAAGATCCATTAGGGCTTCAAATTCAACATAATCTCCTGCCTTACTCAATGGTGGCTCTACTGTTATAGTACCGGTTTTATTTATTTGCACATTCATAAAAATGTTAAATGCAGTAGGTATATCGTCTGGTTCAATAGAATAAGAGGCTAAATGAGTATATAAGTTTTCGAAACAACTAGGGTGGTAACCTTTGTGTTGATACATTATAGAAAATGTTTCGGGACTACACGGTGCTAATAAAAAATCATTTCTTCCGTTAGTATCTTCTAGAATTTTCATCATCTGGTTGCTTCGATTACTCCATAGATGGTGATCTTTAGTTATAAAGATAGATTCTTCAAAATCTAACGTTTTACCAGAAGATATTTTTTCACGAATATCGTTAGCATTAAATAAGACCATGTCGCTTACTTGTTGCCCAAACGGATCGATTACCCTTAGTTTTTCTCCCTTTTTTAATATGAAAGCTGTTCCTGATTGCTTGGGAATTTCGTTTACCATGTTTTTTTGTATGAGTGAATTTGATAGTATCTAAATTTTATGATGAATGATTATGAAAAGGACATTTCCAATTGTCTTCTGTTTTTCGTCCGCTGTATTGCCTTGCTTCACTTGTAGAACCAAAGTCCTCAAGCATTGGGTTGATTGATCCTTGTTGTGCTTTATCTCGTTCTCGTATACGCTCTTTCACAACTTCATAACTACCCATTTCTCTTAATTTTTCAAATTGCCAATGTAAATTAAAAGCAATGGTAATAAATGGACTTTGACGTGCTTTACGAGAACTGTTAGGGTGCATCCCAACTATATAAAAAGCTTTTCCAGCAATACTAAAGCTAAACGTATCTTCTTCAGGATTTGAAGAGACTGTATCGTCCCAAATTTCTGAGTCCGAATCGTGAATATGTTGTAATAACTCCCATAATTTTTGTTCAAATTTAATTTCAGAGTCAATTTTAATAGTAGGAAATACCGCTAAAAATGTTTTAAAATCATTACTCTCAAAATCATAAGCGTCTATATACTTTTTAATATCAGAAATCAATTTTCGAGCTGTACTTTTAGTTGCAAATTCATCATACGCATGTAAATCTACTGCCCCCATTTTAAATACAGTTTGAGCCATAATACAAGGATGATCTTGTTGTAAGATAAAATTATTAAAACGCTCTTTTATATTCTGAATAGAAATTGTGTTATCAACTTCGAAGCTCGATACTTTTGTTTCCATGATTGGTTGTTTTGTTTAAAATTAAACCATCCACATTTATTTAATGTAAGGATTAAGAAAGGTTTATACGTATTTTAAAGAAAATTAACAACAGCACAGAAATATCATCACTTGCTGTTGTACCGCAACATAATATATACCATGCTCATATTTAATAACAAAGAGAGTCCGTTGGTTGCGATGATAGCAATATCTTTTTTAAGGATGCCATAAACTACCCACAATCCTACACCTATTATCAGGATGGTAAACATTAATGGAGATATATCATCTACCTTTTTTGTTTTCCAAGCTTTTATAAGTTGTGGTACCACCGCCAAGGTTGTGCATACTCCAGCAAAAAGACCTAAAAACATTGTAAAATCCATCGTTATAGAGAGGTTCAATTTGTAATTATTAGTAAAATCAACTTTAAGTATACAGCTCTTTTTTGGTGCGATTACTCAACTTATCTTATTTATGAACTTTTTTATTTGGGGTTCCGTTAAATTTCGGAACAGGTCTTTGTTCTTTTTCTTTTTCAGTTACCACCGCACCGTTTTTTTTAATATCGTTTAATAACCATTGCATTTCCTTAATTTCTTTGCGTTGCGCTTTGCTAATTTTAGCTGCAAGTTCTTGTACCCTCAAATCTTTTATTTGAGACCGCTCACTAGTTAAAATTGCAATAGAATGATGAGGTATCATACCTTCCATATAGTCAGTGCCTGAAACAGTTACTTGACTTCTGACAAGCCATAATGAAGTTATCATCATTAGAATACCAAGTGCTAGAATGGTTCCATTTAATAATCTATCTTGATACATAGGTAACATATACAATAGCATTATAATTACCATAGCTCCGCCCATAAGTAAGGCCATAAATAGGCGAGTTTCACTAAACCAAAAATGATCTAGTATTTGATATGAGTGAAGGTACATTAAAAAAAACATTACAACGATTGAAGTTCCAACCATTGCAAAGAATATTATATATTTTTTTGTTTTATTTGGTGTTGAGGCCATATATATTGATTTTAACGTATCTATAATTACACTATTCAAACAGGTGTTTTATATTGATAAATTAACTGTGTTCATCTTCGTCATTATCTTTATTGTCTTGTACTAAGTAATGATTCTTACCTAATCCTACAATATGGATAATATTAGTGACGGTTCCGTAAAGCATTAAGATAACTGCAATCATCATCCCGCTTATTACAGAAGAAAAGAATAAGGTTGTCCAGTATATCATGGTATACCATGAAGTGGGTACATTGTTTGCTTCAGTTATAGGGATATTAAATAGTTGAAATAATATAAGAGCGCTTACAAATAAAATAGTATCAAATTTTGCTATAGATAACACTTGAACATAATGGTCTTTTTTCAATTTTGAATCAGTTCCTGTACTTATTCCCAGTAGGGTTAATAACAATGCAAGTATGGTTGCTGATGCCAAAATTATTGTATTACACAACATGTTAATTCCCGATAGCGAGGTGCTTATTAATTTTTTAGCCTCATATCCGGTTAAATTTCCTAATAAAAAAACACCCAGTCCAGTAAAAAGAGTAGCTATTAGCCCTCCATACAGGGCTCGTTTATTTTTTTTAAAAAACTGTTTCATTGTATATTCGATTTAGTATGTATATTCTTTACATATGAAAATTTAACATCATAGTCTCTTGTTATAAATCAATAAGTGATAATTTATTTATGTTCTATTTACATCGGTAAGTAACCAGGGCTCAATATGTGCATCTGCGTTATTTGAATGAATAACGACAATGTCTCCTGTTGTTTCAAAAACTACTGCCTGTACTTCAGATAGTGATAAAACGTTGGCTTCTCTTAGTTTTGATCGTAAATCTCCTTTTGAAACCCGAGCTTTACGTAGATTATCCTCTAAGATAGTAGAACCATCCATTAATAATAACGGGCTATTATCAATTGCTTTTTTAAAAGGTTCCCACCGTCTGCAAATAGCAGCAAGTAATTGAATAGCATAAATCATAAAACATCCAAAGATACCTTCTAATAAAGAAACAGAATGAGAGAGTATAGTTGTAGCTATGAGCGAACCTACTGCAACGGTCATAGCAAAGTCAAAACTCGACATTTTTGAAAAACTTCGTTTTCCAAATATTCTCGTATACACTATTACAGCTACATATATACCAATAGTTGTTAAACCAATAGCTGCTAGCGTTGTGAAATTAGTGGTAAACCATTTTTCCATAGTCTATTAAGTATTTACGTATACGTTATTTTATTTGGAGTGGCCTTGATAATATTCTGGTGATTTATTCCAGACTACTGCCAAAATACCGAATAATACAGTTAGAAAATAGAATGTATTTAAGGGCGTGTGGTTATAATATAGATAACTAATTGTACCTATGATTAAAAAAAGTATTGATAAGGTTGTAAATAAAATTTTCATATTATTTTTTGTTAGTTACCAATAAAGCTAATAATTTAATAGGTTAATAAACAGATGTTTATGATTTAATTTAGAGTTTTTAAGGGAAGTTTATACTTTATGTATATGTGAGTCCAGTAGTACCTAAAATATTAACATATCTCGATTGCTATATGCTAGTTTATTTAATAATCAAAAATTTGAGTACTTTTAATGGTTTGTAATACTCGTTATGTTATTTCTACTTGTAATAATCTCTACTGGAATACTAGCTACGTTAACCATGACGGCTTTCAGCTATGGTCTTTCTTTTTTTACACATACTAATTTGAGAGAACCACAACTAATTAATTTATTGATAGAAAAACTACCTTTCCAACCTTTAAAGATTGGAAGAGAACACGTTCTAGGATGGGTTATCCACATTTTAATAGGAATATTTTTTGTTCTTTTTTTTAAATTAGGTATTCATTTACTTCACTTTTCTACTACCCCAATTACGGGAGTTTTATTTGGGTTGTGTATTGGAGTATTAGGGATTGTTGGATGGGAAATAGGTTTCTCTTTCCACCCCAATCCACCTAAAATTAATCGATTGGTATATTATCTTCATTTGCTTCTTGCGCATGTAGTATTTGGGAGCACAGTCGTTTTTTTAATTAATAAGGGGGTTTAAATGAATCCTTCATGTTAAATATAGTATATTGAAGGTAGTACTTGCATGGAGATGAGGTTTGTTATATACTAAATATAGTAGACCACCTATCAAGACAGTAATCGGAAAACTTACACTTGCCTTTATTAAAGATTACCGTTACTTTTACGCTCTATATATTAAGTTTGATACCATGTAAGATTGCTTACTACCCCATGAAAGCTTACTACTGCATTATACTAGTGTTTTTTGTTCTTCTCACCCATACGGTGTTGGGGCAGCAAAAAACGCAAGCAGATATCATCAAACAAATTGATCTAGGGATTGAAGCCATGGGAAACAAGGAACACCTTGCTTCTATTGAAACCTTACTGGCAGCAAAAGAAACAGCACTTCAACACGATTGGCACGTACAGGCTTTTAATGCTACCCTAAATATAGGCACCAATTATTATATCATGCTAGATTATGGCGAAGCCTTGCAGTACTATCTACAAGCGTATGAGATAGCCATCAATCATCTGGGAGCAAAACAAAAAAAGGTGATTTACAATAACATTGGGGTTTTATACATTGAAGAAGGCGATTTACTGAAAGCAGAAGAATATTTTCTGAAAGCCTATGCCATTTCTAAAGAAATGGGGGAAAACGAAGAGATAGGCGCTTGTGCGGTAAACCTTGCCCTTTTGGCCAATGAGATGGGAAAACTTGACCTTGCAGCTTCCTATATAGAAGAAGCCGAACCCTTACTTAAAGAAAAGAAGAATGTTATTCTCTTAGCCAAAATAGCCAAAGTTAAAAACCTATTACTACAAGATGATTTACTAGCTGCTGAAGCCTTAGCATTACAAATCTTACCGCAATTAGATAATCTTTCTATAGTGGCACATGGAGCTACCGTTAATTCAAAAATTACCTTGCTGTTAACCATCAGTGATATCTACAAAGCGAAACATAAATATGCTTTAGCTCGAGACTATGCCCTACAAGCTAGAGCGCAACAGCCCAATATTGAGGCACGTATTGATATCTATGAGCAACTGTCAAATCTCTATACTTCTTCAGAGTTATTACCGGTAGCAATGGCGTATAAAGATTCTATGTTGCTGGCTACAGATTCATTAAATGCTAAAAAAAACGGGGCACTTTTTGAAAGTGGAAACGTTAAGTTTCAAATTCAAAACTATAAAAATGAACTCATAGAAAGTAAAAAAGCATTAGCCGAAGAAAAACAATTTTTATACAAGCTTATTATTGGTGTTGTGGTGGTGATGGGCTTTTTAATTTGGCTGTACAAAAACAACGCTTTAAAACACAAGCAGCAAAAAAAGATCATCGAGTTAGAGCTCAACAAAGAGAAAAATGATCATTTAATCTTAGAACAACAACGGCAACAGCAAGAGGCGATGGCATTATTAGAAAAAGAACGCCTTAAAAATGAACTGGAGCGAAAAAATAGAGAGTTAACCGCCAAAGCTATGTCTGTAGCAAGTAAAAACGAACTTATTGAAGAGGTGGTACAATCGTTATCCAGTAATTCAAAAATAGAAAGCGATAGGCAGTTAAAAACTCAAATTAATGATTTGAAAACACACCTTCGGAAAGATACGCAATGGGATAGTTTCTTTACTCATTTTGAAGAGTTAAACCGAGGTTTTCTAGATAGGCTTATGGCAAAACATCCCAAATTGACTTCCAATGACATTCGGTTTTTAACATTTATCTACATGAATTTAAGCTATAAAGAAATAGCATCGCTCTTGAATATCACTTCGCAGTCGTGTAGAAAACGAAAAGAACGAATTTCCAAAAAAATGGACATCCCAAAAGACAGGTCGCTTCAAGCTTATCTATCAAGCATTTAGAGGGTGTTGTCACCTTTTGATTTGCACATGTCACAATTTGTCCAGCTGCATTTTAGCAATTAAACAGCTTCAACTTCTATATTTATCAAACCATCAACGTATGCATGTTGAGCATACCTATATTGAACGCTTGCTGTATAAAAATGCAATCGTATGAAGGTTTTTTTATGAGCTTATACTAGTTGCTTCGCTCAATAGGTACCTAACCGCTAAAACTAATTTTAAATTTTAATTATATGAGACGAATTACAATTACAAAACACATTTTTTTATTAGTAGGACTACTAGGTTTTACCGCTACTGCTCAGTTTACTGAAGTGGCAAAAGTGGTAAGTGAAGATAGAGAAGGCAGAGCCGAGTTTGGTACTTCGGTGGCTATTCATGATGAGGTAGCTGTGATAGGAGCATCACGAGAGAACTTTGCATCCGGTGCAGCATATACCTACGTAAAAGATACCGACGGAAACTGGAATTTTTTACAAAAACTATCTGCAGCAGATTCAAATGAAGGGGCTGAATATGGAGGTGGAGCCAAAATTAATGGCAATCACTTAGTAGTGGCAGCCGGAAGAGCTGATGTAGATGGCGTGATACGTGCCGGAGCGTTATATGTATATGAGAACACAAATGACGCTTGGGAGTTATCAACAAAGTTAGTGGCTTCAGATTACAGTGGCGATGCAAAGATGGGAATGAATCCTACCTCTATTGCCATGCAAGAGAATATTATTGTAGCCGGAGCACCGGGAGAAAACAGCTGGACAGGTTCGGTATATGTATTTACGTATGACGGAACCGAGTGGACTGAAGCACAAAAAATCACAGCGCCAAGTCCTCAAATTTCAGATGCGTTTGGAATTGGCGTTGCCATTGCAGGCGATCAATTGGCAATTGGTGCCAATCAATTCAACGGAGCAAAAGGAGGCGTGCTTTTATATACCAAAGATGCTAGCGGCCAGTGGGTGTATGATCAAACAATCGAAGCATCAAACGGCGTAGCGCAAGATTATTTCGGTTCGTCAGTAAGCATGACTGAAGATCAAATGGTAGTAGGTGCGTATGGAGTTGAGGCCGAACAAGGTGGTGCTTATGTATATGAGAAAAATTCGGAAGGAATTTGGGAAGAAGTTCAAATCCTTTCAGGAACACCATCTACAGAACGTGTTCAGTACGGGTGGGATACCGATATTCAAAAAGACTACATTGTGGTAACAGCACCTCATATTTACGGTTTTGAAAATACAGAAACGTATTTATACAAGCGTTCTTCAACCGGTACGTGGGAAGAAGAGCAACGTATTCAAACTTCAGAAGGTAGTGAAGAAGATTTTTACGGTTGGTCTGTAGCCATGTATGAAAACCAATTGCTTGTAGGAGCGCCTCGAGATGATTTTGACAGCAACGGTGATAATGAAATGGGAGATGCCGGAGCAGCTTACTTTTTCAACAACCCTACGATGCTAGGCGGTATTACAACTGCTACCGAAGAGGCATCGTTTACTATGTATCCCAATCCTGCGAATGATGTAGTAACTCTTGAAAGCGTTTCCATGCCTATATCAAGTGTACGTGTGTATACTATTCAAGGTGTATTGGTATCACAACATACAGCTTCAGCTCAACAAGTACAGATAGCTACAGCTTCATACAGCAGCGGAGTGTATATGGTAGAAACGACATTTGACAACGGTACGCAACGCGTGCAAAAGTTGATTAAAGAGTAAGAACATTTCATTTCAACAACCTTATGAAAAAGCGCAAATTGTTGTCTCTATTGTGCTGTGTGTTTATTGCCTGGCAAAGCACAGCACAGTTTACAGAGCATTTTGATACCGAAATACCTCGAGACTGGACAGTACTTGATAACGATGGCCAAGGAACCACTTGGCGACATCAAGCAAACGAAGGATACCAAGGTGGAGGCGGTGTACGAATCACCTATGAGGACTTAGCTCATGATGATTATTTAATATCACCGCAGTTTACGGTTTCCGGCGGCATGACCGATTTGATTACATTCTATGCCGGAGGTACAGGCCCTACCTTTCCTGAAACGTTTGATGTAAAATTGTCTACAACCGGTACAAATCCATCAGACTTTACAGTTGTGTTGGGTTCTGAAACTACCACTGCAGACGTAGATGACCTAGGAGAATACAACGAATATGCCTATAACCTTTCCGATTATATTGGTCAGGATGTTTACATAGCTATTGTGGCTACAACCGTTGCAAAATTTAAGCTGTATGTAGATGAGTTTTCAGTAACAGCTTTGCCTAGTTGCCCAAAACCAACGAGTATTTCAGCTTCCCATATTACGGCAATGTCTGTTGATTTACAATGGAATGCCGGACATAGAGAGTCTGAGTGGCAAGTAGTGTACGGTCCGGAGGGATTTGACCCCGAACGAGATGGAGATACTCAAAGCGTTACTACGGTGTCGGCTACCACCCTTACTACTTTGAATCCGAATGATGTGTATGATATCTATGTAAAAGCTATATGTACGCAAGGATCAGACGAAAGCGAATTGGCAGGTCCGTTACAAATCGCAACCCCATGTGCACCGGCACGTACCCCATTTGAAGAGGGGTTTGAAGGCGGGTATACAGACGGTATGCCGGTAGATGGATGTTGGACGCAAGAAGTTATCACCAACACCTTTTGGCAGGCCAATTCATCGCTTACTGATAGCAACCGAGCTCCTCGAACCGGAAATTGGAATAGTTACCTTTCCTACGGAAGTGAATCGTGGATGTACTATCCGGTATCGGTTCAGACGGGTGTAGACTATACGCTTACGTTATATGCCCGACAAAGTAATACGAGCGGAGCAGAAATTTCGGCAAGCTATGGAACTGCAAATACAGAAACGAGCATGACGGAAGCAATCATACCGGTTACACAAATAACCGATGGAGATTATCAAGAGGTAAGCGGTTCGTTTACAGCAACACAATCCGGAACTATTTATATAGGAATCAAAGGGAAACTTATTGGCGGTTTTTTCCCATTCTATATGTCGATTGATGATGTTTCCTTTATAGAAACGCCTAGATGTACCAAACCTTCCAATTTACAAATTGACACTCGAACGGCTACGTCAGCAACGATTAGTTGGACGCCGGAAGGTAGCGAAACTGCGTGGTCGTTGGTGTACGGACCTCCGGGATTTGACCCGGCAACTGAAGGAACCACCGTACCGGTAACGACCAATCCAACTGTTGAAATAACCAATTTAACACCGGCAACGCCTTACGCTATTTTTGTACAAGCACAATGCGGCGGAAGCGATGGCGATAGCCCTTTTACCGGTCCGTTAACGTTAAAAACACGTCCGGTAAATGACCATATTTGTGATGCCACAGCCCTCGTGGTTGATGGGGAGTGTACAGCAGGAAGCTTCAGCAATGTAGGGGCATCTCTAGAAGCCAACGAACCTCAAGGTAGTTGTTTTGACGCGGCAGGAGACCAGACGGTTTGGTTTACATTTCAAGCACCACCAAGCGGAAACGTTACGGTGACAACAGATTTTGAAGGCGGGACCTTACGAGATAGCGAATTGGCTGTATATGAAGCGCCGGATTCATGTCAAGATTTTACCACAATGGGAGCAGAGATTGGATGTGACGAAGATGGTGGTACAACCGGCACCGGGTTTATGTCTACGGTACATCTTGTTGATTTAATTCCGGGTGTTACTTATTATGTACAAGTTAATGGGTTTGTAAGTTTTGATGCAGGTACGTTTGAAGGCGATTTCTGTATTGAAGTACAAGACGACGGACCTACCTGTGCTGCGCCAACCGATGTGACAGTTAGTGATATTACCGCCAGTACAGCAGCCGTATCATGGACAGCTGGTGATCGTGAGCCAGAATGGGAGTTGGTATATGGTGTTACAGGGTTTGATCCCGAAACCGGCGGTACTTTTGTAATTGATACCGATGGTGTTTTGGGAGAAACTCTATCCGATTTAACGCCCAATACTACGTATGACGTTTATATTCGTGCTATTTGTAATCCTATTGATACCAGCTTTTTAAGTGAAGTAGCCACCTTTACAACCTTAGAAGCGTGTCCGGCTCCTGAAAATAGTAGTGTATCGCAAGTAACAACTTCCGAAGCGCAAGTAGATTGGGACGCTAACGGAACTGAAACTCAATGGGAAGTAACGTATGGGCCACAAGGGTTTGACCCGGCAACAGAGGGACTGTATGTGGTTGATGCCGATGGTACTCCGGGTATTTTGCTAACCGGATTAGACGATAATACATTTTATGATGTATATATACGTGCCTTGTGTGATGGAGGTGTAGAGAGTGATGTGGTAGGTCCCACATCGTTTACAACCTTAGAGCTGTCACTACCTTCGGTTAAATTTACGTCGTTTGCGTATTATCCAAACCCGATGGCAGATACGCTGCATCTTTCAGCTCAAGACCCTATTGAGCACGTGGTTATATATACTGTATTAGGTCAAGTTGTAACAGAGAAAACTTCGGTTTCCTCAGAAATAACGCTTGACACCGCTTCATTAGCTCCGGGGGTTTACCTGATGAAGGTGACTATCGATGGTGAGAAAAGAAATTTTCGCTTACTAAAAGAATAATGTATCCTATTTGGTAAGTTGGAAATTGTTTGTAATTTTTTCTTAATAATTAGACTGCCTGTTATGGGCAGTCTTCTTTTTTAGAAACGTATCGTTCGCCAGTTGGAATGTAAGAAATTTACATCCCTACAACAAGATTGATTTCTTTGGTCGAAAATTGGCAGATTTTTATAGCTTGAAACGGTATTTAAAACTATTTTTGTTAGGGCAAGATCAAATGGAAGAAAAAAAATCAATAGCCGTCTTACCATTTGTTAATATCAGTAACGATATTGATAATGAATATTTTAGTGATGGTATCACTGAAGAAATTATTAGCGCTTTAACAAATATTAAAGAGCTAAAAGTTATAGCCAGAACCTCTTCATTTGCTTTTAAGGGAAAATCTATTGATGTTAGAAAATTAGGTGAACAATTAAATGTAGCCACTATTTTAGAGGGTAGTGTGCGAAAATTTAATAACAGGGTTAGAATATCAGCCCAGTTAATAGATACCGAAGACGGAACACACTACTGGGCACAAAACTTTGATAGAGAGCTTGATGATATTTTTAAACTACAAGACGAAATTAGCCTCTTAATTGCTGACAAAATACGAGAAAACTTTGGCCATTTTGATGTTGATGACTCATTGGTGATCCACCATGCAATTTCTACACAAGCGTATCATGATTACCTGAAAGCAAAGAAATTAATCTCTTTATTTAATAAAGTAGATGTATTAAAAGGCATTTCAATTTTAAAAGAAATCATAGAAGATTTCCCCGATTTTGCCCTGGCACATGTCCATATACATTATGCATATAATATTCTTGCTGCTGGTGGGCTTATGCCGGTAAAAGAAGCTTTTGAAATAGGCAGTACTTATCTACATACAGCGCATCAATTAAATATAGAACTGCCGGAAGTACACCACTCCCTTGGGTGGGATGCCCTCAATAAAAAATGGGATTTTAAAGCTGCCGCGTTGCACCTTAAAAAAGCATTGCAATTAAAACCGGGCTACTCAGATGCGCATCAAAAACTTTTTATCACCTTGATTCTTGAAGGTAATCTTGAAAAAGCCAATTTTCATATACAGAAAGCCTATGAGTTAGACCCCTTACATGACCTCAATAATTACTTTATGGGCTATAATGCCTATATCCATAAAGATCAAAAAGCAGTTGCCCATTATTTCAATAGGTGTTTTCAAATAAATTCTAAATTCATTGTAGGATACGGTATTTACGCATTGGCATTGGCGTATCAAAACAAACCTCAAGAAATCCTCACCCTAGCCGATCGTATTCCTGAAATGGATGGTTCAAAAACAGAACAGTTAATCATGACCACCATTGCCTATTGTTTGTTACAGGACTCGCAACAAGTAGAAGCTCGTGTAAAGGAACTAACTTCCTTACTCAATTCTGACAGTAGAGAGCGTGTTCGGTTTTTCTTACTATACATTCATACCTTATTAAAACAATATGATAGGGCTTTACAGTTAATAGATGAAGGTATCTTACATAAGGAGCCGTTAATGACCCTCCTTAAAGTAGACCCGTTATTACAACCGTTACATTCTTTTGAGCGTTTTAATAAACAACTAGAAACCATATTTGCATTATCCAATGAAAATCAATCAAACGTAGAACGGGTTGAAAAACAATTACTGTCACAAGAGCAAATAGCCTATGGCAAACGCGCTATCATAGCTTTAATGGAAGAGGAGCAGTGTTTTTTAGATACTACCTTGTCCTTACGAACGGTAGCAAGTAAAATCAATATGCATCCCAATCATGTATCGTGGTTGCTTAATGCGAGTTTCAAAAAAAACTTCAACGACTTCATTAATACCTATCGCTTACAGCACTTTAAAACCATTGCCTTAAAACCTGAATTTAAACACATCACTATATTAGGGTTGGCTTACGATAGTGGTTTTAACTCCAAAAGTGTGTTTAATACATTTTTCAAAAAAACAGAAGGAATTACCCCTAGTAAATGGGTGCAACAACATATCAAGTAACTGTGTGCCCACTATATTCCGAACGTTCTGAAATGTAATTCAGTACGATTTTAGAGCCAACTTGTTTCATCTTTGCTTCATCAATTAAAATAGTATATGATGAAAAAACAAGTAGTACTGCTGGTTCTTATAACGCTCTTGAGTTATACGAATCATGCACAAACCAGAATGATTAAAGCCAATGATACCATTAGGCAATTTACAATTTACAGCTCATCAAAAATTAAAGCAGGTGAAAAAGCCCCCTTGCTTCTTAATTTTCATGGATCCGGTATGACAGCCTTAGAGCATATGTTTTATACCAATACCAATGCGTTAGCAGAAGCCAAAGGCTTTATTGTTGTGTATCCACAAGGTTTACATAATGATTGGAATGTAGGTTTTGAACAAGATTACGACACCGGAACCAACGATGTGGCGTTTATAAAAACGCTATTGCAAAAATTACAAAAACACTACCCGATAGATACCGATAGCATCTATGCAACAGGACTTTCCAGAGGTGGATTTTTTGTTCAGCGATTGGTTGCAGAGTTGCCAAATACAATTAAAGGCTTTGTTTCTGTAGGCGCACCTATGCCAAATGAGGTTCACAAACGCATGCAATCATCAGAAGCTGTAAAAGCGATGTACGTTCATGGTACAGCCGATGAAGTGGTGTTGCCTGATGGTATGGATTCGGCGTACCTCCCTGTTGCTAGGTGTATAGCGTATTGGAAGAAGCGGAATAAAACAAATGACAAAGCTACCCATACCAGCTATGACAAGGTGGATGATGGCACTTCAATTTCGGTAGAAGCGTACGACACCGTAGCCTATATGAAAATTAAAAACGGGGGGCATACGTGGCCTAATTCTGATCCGTTTAACGTGGGGTTTCCGTTAGGTAAAACAACTCAAGACATCCACTTTAATGAATATTTATACGCTTTTTTATTCCACTAAATCAATTAAAAACAAACAGTTATGACAACGTTACACCGTATATTAACAGCAAGTGTGTTACTAGTATTTACCTTCTGTACATCGTGTTCACAAGATGATGAAGCTATTTCAACAAACACCGACTATACCACCGCCGAAGATCTATTATCTGAAGTTGAGTTTCAAGGATATGCCATTATAACCAAAAACGGAAACGACCTTGTGCGCCGTGGTTTTGGTTTGGCCAATACAAACACACGACTACTGCACGATTACAACCTAGCCTACCGCATAGGTTCGGTTTCCAAAACGCTCACTGCAGCAGCCATTGTTCAATTAAAAAGAGACGGATACCTTCGTAGTTTTGATCAAACCATACACGAGTTTGACCCAACGTTTCCGTACGGCAATCAAATCACGATTGCCCAACTGTTATCACATCAATCCGGTATTCCAGACTATCAACATCTGGTTGAAGCAGCCTACGAACAAGGTCAGGTTTTGGATGAAGAAGCGATATATGAAGTGATTATAGCATTGATTTCAGAAAACGGACTCAATTTTTCACCGGGTGAAGGCAAACAATACAGCAATTCAAACTACCTTATCGCAGCCTTGTTGGTAGAAGAACTCACAGATATGGCGTATCACGATTACATTCAGCAAAGTATTTTCAATCCTTTAAACATGACTCATAGCCATAGAGGAACCGATGTGATTGACACAACCACACATGCCGAAGGCTATCACAAAGGAGATGCTAACAGTACGTATCCTATGAACATTGCTTTTGGGGCCGGGGATTTCAGCAGTACCCCAAAAGATATGGAAACTTGGACTCAAGCGGTGCAAACAAACTGGTTTACAGCTGCTGAAAAAGCCGAGATATTTGCTAAAGACGTACCCAGCGGTTTTGTTGATTTTGGGTTAGGCTGGTTCACCACACAAGAAGGAACTACCACACTGTATTGGCACGGAGGCGATATTAACGGCTATTGGAGTATGATAGGTTTTATCCCAAAACACAATGCTACCCTCGTATTGTTGAGCAACCAGCAAGATGATACAGGTGCGCAACGCAATGCCATCTTGGAGCAATTATTAGCTAATGAGTTCCATTAATATGATATAAGCCATGAAACATACCAATATATTAGTAGCCGGAGCAACGGGCTATTTGGGCAGGCATTTGGTTCAGGTTTTAATTGAAAAACAAAACCACGTTGTAGCTATTGCTCGAAATCCAAATCAGTTGAAAAATACCAATGAAAATTACCTGGAGATAAAGCAAGCTCAAGTTACACAACCCGAAACCTTACGAGACATGTGTAAGGGGATTGATACGGTGATATCCACCGTAGGGATTACCAGACAAAAAGATGGGTTAACCTATATGGATGTCGATTATCAAGCCAATATGAATATCCTTAATGAGGCAAAAAAAAGTGGCGTTAATCATTTTGTATACGTTTCGGCCATTCATGGAGATAGACACCGCGACTTAAAAATCTTTGAAGCCAAAGAGCGGTTTGTAGATGCATTAAAAGCGTCAGGATTATCGTATACCATTGTAAGACCCAATGGTTTTTTCTCAGATATGAAAGACTTTTTACAGATGGCACAATCGGGACGGGTTTTTGTATTTGGATCCGGAAATCAGCTGTTTAATCCAATTCACGGTGAAGATGTAGCCAGAGCAATGGTAGAACACTTAGGAACCTATAATACCGAAATAACCCTAGGTGGTCCGGATGTTTTAAGCCTAAACGAAATAAGTAAACTAGCCCTGCAATCGCTCAACAAACCTGTAAAAATTACACATCTGCCCGATTGCTTAAGGCGATTGACTATTTGGGTATTGCGTACTTTTACCTCTGTTAAAACCTATGGGCCTGTTGAGTTTTTCCTAACGTTAATGGCCAATGATACTGTAGCGCCTCCATATGGTAAACACCGATTAAAAGAGTATTTTAGACAAGAAGCTCACAAACTAATCCAGTAATGATATGAACATACCAGATCCACATACCGTATTTCCGTTGCCCAATTATAAAAACCTATGTTTTTTAAAAAACTGCGTTACCAATCCCAACATTGAGGTGGGGGCATATACCTATTACGATGATTTTGAAGACGTTTCAAACTTTGAAAAAAACGTCAAATACCATTTTGATTTTATAGGGGATAAGCTCATAATAGGTAAGTTTTGTATGATTGCTTCGGGTGCCACCTTTATTATGAATGGAGGCAACCACCTAACCGAAGCCACTTCGGCCTACCCATTTGCTATCTTTGGTGGCGCGTGGCAACACGCCATGGAAGGCAAAGCCTATTCAACCAAAGGCGATACTGTCATTGGTAATGATGTGTGGATTGGGCACGATGCTACCATTATGCCCGGTATTCACATTGGTGACGGTGCGATCATTGCTACCAAAGCCGTAGTGACAAAAAATGTAGAACCCTACACTGTTGTTGGTGGCAATCCTGCAAAACCCATTAAAAAACGGTTTTCTGAAGCTACCATTGCCAAATTACTACAACTACAATGGTGGGATTGGGATATTGAAAAAATCACCAACCATGTAGATGCGCTTACCCGCCATCCTGAAACGTTATTTTAACCGCTCCCCATACCAACTCGTTTCTTAGGCTTACCCATAGCAGGTAAGCCTTCTTTTTTTGAAATACATCACGATACGTACGGAATTTCAAAAAGGTGCCAAATCATAATTCAGAACGACTGGCTTTTGATTCTATCTCATCTTTGTACCATCAAAAAACGAACAATTAAATCTATATCATTATGAAAAAAATAGTATGTATCTTAGTAGCTATGTATGCGCTTCAAGGAGTTGCGCAAGACACCCAACAAGCTGTTACCAACGAGTCAGATTTAAAATACAGGGTTAGTTTCCCGGCCATTATTTTAGGAAATATTGGTAAAGGAGGCGAACGAACCAACACCCAGCATATTGAGTTTCACGTTAAACGAGAACTAGACCCCAAAAACATCATAGGTATAAAATTTGCTACTTGGCGTTTGTTTCAGCCTATGGGCATTCAATGGTGGGACGGTCTTAAAGACAAAATAGATTCTGAAACCGAATTTTATCCCGGCTACTTACGAGAAACAGGAATAGGGGTTTCGTATCAACGTATGCTTTGGAAAGGTTTATTTGCATCGGTAGAAGTATTACCACAATACCAAACGTATTTAGACCTTGATTCCAATAAAATAGCAAACGGTTTTAAGTTGTACACTTCCTACCACATTGGGTATCACATTGCCTTCGGAAAAAAGAAACGCATTTTTATCGAACCTCAAATTCACGGGCAAAACTGGATGTTTGATACCAATACCCCCGATGGGTTTAAACGCCTAGACAACAAATGGAAATCGTATTTTCTGTTTGAGCCCAACTTGTATATTGGTATTAAGCTGTAACATGTTAAAAATAAATGATATGAAAACGGTCTTTATAGGGTTCTTGCTGTTAGTAGGGGTGTCTGCTGCTGGTCAGCAAACGATACCTTCTAGCATTGAACAGCTGGTTACGGCCCAATTTGAAAAAGAACACATTCAAAGTGGTATCGTGCACGTATATTCTAAGTCTCGAGGGCTCAACATACAATGGGCCAACAGTAAAGAAGATACGATTACAACCCACAGTCCTTTTTACACGGCAAGCATCACCAAGTTATTGACAGCAACAGCCATTGGGATATTACAAGACCAAAAGAAGCTGCATTTTGATGATAGCGTAGCTCAATACCTGCCACCATCCCTTTTGAATAAGCTGCATGTGCTTGACGGTAACGAGTATTCAAATGATATTACCCTTGCGCACCTATTACAACATACCTCGGGATTGCCCGATTATTTTACAGATACCACGACGGACAACAGTCCTAATGTAATCAATCAATTACTACTAAAGCCCAACAAGGTATGGTCACCGGAGGAGTTGATACAATTCACAAAAGATAAGATGACGCCTCATTTTAAACCGGGACTTGGGCATTATTATACAGACACAGGCTATGTATTATTGGCCTTGGTGGTTGAAACGGTAAGCGATATGCCCTTCCATCAATTTTTGCATCGGCACGTATTTCAGCCGTTGGGTATGACTCATTCTTATATCAACTTAAAGTCTACTCCCATTGACAAATCCCTTCCTATGGCTGCATTTTATGCCGGCACTCATAAGCTATCGGCTATACCTAGTTTAAGTGCCGATTGGGGTGGAGGCGGTCTGGTGTCAACAACCCAAGACCTTATCACCTTTTTTAAAGCCTACCACGCAGATGACCTTCTGCAAAAAGAAACCCGTTTGATGATGCAAAACTGGGTAGATGAAACGGTGGGGATGCACTATGGTTTTGGCATACGAAAGGTATCTTTTAGCAACCTACTCGATACAGAAACATCCTTACACGTTCTAGGACATAGCGGTAGTACAGCTTCCTTTTTGTGGTACTGTCCAGAGCTAGACACCTATGTTTCAGGAACCTTAAATCAGTTGGAAGCTTCCAAAAATGCATTACTTTTGGTATATGATATACTCCATGTGATAGAAAACAACTAACGATATGAATGCATTTCAAAAACACGCGCTGTGTCTTTCCATTATAGTAGGAGGGATGTGCCACGGATTCCTCGCACAAACACTAGAAAAAAAGGAATGGCAAGAAGACCTAAAGGTGTATAAAACCTCTTTGGAAGAAAAACATATAGACCTATACCATTCCATATCGAAAGAAGCGTTTCAGAAAGAATGGCAAGCCATATATGAGAATGTTGATACAAAAAATGATTTTGAAATCATCTTAGATTTGATGCGTTTAACAAGGCGCATCAACGATGGCCATACGGCTATTTCCTTACGAAATAAAGCCCTACATCGTTTTCCTTTCAAACTAAAACAACTAGAAAACAAGTGGTATGTAGTACAAACGTTGCCAAAACATTCAGATATCTTGAAAAGCAGCTTGGAGTCCATTAACGGCATTCCTATAGATACCATTGCCCAACAAGTGGCAAGCGTAGCGCAGTATGTTGAAAACGCCTATTCACTTACGGAAAGGACAGCAAGCTACCTGCCCATTTCAGAATTGCTTTTTCACCTACAGATACTGGATTCCCCTAACAAAGCTAGCTTCCGTTTCCGAACCCAAACACAAGAAGTTGTAGCGGTTGATCTAGCTGCTATTCCTGCCGATAGTTGGGAAGAACGCATAAAGGCTGAAGTACAGCTAACGATACCGGAGCTCACAATACCCGATGACGCTACATCAACGCTATGGTTTGCCCCAATAGCCGGAACAAAAGCGCTTTATATCCAATTTAAAGCGTACCCAACCTTTGAGGATATGCAGGCATTTGGAGAAGCGGTGGTTGCTTACATTCAGCAACACAACTTGCAGCGATTGATTATCGATATGCGAGAAAACGGAGGAGGGGATTTATATGTAGGTATCGTTCTGGCATATGCACTCAATCTTGCCGACTCCATCGATTGGAAAGATGGCGTGTATGTACTCACAAGTAACAAAACCTTCTCTGCAGCAACTAGCAATGCCGCCCTTTTTAATCAACTGTTACACGCTACTCTGGTAGGGCAGCCTACAGGCTCCAATCCTAACGGGTATCAAGATATGGATAGCGTCACGTTGCCACATTCTAATCTGGTACTTACCTATTCCAAAAG
This sequence comes from Marixanthomonas sp. SCSIO 43207, assembly GCF_019904255.1. GTDB lineage: Bacteria > Bacteroidota > Bacteroidia > Flavobacteriales > Flavobacteriaceae > Marixanthomonas. The sequence continues at coordinate 1,650,847 of NZ_CP063203.1, forward strand.
ACTGTTTACCCTTTCCAATCAACCCAATACCGCACTGCAACCGGACATCCCAGTGTATCAAAAGCATAGTGATTTTGTAAACAATATCGATACGGTACTTCACGTATTGACACAACGGTTGTAAATAAACGATTAGCACCACCTGAAAACTCCCCCCTTGAGGGGTTACGGGGATGTCCACGCCTAGCCAGCTGTCATTCCGAAGCTGCCCCTTGTCATTCCGAAGGAGGCACGACTGAGGAATCTATGGTTGGACACTCAGTATATTAGATTGTTAGTAGGTTGGATTAGTATAAGTTTTTCACTACCCACTACTCAAAAGATTCTTCCCTTCGCTGCGCTGCGTTCAGAATGACAATCGAACTGTTATTCCGAAGCTGCCCCTTGTCATTCCGAAGGAGGCACGACTGAGGAATCTTTAGTTTGATTGTAGGGTATTAGATTGTTAGTAGGTTAGATTAGTATAAGCATTTTTTACTACTCAAAAGTAAACATAAACCGTCTGGTCGAGTGAATTTGAAGACGCGACAGCAGGCTTTAAATTTGTATCGAGACCTGTTTAATTCGTTCTCGATACATGTTTCGGTTCCGCTATCGCTTCACTGAAAAATACTCGAACTGACAGTGGTTGGTTATTATTGTGTTGGTCGAACACCCCTAAAGTCCCCTCAAGGGGACATGAAAAGACTCCCCCCTTGAGGGGGCTACGGGGGGTGTACAACCAATTCTAGTAAACTGTCATTACGAAGGAGGCACGACTGAGGAATCTTTAGTTTGATTGTAGGGTATTAGATTGTTAGTAGGTTGGATTAGTATAAGTTTTTCACTACTCACAAGTAAACATAAACCGTCTGGTCGAGTGGATTTGAAAACGCGACAGCAGGATTCAAATATGTATCGAGACCTGTTGCACACATTGGTTCTCGATACATGTTTCTGTTCCGCTATCGCTCCACCAAAAAACACTCGAACTGACAGTGGTTGGTTATTCATAGATGAAGAGAACATCCCTAAAGCCCTACTTCGATACACTCAGCACAGGCTCTTTAGAGGACATGAAAAGACTCCCCCCTTGAGGGGGGAATGGGGGGGTGTAACAGGTGTGCTTTATAAAGATTCCTTATATTATATATACTATATATACGCTATAAACACGCTATACATACGCTATAAATACAATATAAAGTAGCTTTTACCTAATATATAGTAGATAGTTTTAACATCCCTATATAGACTGGAAAAAGTCGTGGGTAATAGATGCGAATGCCACCTATACGATACGATTAAACAAACAACTACTTTTTTATCTATCATTTTTTTTATAGTTGTAATTTGCTGAGGTTGTATTGGTTAATAGACAGTTATGTATGCAGCTATGCCATCAAGCCACTTGAAATTATATTTTGATGCAACGAATTTTCGCTGAAATACTTTATATTTGGAAGAATACTCCCCTTTTTAGGCAAGATTCATACGATGAGTTTTTATGGAATAACTTTAAGGTTTTCCATACTCGTATTGTTTAAGCTTATTTTATTTTTACTGAAAACCATAAAACTTACTTCATACTTATATGAACAAAACCTCCCACAATAAATTAGTAGCCTTCATTTGGTCTATTGCAGACGATTGTCTTCGAGATGTTTACGTACGTGGTAAATACCGCGACGTTATTTTACCAATGATTGTTTTACGCAGATTAGACGCACTTTTAGAACCTACCAAAGAGGCTGTTTTAGAAGAACTCGCGTTTCAACGTGATGAAGCCGGCTTTACCGAATGGGATGAAAACGGACTACGAGATGCATCTGGCTATGTGTTTTACAATACCAGTAAATGGACATTGCAACAGTTAAAAGATACCGCTACCAATAGCGCACAGATATTACAAGCTAATTTTGAAGATTACTTGAATGGTTTTAGTCCTAATGTGAAGGAAATCATAGAGAAATTCAAACTGCGCAGTCAAGTACGTCATATGGCAAGCAAAGATGTATTGCTAGATGTGTTAGAAAAATTCACTTCGCCATACATCAACCTCACACCTTTTGAAAAGGAAGACCCAGAAGGCAGAAAATTACCTGCACTATCTAATTTAGGTATGGGGTATGTTTTTGAAGAACTCATTAGAAAGTTCAACGAAGAAAACAACGAAGAAGCTGGGGAACACTTTACACCTCGTGAAGTGATTGATTTAATGACACACATTATTTTCGACCCGATTAAAGACAATTTACCACCGGTAATGACCATTTACGATCCTGCTTGTGGTTCTGGTGGAATGTTAACCGAAAGCCAAAACTTTATCAAAGATGAAGAAGGGAGTATACGTGCGATGGGCGATGTCTATTTATTCGGGAAAGAAATCAACGACGAAACCTACGCCATTTGTAAATCTGATATGATGATTAAAGGCAACGATCCAGCCAACATACGTGTAGGTTCTACCTTATCTACCGATGAATTTGCAGGTAAAAGCTTCGATTTTATGCTCTCTAATCCGCCTTACGGAAAATCCTGGAGTAGTGAAAAAAAGTACATTAAAGATGGCAAAGACGTTATTGACGAACGTTTTAAAATTCAACTCAAAAATTATTGGGGCGTTTTAGAAGAGGTAGATGCCGTACCACGTTCTAGCGATGGGCAATTACTGTTTTTAATGGAAATGGTCTCTAAAATGAAACCTCTACACCAAAGCGCAACAGGTACACGTATTGCCTCTGTGCATAATGGGAGTAGCTTGTTTACAGGCGATGCAGGTGGTGGCGAAAGCAACATACGCCGTTACATAATAGAAAACGATCGGTTAGAAGCAATTGTGCAACTACCCAACAACCTGTTTTACAACACAGGCATTACCACCTATATCTGGATTTTAAGCAACAACAAAGCCGCACACCGTAAAGGTAAAGTACAACTCATTGATGCCAATGCTTTGTATAAAAAACTACGCAAAAACTTAGGAAACAAAAATTGCGAACTCACACCAGAACACATTACTGAAATCGTCAACTGCTATACAAATTTAGAAACCAAAGAAGCCGAAGGAGAAGAAACATTAGCGGCACAAGTATTTGATAATACCGATTTTGGCTATTACAAAGCCACTATAGAACGCCCAAAACGTTTAAAGGCACAGTTTACCAACGCGCGTGTAGAGACTTTACGTTACGATAGCCGTTTGCTAGAGCCTATGCAATGGGCATATCAAGAATTTGGTGAGGCTATTTACACCCATACCGCACAGTACAAAGACCAAATTTTAGAATGGTGTGAAGCACAAGATTTAAATCTGTCTTCTGCCCATAAAACCAAACTCACAAAAAAGGACACTTGGCAAAAACATTTGGCATTGGTAACCGCTGCCAAAGCCTTACAAAATGTATTTGGCGATAAGGAATATACCGACTTTAATGTATTTGTAGAAGACATAGATGCCGAATTAAAAGCCCAAAGTCTAAAACTAAGTGCTAGCGAGAAAAAAGCCATTTTAAATGCGGTGAGTTGGTACGATGCCGAAGCCGAAAAAGTCATTAAAAAAACCGTAAAACTTACTGGCGATAAACTTGCTCAACTTTTACAACATTTAGATTGCGAAGAAGCCGACTTACCAGACTTTGGGTATTACCCAACTGAAAGAGCAGGACAGTACATCACTTACGAAACCGAAAGCGACCTACGCGACACCGAAAACGTACCGCTAAAAGATAACATACACAGCTACTTTAAACGCGAAGTACAGCCACACGTACCCGAAGCTTGGATTAATTTAGACGCCACCAAAATTGGGTATGAAATTAGCTTTAACAAATACTTTTACAAGCATATACCTTTACGAAGTATAGAAGCCGTCACTGCCGATATTTTGGAGCTAGAACAACAAAGCGATGGTTTAATTGCAGATATTTTAAACTTAGCCTAATGGTAGAAACGGAAATTAAAATACAGCGTTACGAGAGTTATAAAGACTCTGGTGTAGAATGGTTAGGTGAAATTCCTGAGCATTGGGAAACAAGAAGAATTAAATATATTTTCAATGAGATAAATGAAAGAAGTGAAGATGGAAATGAAGATTTATTGTCTGTCTCTCAATATACAGGAGTAACAAATAAAAGTGATAAAGTTGAAGCAGGTGGTATGCTTACAAATGCTGAAACATTAGAAGGATATAAAAAAGTAGCAAAGGGTGATTTAGTTAGTAATATTATGCTTGCTTGGAATGGAAGTCTAGGGTTTTCGCCATTTAATGGAATAACTAGTCCAGCTTATTCTATTTATAGAATTTATGGCGAAAACGATAATCGATATTTTCATTATTTATTGAGAACAGAACTATATAAAGCTGAGTTTAAAAGAAATTCTTCTGGTGTAATTGAAAGTAGATTACGTTTGTATACCGATGATTTTTTTAAAATAGAAGCAATCCTTCCACCACTCCCAGAACAAACCGCCATTGCCCAATTTTTAGACGACAAAACCACCAAAATAGACCAAGCGATTGCCATAAAACAGCAACAAATAGCCCTATTAAAAGAACGTAAACAAATCCTCATACACAAAGCAGTAACTCGTGGTGTGCCCAAGCGTCATCCTGAACTTGATTCAGGATCTCATCCTGTAAAACTAAAAGACGCTGGTGTAGAATGGATAGGCGAGATTCCTGAGCATTGGGAGGTTGCTTCAGTAAAATATATTTTAGAAATCCCGATAACAGATGGACCACATACAACACCCCAATTATATGAAGTTGGAATACCTTTTATTTCAGCTGAAGCAATTAAAAATGGAAAAATTGACTTTAATAAAAAACGTGGTTTTATTTCTGAAAAGGATCATCAGCTTTTTTGCTTAAAATATAAACCTAAAAGAAATGATATTTATATGGTAAAATCTGGAGCAACTACGGGAAATATAGCAATGGTTAATACAGATGAAGAGTTTAGTATTTGGTCACCATTAGCTGTTTTTAGAACAAACAATGACCGAATGTTACCAAGTTTTTTATACAACTTTCTGGAATCTCAAGCATTCAAAAAGGGAGTAGAATTAAGTTGGAGCTTTGGTACGCAACAAAATATAGGTATGGGAGTTCTTTCTAATTTGCCAATATCGATTCCACCACTTTCCGAGCAAAAAGAAATCGCCAACTATATAGAAACGGCATCGGCTAAAATAGAAAACGCCATCAACCTAAAAGAGCAAGAAATAAGCAAGCTACAAGAGTATAAAAGTAGTCTCATCAATAGTGTGGTAACGGGTAAGGTTAAAGTATTATAATTATGTGGAGAAAAATAATTGCTTGGTTAATAAGAAGAAAATGGTTTTACAGAATTGTAGGTTTTGGGGCTTTTACCTTCTTAATTTTCGAACTGAATTTACCCAAATTACCACAAGAAGCCATTCCAGATTATTTAAAAATAGAAGAATCGTATGGCCCAATTGCAAAGACTGTTCTTGGATATATTGTAGACAGATTCGCTGGCGGCACAAATTATTGGAATGTGGCAATTACATTTATCCTTGTTGTTTATTGCTTATATCTAGAGAAACAAAGATTTGAAAGTAAGGGTAAAACTTTTAATTTCTTTGGAATTTTTCAAAACATCAATCAAACAATTAATGAAAATGAAGAAGATTAGATTTTTTGGATTGTTTCAGTTTATAAATCAAACGTATAATCAAATAGTTCGCCATCCATATGAGGTAAACAAAGACTATTTTGATAATCTAAAGACGCGTCATTTTACTAAAGAATTTACTTCAAAATATAATGAAAACCTTTTTGTAGATCAAGATAAAAATTCAGGTCAAACACTTATTAATGAGATACTTTTAAACAAAGATCATTTTCCATATTTATTAAACGAATTAAGAATTTTATCGGATTGGTTAGAGGATTTTAGTGAACAATATCAAAATCTTAAAAGCCTTTTAGCTGTTGAAGAAATTGAAATTAACAAGAATTCAAAACAATACAAACAGTTAGAGCTATTAGAGGTTAAAAGGCACGGTTATCTGGAGGCTATCAAAGAAAACCAGTCAATTATTAATGGTGGATTGGTCTTACCACTTGGGTTTAAAACATTAGATAAAACAAATCTCGAAATCCCGGAAGACTTTGTTTTTGAAAGGTTGCATGAATACAACCCTGAAAATCGTTTTATTGAAGAAGAGCCATCTGAACTATTTGCATTAGTTGTTGTTTTTAGAAGGTTATCAGAAATAATTACACAGCTGAAGACTGTAAACAAGTTATTAGAGAATCAAAAAAATGCTCAAATTAAATTTATTCATGGAAATGCAGGAATGGGTAAATCAAATTTTTCTGCATTTATATATACTGAATTACTAAAGCAAAATAAACCTGTAATAATTATTGGAGGAAAGTCATTTAATGGCGATCCAGATAGCTTTGCAACTATTTTCATGGATAATCTAATGGTTCCAAACAATTATCAAATTGAAGAAGTTCTTGGAAGGCTTAATAAATATGGAGAAAAAAATAAATGTAGAGTAACATTAATTATTGATGGATTAAATGAAACCAGTTTTGCCCATAGCGGTTTTAGTAAGTTATGGGAAAATAGTCTGGATAATTTTATTGAAACTCTAAAAAACTATCCTTATATATATTTGATAGCTACTTTAAGAACCTCATACGTCTCAAGAATATGGAATAATAATAGTATTCCATATGCCCAAATACAACTTAATGGATTTAAAGGTCATAAGCTTGAAGAACTTGTAAAGAAATATTTTATTGAATATAAGATAAACATTGATCCTGTTACACCAACAGATATATACTATTTCAGTACACCACTATATCTTGATTTGTATTGTAAAATGCTTAATGGAAATAAAATTAATCAAGTAGAACCTTTATTGGGATTAGATGGTTTTAAACAAGTTTTTGATACATACATAAGCAATCTTTCCGAAAAAGCACGACTTAAACTAGGCTTAATGACTAGAGACCAAGTTCTTGAAGGAATTGATAGAGTTTCTAAAGAAATGATTGATGAATTAGAGGCATTTGTCAATAAAGTAGACTACTATGAAAAAATGGAAGGAAAAGTAGTAGATAGAATTGAAGGTACTATAGGTTTGGAAATCCTTGAAGAATATTTAATCTATTTAGATGAAAATCTTAATGATAAAGATGTTATAGTCCATACGCAACAAGAAGTTGGTGGTTATTTACTGGCTAAAAAATTGATTTCTGATAATGGAAGTGTTGATAATGTAGTTACATCTGACTTTTTTCAGGATTATATTTTAGGAAATAGTGGGAAACATCACCAGCTAAAGGACGACATTCTTAAGTTTTTAATTGTACAAAGTGATTCTAACTCTTTATTATTTGCTAATCACATTGAGGAAGGTGTTATCAAGAAATTTACCACTTTAAATTTATTGAGATCAGAATCATCTGATGATAATAAAAAGCTAGCTTCCTTATTATTAGAAACAGACTATTCATTGGAGGAGGTTAGAACATTGATTAGTGATGCGTCTTTGACATTTTATGATTCTAGATCAAATATAAATTTCTTATTCATTAAAGAAGTATTATTAAAGCTAGACAATTATACATTTGATTTTGCGTGGACTTACATGATATATTTAAATAGCGCTCAATTTAGAGAGTTTTTAGATTATCATGTTTTAAATCCAGGTCATTTGGAAGCAATTTATGAAGATAGATTAGAATTAGAAGTTGCTATTTGGTTAACAGAAACGACAATAAGAGATTTAAGAGATAAAAGCACTCGCTTTTTAATAAGGTTTTTTGAAAGGTTTCCAAATCTTATTTTGGACAAAGTATTAGAGTATTCAAATTCACAGCGTACTTACATTCAAGAGAGACTAGCTCTGGTTTGTTATGGTGTTTGCTTGCGACTACAAAATGATAAGCATTTTATCGAAAATCATTTAGGCACGATAGCTGAAGCTCTTTACCAACTGCAATTTTCTAAAGAACCTAGTAATCCAACTTATAATTATATTGTAATTGATAGTTATAAGCATATCATTGATTTAGCAATTATTAAAGGAGTTTTCAACTTATCTGACGAAAATTTAAGTCGTCTTTCTAAGTACAGTTTTGTTAAAGATGACTGGTTTGAAATTACTCAAGCTGATATTGATAACGTTCCAATAGCACATAATTGGAGTTTGGATGGTAATCCAGATCCTTTAAGAGGAGATTTTGTTCATTATACAATACCGCGTCTAGATAATAGAGACCACGAGAGTCGACCATCTCATACGGCTAATATTTTTAAAGAGTTAATTAGGCTCGGTTATATTTCTGATATGCAAAATTTATCAGAAAGAGAACAATCGTTTTACTATGGAAATAGACTTTTAGGTAGTAAAATGAAAATAGATAGGTTGGGTAAAAAGTATTCTTGGATGGCTTATTTTAATTATGCTGGTTATTTACTTAGTATGGACAAGCTAGGGGTTTGGATAGAGGAAGATAGTAGTTATACCAGATATTATAATAGGCTAAGTGATACGGAAATTGAACCAAGTTATGAAGAATATGAGCCAATTTCAGAGAAGTTAATTGATGTTGACTTCTTTAAAAATAGGTCATTAACTGATGGTAGTTGGGTAAATGAACCAAATTACGCTTCAATAGAAGCTCTTTATGAAAGGGATGATTACACCTTATTGTCAGCATTTATTGATCAAAAATTAGATGAAAAGTACAAAACAAGATCGTGGGTGGAAGCGAAATCGTTTTTCGTGGATAAAGATAAAGTTGTGCAATATATAGGACAATTAGAGAACAGAGAATATGATTGGAATTTTAACTTGCACGATGGTGGTATGCTTTCGAAGACTTATTTTGGAGAGTTATATTGGGCAGATAATATTCCAAGTTTAAAAAGAGAGGGGCACAGTTTACCATTAGAATCAACTAAAGAAATTACGAGAACAATTTCTCACTTTGAAGTTAGGGAATCTGGTGAATTTAATTTTGAGGATGTTGGAAAGGAAATAACAGAAACAGTGAATGAAACCTGCTATTTTGAATATGAACCTGCACTGATGGATTTTTTATGGGAATCAGGTTCCGACAATGTGTCTTCATTGAGATGTGATGTTCCTTCACCAAATTTAGGTAAACATTTAGATTTAACTGTTAATTCCAGAGATACTCAAATTCTAGATTCTAATCTAGAGGTTTGCTTTAAAGAGTATCATTATGAATATGGGTTTAACTCTGATAATTTTCATTATATACGAACCGATTTATTGAAGAAATATTTAGAAGATACAAACCAGTTATTGATGTATCAATTAAAACAGCACACCTATGACCAAGCAACAGAGGCACACCACGAACATTTTAGAGGTATGCAGTTTGTTTTTTCTAAGTTAAACAGATAAAATATAGAAATGCAAAATCATAAAAATAAAATAGAGGCTTCGGATAAAAGCATTAATGATTTATTAAAAGATCAAAAGTTTTTCATAGATTATTTTCAGAGAGAATATCGTTGGCAAGAAAAACATATGGAAGCATTGATTGAGGATTTATCAAATGCATTCTTAAGGTCTTATAAACAGGGTGATAAAAGATCTGAGGTTGCTAATTATCAAAGTTATTATTTAGGGCCAGTAGTTTTTAGTGTTGCTGATGGGAAAAATTCTATTATTGATGGCCAGCAACGTATTACATCTATAACACTATTGTTAATATACTTAAACCATCTACAAAAAGGTAAAGGTAATCTAGTCAATATTGAAAGTTTAATATTTTCAGAAAAGTATGGTGAGAAATCTTTTAATATGACCGATGAAGATCGACAAGCAGTATTGAAAGGCTTGTTTGAAAACCAAGAGTATAATATTAAAGAATCAGATGATGAAACTGTGTATAATATTGTTGATAGGTATAATGATATTCATAATTTTTTTCCTGAAGATTTAGTCACAGATGCGCTTCCATATTTTATAGATTGGTTTATAGGAAATGTTGTTTTAGTTAAAATTACAGCTTATTCTGATGAGAATGCATACACAATTTTTGAGACAATGAATGATAGAGGTATGAACTTAACTGCCACAGAAATGTTAAAAGGTTTTGTGCTATCTCGAATAAATAATTCTACTGAGCGAAGTAAAATTAACGAATTATGGAAAGATCATATCAAAGATTTACACGATTTAGATAGTAATGCTGATTTGGATTTTTTTAAGGCTTGGTTTAGAGCAAAATATGCCATAACTGTAAGACCAAGAAAAGCTGATTCAGAAAATCAAGATTATGAGCAAATAGGAACACGCTTACACGACTGGTTTAAAAACAACTATATTGACAAATTTAACCTGTCAACTTCAGCTCATTTTTATGATTTTTTTGAAAAGGAATTTGATTATTTCGTAAAGGCTTACAAGTTTATTTGGGATAAGACGACAAGTTATGATTTTCAATGTCCACATTTATTCTACATAAACCAATGGGGAATTGCAGCTTCATTGCAAGATGCATTACTTTTAGCACCATTAAAATCAACAGATTCTGATAAAACATTAATAAAAAAAATGGATGCTGTTGCTCGTTTTATTGAAACATATACGGTTAGACGTTCAATCAATTTTATGAAATTTGGTTCCTCATCAATTCAATACACCTTTTTTAATATTATTAAAAGTATAAGAAATCTCGATTTGGATGATTTATATGCCGAGTTAGCCAACGAGTTACATCAATTAGACCAAGACTTTGATGCTATTTCAAACTTTCGTTTGCATCAACAAAATAAAAAGTTTGTTAAGCATTTACTTTGTCGTATAACAGCTTTTGTAGATCAAAATGTTGGTCGTGATGTCACCTATGTAAATTATAAAGAACCTAAAGGAAAACGATTTGAAATAGAGCATTTATGGAGTAATCATTTTGAAGACCATAGAGATGAATTTGATCAAGAATGGGAGTTTTCTGAAGTAAGGAATTCAATAGGAGCTTTAATACTTTTGCCAAATGGAACAAATCAATCTTTTAGTAGTGATAAGTATGAAGATAAGCTACCTCACTACCTTAAAGAAAACACCTATGCTCAAACGTTGCATCCTGATTTTTATTTGAAAAATCCAAATTATAAGAATAGTATTTTAAAGTCAATCCCATTTAAGTCACATTCACAGCTAAAATCAGATGATATTAGAGAGCGAATAGACGTTGTAAAGTCCCTTTGTGAAGAAATATGGTCAACTGATTATTATAATAATAAAAATTATACTGATAATTATGCATAGCCAAACCAACGAACAAGCATTAGAAGCAGCCATAGAAAAACACCTTACAGGAACGTGTTTAGAAGACCTAAAACAACAAGGTCTTGCTATAGACGCTGTAAACGAAGATGCAGCAATATACCAAACAGGTAAAGGCTATTATATTGGACAACCCAGTAATTTTAATGCGCAGTTTGCTATAGACGAACAATTCTTTTGGGACTTTTTACAAAGCACCCAAAAAGAGGAGTTAGAAAAATTACAAAAGCAAACCGATTGGAAACTTAAAATCTTCAATCGTTTTGACCGTATGATAAAAAAATACGGTGTGTTGCAATTGCTAAAAAAAGGTTTGGAAGTAGATGATGCGCATTTCACCTTGTTTTATGAGTCGCCATTGGCAAGCAGTAGCCAACAAGTAAAAGACAATTTTGCAAGCAATAAATTTAGCGTAACCAGACAATTACGTTACAGTACAGACAATCCAAGAGAGGAAATAGATCTGGTGTTGTTTGTAAATGGCTTACCATTAGTCACTATGGAGCTTAAAAACGCGTGGACAGGGCAAAACGCACGTGTACACGGTCAGCATCAATACAAAACCCAACGCGATAACAAACAGGCTTTATTACAGTTTGCACGCTGTATCGTTCATTTTGCAGTCGATACCGATGAAGCTTATATGACGACGAAGCTCAACGGAAAGTCCACCTTCTTTTTACCCTTCAACAAAGGCAACAAAAACGGAAAAGGGAATCCAGAATTACCTGCAGGTACTACCGGTCACAGAACCCAATATTTATGGGATGAGGTATTTACACGAGAAAGTTTAGCTAATATCATTCAGCATTTTGTGCGATTAAATGGTAAGAAAAAAGACCCATTAAACACCAAAACCTTGTTTTTTCCACGATATCACCAAATGGATGTGGTACGTAAAATTATTGCAGATGCTAGCGAAAAAGGTGTTGGGCAAACCTATTTAATTCAGCACTCTGCTGGTTCTGGTAAATCAAATTCTATTACTTGGGCAGCCTATCAACTCATTGAAACCTATCCTGTAAATGAAAATGTACCTGGAGCAAAAAGTGTAGAGCAACCTTTGTTCGATTCGGTGATTGTTGTGACCGACCGTAGGTTATTAGACAAACAAATCCGTGATAATATTGCTAACTTTTCAGAAGTAAAAAATATAATTGCGCCAGCTTATTCCTCATCAGAATTGCGAAGTAGCTTAGAGCAAGGCAAGAAAATCATCATTACCACCATTCAAAAATTTCCTTTTATAATTGATGGTATTGCTGATTTAAGCGAAAAACGTTTTGCTGTGGTGATAGATGAAGCACACTCAAGCCAAAGTGGTTCGGCGCACGATAATATGAATCGTGCAATGGGCAAACAAATAGAAGAAAGTGAAGACGATGATGCACAAGACAAAATCATAAAAGCGATGCAATCGCGTAAAATGCGCGGCAACGCCAGCTATTTAGCCTTTACAGCCACACCCAAACCGATTACGTTAGAAAAGTTTGGAACGGTAAAAGAAGATGGTGTTGGTCGAAAACCGTTTCATTTGTATTCGATGAAACAAGCCATAGAAGAAGGCTTTATTTTAGATGTATTGGCGAATTATACCACCTTGAAGAGTTATTATGAAATTTCTAAATCTATAGAAGACAATCCCTTATTCGATTCCACCAAAGCGCAGAAAAAATTACGTGCCTATGTAGAGCAAGACCAACAAACCATTAATACCAAAGCAGAAATAATCCTCGATCATTTTATTCCCAACATCGTGAACAAAAAACGATTAAAAGGGAAAGGCAAGGCAATGGTAGTAACACAAAGTATTGTTTCCGCTATTAAGTATTACAAAGCTTTACAAAGAATTTTAGCCGATAAAGGCAATCCGTTTAAAATCGCAATTGCCTTTTCAGGTACCAAAAAAGTAAATGGTATAGAATACACCGAAGCTGAAATGAATGGCTTTGCAGAAAAAGATACCAGACATAAATTTGATGAAGACGACTATCGCATTTTAGTCGTAGCCAACAAATACTTAACCGGTTTTGATCAACCAAAGCTTTGTGCGATGTATGTGGATAAAAAACTACAAGGCGTATTAGCGGTACAAGCGCTTTCACGATTAAACCGTGCCGCACCTAAGTATAACAAGCGAACGGAGGATGTTTTTGTATTGGATTTTTTCAACTCTACAGAAGATATAAAAAATGCTTTTGACCCATTTTATACTGCTACTTCTTTGACCGATACCACAGACGTAAATGTATTACACGAGTTAAAAGATGTCTTAGATGATGTGGGTGTGTATGAATGGAGTGAAGTAGAAGACTTTAATGAGAAGTTTTTTAATAAAGAAGATGCTCAAGTATTAAGTCCAATTATTGAAAAAGCATCCGAACGGTTTATTCACGAGTTGGAATTAGAAGACGATGAAAAAGCCGATTTTAAAATAAAAGCCAAACAATTCGTCAAGATTTACGGACAAATGGCATCTATTCTTCCATTCGAAATTTTAAATTGGGAAAAGCTATTTTGGTTCTTAAAGTTCCTAATCCCAAAGCTACCAGTGAAGAATAAAGACATTGAAGGCTTAGATGAATTATTAGAATCGATAGACTTATCCACCTATGGTTTAGAGCGTGTAAAACTAAACACCAGTATAGAATTAGATGCTTCAGAAACCGAAGTTGACCCACAAAACCCAAATCCAAGAGGTGCACACGGCACTGATGAGGAAAAAGACCCCTTAGATTTGATTATTCAATCCTTTAATGAACGCTGGTTTCAAGGTTGGGAAGCAACACCTGACGACCAACGTGTTAAATTCATCAGTTTAACCAAATCCGTACAAGCACACCCTGATTTTGAAGAAAAAGTGGTGAACAATTCCGACCAACAAAACAGTGATTTAGCCTTTAGAAAAATTCTAGATGAGGTAATGCGTAAACAACGAAAACAAGAGTTAGAACTTTATAAATTGTATGCTAAAGACGAAAGCTTTTACAGAGCGTTTTTTGATACCATGAAACGAATGTCGTCGGTTAATAGATGATTTTAGTGTTTAATTTAATGAAAAATTTTATATTTGTAACAGTGATAAACAAGCACTATTACGTATAGTCAACTTTAAACTTGTTTATCATGAGACAATTAGACTACAAACGAGAGGCTCAAAATCTTTATAGAAATAAAGAATTTTATGAGGCTTATCGCACTGCTTGGAATTTACCTTTTAATGAATTTGTAAAATGGTTTACAGATTCAAGTGGAAAACGGAAGCGAAAAAAAAGAAAGAATAAAAATCCGATCTACTATAATTCTTTCTTCTATAACAATTTTCTTATAACAAAACGTACAGATTGGCTTAACCAAAAAAATGCTTTGGATCTGTGGCAATATTATTTAAGAACTCAAAAAGAACCTATAAAAGAGTTTGAGTTATATGTAGCTCATAACAACCCTGAACTTTTTTGTTTAGGTTATAAGTATGAAAAAGTATTCTTAAATAAAGAGAGAATCCACTTTATTCAGTGCGATGACTTTCCTGTTTCTGTTAAAAAGGAATTAGAAATATGGTATACTATTTTTAATCGTTTTGAAGCTTCTAAAGAAGCTATTAAAAGAGAGTTTACAAATATTGAATCCAAACCTCAAAGGGTATTAATGACTCTACTAGCTTCATTTGAAACTTTTATTTTCAAAAATCCTAATGATAATGTAAAATGGCAGTTTGCAGGTGAAGCTTTAAGCTGGTTGGTCGCTATAACTCAAGAAAAATACGATTTAAAATCAGTTAAAGTTGCACGTGAAAAGTTGTTTAAAATATATTTTGACTCTGTAATATTTAATAGAGGTCAAAAGTTATTCTCTTGCGCTTACCAACATATTTTATTATTAGACCATATTAATAGATATGTATTTGAGCCTGGTTTAAAAGTAACCATTGATTCTAAAAATAATCTAATATTTAACGAAAGTAGAGAGTTTAATGAGCAATGGAGCAATGACGAATTAAGATATACCGTTAATGAACAAACCTATTATGGTTTTGGAGAAATACAGTATGCTGATTTTAAAAATAAAAACAAGATCAAGTTTATTAATGATAACTTGACTAGTAATAATATGCAAGGAAATACTAAACAGTTAGCAATAAAACAAGCTGTTTATGATTTAGGTATCAGAGATGAAGATTTAAAGCAATGGGGTATACCTACATTAGATGCTATAATTTCATTTTTACATGGTATTGCCTGGCAGAAATTTAAAACTATTGAGAACTCATTACTAGCATTGTCAAAAACTGGAATTAAGAGTTATAAAGAAGCAGTAACAAAGTTAATTAAAGAAGAAAAAGGTGCCGAATTAGTACTCATTTCCAGAAAAGAGGAACTGTTTAATGCTGTTATTAATGCAGGTATAAATTGTGAGGTGCAAGGTTTTAATAAACTTATTGATTTATTTTCATATCAAGGTAAAAGAGGTACAATTCAAAAATTAAGTCAAAAAGTAAGTTTATGGCAAAAGCCATTTATTCAAATTGGAGATTTTATTATTTCCCCTTTTAGTGTATTGACAAGTTTTACTGGTTTGTATACTATTTCGGAATCTATTTTAAGAAATTTTCAACCTCAAAATGGTAGAAGGATAGAAACTCAACTAGTTGAAATGTATAAAGATGAAAATTGGAAAACCTACAAAAAATCAAATAATCAAAAATATGGAGATGTAGATGTAGTAATGGAGGACGACTATGATATTATTTTAATGCAATTAAAACGCACTACTCAAAAAACAAATACTCTAGAATTGCATAATCAAACCAGCCAAGATAGAGAAGCAATACGTCAACTTACCGAGGCAAAAGAGAATACTAAATTGGATAAAAAAATACATTTATGGTATGTGACAACTGCACTAGAAAAAATTAATACGACAATGGAAGGTGTTTTGCGAGTTAGTTATCAGGATTTAGTCAATACCAAACGATCTATGGAAATTGAGAATTTAAATTTTAATTCATTATCACATTTTATACAGTTTGTTGAAGAGGATACATGGTGTAATAATGGAAAATCAAATTTGAATAATTAGAAGGCACTTTTAGAAATAGTCTGCTTTACGTAAGCTCAACCTTTAAACTATTTTATGAACACTCAATTAATTATCCCAAGCGTTAATTTCCATTTATGGGAACCATGCAACATGCGTTGTAAATTTTGCTTTGCCACCTTTCGAGATGTCAAACAAACTATTTTACCAAAAGGACATTTACCTAAAAAACAAGCGCTAAAAGTTGTACAAGAACTTGCAAATGCAGGCTTTAAAAAAATAACTTTTGCAGGAGGTGAACCTATACTATGCCCCTGGTTACCAGAATTGATTCAGGTAGCCAAGGCTAATGGATTAACAACGATGGTTGTTAGTAACGGAAGTAAGTTAACAGAACGGTTTTTAGAACAAAACAAAACATACTTAGATTGGATTGCCATAAGTATTGATAGTCTTGATTCTAATACCAATTTAAAAATAGGAAGAGCAATAACAGGAAAAAAGACCCTAACAAAAGAGTATTATATTGACTTAATTAAGAAAGTTAGGTATTATAGGTATGGAGTAAAAATAAATACTGTAGTTAATGCTTATAATTATAAAGAAGACTTCAATACATTTATTAATCAAACAAACCCTAAACGATGGAAAGTATTACAAGTATTGCCAATGAAGGGACAGAATGATGACAAGGTTGATGAATTTAAAATTTCTGAAACTCAATTTTCAGAGTTCATAAGCAGGCATAAGAATATTCAATATATTGTGCCAGAGTACAATGATGATATTACCAATAGTTATGTAATGGTGGATCCAGCTGGTCGTTTTTTTAGCAACCAAGCTGGTAGGCATGATTATAGCGAACCCATACTTGATATAGGTGTTAAAGAAGCGTTTGAATCTAGAAATTATAACTATTCAAAGTTTATTAGCCGAAAAGGATTCTATAATTGGGATTTATAATTTTGTAATTGTTTTTATTTTTCCAAGCTAAAAGGAGTTTCATTTTAACAATTCCTTTTAGCTTTTATTTAGTTTGGTCAACATTTATATTATTAAAAATCAAGGTAAGGTAGGTTTTTGGAGCCTACCTGATATGCCAACTGTAGATAAAGCCATTAAGCAGTTTATTATTACCAATTTAGAACGGGAGTTGCGTGACAGTATGTTACCTTGGATTGGTAAACAATGATTTTATGTTGATGTTATTGTGGTAACTAAATTTTCAATGGCTTCATTGGTCCATCCGGCAGCACCACTTAATTGGCCACAGTAGATAATGGTTTGAGTTTTGGTTTTGAAAAGGTGTGCCACAATGGGCTTGTCTTTCTTCTTACCTTTATATCCCAATATTATTTTTTTTGGATCCTTATTTACTTGAAAAATTTCCTTTATCTGTTCATGACTTAAATACGGACGCGCCCCAATGATGACGTGCTTAAACCGCTTATAAAAAGGACTTTTTAAAAACTCGACCCGTACCGGACTTGCTTTTTTGCCCTTACTATAGCGAGAAGGAATATGGTTGATTTCGGTTAAAAAACAATGGTCAAAAAAGGTTTTATCTCCTATCTCATACGCTTTTAAAAAAGGCTTAGTTTTGATTCCTTTCATTTCAGCGATTATTTGGGCATACTTCCCCCAAGTGTGAACGGCTTTTATTTTTCCAGCATGATAGCTTCTTGGGTTTTTTGGGTCGAATGGAGAAAGGGTTGCTGTATCATTTTCAATTAATTTTTTCCATTGTAAAGTATTGTTTACACTTTCGTGTAAAAAAGATAGTGGACTGGAATGTATATTAAAAGCCTTTTCTTTTCCAATGAATAACACATCTGCTTGCGGATTCCCAAAACCTATAAAATAAGGGTTAGCCAACCGTGGAATTTGTTTGATGCTGTTTATATTCACTGAAAAGTTATTCCATAATTCCATTCTTTTGTCAAGATTCTTTTCTTTAAGAAAATGTATAAAAGTTTCTTTTAAACTCTTGTTAGTTAACTTTTCATTTCTTTTTATGTAGTTTATATATTTTTCTTCTAAATTGTTGAGAAGCGACTCCATACATTAAAAGTAAAATGTAGTTAAAAACTTTCTAAATACCATTTATTCATTCGTTTAACAAGTGTTATTGTTACTAGACGTTGAGAGCTAGAACCTATGGCAATTTCAGTTTCAGCTTTATTCCCATTTATTTGAGTTTCTCCCATAATTCTTCCATTTTTGAAGTTTTCTACAAATTGATTTTGCATGGCAACAGGTTGCATGGCTACTAAGCAAATATACCTTGTATCTTTATCGTTTTCTCCATAGGGGTCACATACATGGCGTAGTTTATCAAAATCCCTATTTTGGGCCGCCTCAAAAATAAAGTCAATTACCCCTTTGGGTGTGTTTTGGAACTCAAACGTTTCTCTTAAATGAGTAAGTGATATTTCTTCTTTTAATTTTTCTAATTGATTTGAAATACGAAGAATTTTATTATTCTGCTCAGTAAGTTGTTTTTCTTTGGTTACACTTGAGCGACCTAACTGAAATTCGTTTATTTTTTCAAGTTTAGCATTCTCTTCAATAAGTGTCTTTTTTAAGCGATCATATTCTTGGGTTAAATCCATTTTAAGCTTAGATTTGCCCACTTCAATTTTTTCTAAATGAATTCTTTTTTGTTCTGCTTCTTCCTGAGTACGTTCTTTCTTACCCTCTCCACAAGCGATTAAAAGGCTGATGATGAAAGATGCTAGTATGTAGTTTATTTTCATATTTTGAGTATTTATTTTAAAATAGAGATATCTGTTTCAAATATATTAAAACTTTAAACTTTTAAAAGGTTATTCTATAATACAGCAAACATTTTGAAATAACGTAATATCTTTGAAAAATAAGAATTAACATTTCATACCAACAACGTACAATTTATAACCCCCATGACAACCCCCCACAACAAACAACCCTGGCCTACCAAAGAAGCGATGATACAGGTATATGAAAATAACCTGTGGGGCGGAGATAAAACGGAGTTTTATTCGGGCTTGGGTTCTCATGATCGGGAAGTGGTACATACGTATATAAACGTAGTTTCTGCTTTTTTAAAAGAGTTGAAAACGCCACCCGTGGTGTGTGATTTAGGATGTGGGGATTTTAATGTAGGGAAGGAACTGGTGCAATACGCCAAGGAATATAAAGCTATCGACATTGTCCCTGATTTGATTGCCCGTAATAAAAAAACATTCAGAATAGATACTGTAGCTTTTTATACCCTAGACATTGCCGAAGATGAATTACCTACTGGGGATTGTGCGATTGTAAGACAGGTGTTACAACACCTATCCAATGCAGAAATTAAAGCGATTGTTGAGAAGTTATACTCGTTTACATACGTGATCCTTACCGAGCACCTGCCGGATGGCTCTTTTGTGCCCAATATTGATATCCTTTCCGGGCAGGGCATACGCTTAAAAAAGAATAGCGGGGTTGATCTCTTGGCCGCACCGTTTCATTTCAAGGTAACAGCAGCCAACGAGGTACTATCCATCCCATCCCCACATTACAAAGGAAGGCTGGTGACAACGGTGTATACTCTATAATTACCACCGGCTGATGGAGGTAATTTATCAGAGAACTTTTTAAGTATAGGAACTATGCTGTACGGCTTCTACTTTTCGATTGTTTTAAAATGATATTTTCTATATTTTTAAACGTCATGGGGCTGGGTACGTGATGGGAGTTTTCCAATAAAAATACCTCTTCTAAGGAAGGAAAGATGCGCTTGGCTCGTTTGATCATTTTTTTACCCGGAAAGAGTATGTCTTTTTCAGCAGCAAATAGGGTTAACGGGGTTTGTATCATGCTCGCAGAGTCTGTAGAAATGACCGGAAGGGGTGAAAAATCCATAGAACAGTGTTGAAAAGTAGCCGACATAAATTGGACTGCAAAACCATCATAGTCAGAAAATAGAGCGCTCATGACCCTATGTATGTATGTTGAATGATGTGTTTTGATGTATTTTTTTAAGGGAATAAATACCTTAAACAAGTTCCGTAGTGGGTTTCCGTTCACGATATAAACGGGCGAAATTAAAAAGACCTTTTTTAGTGCCACCTCGCTAAACTCAAGCGCCTTTAAACTGATTAATCCGCCAAAAGAAAAGCCCACTAAAGTAACGTCTTGTATTCTTAATTTTATAATAACTTCAAGAAGCCATTCTCCATAATCCAGCGATTTCATATCCAATCTATTTTCAGCACTCTTAGTAGGTTGGGCAAGCACATCGACTGCATACACACAATAGGAGGAAGCCAAATTGGGGAAGGAGTCTAGTATTTGTGGAGCACAACCGCCGGTTCCGTGAATGAGAACCAAAGGAGGATTGGTGGTATCACCGGCGCTAATAACATGGGTGTCTCCAAACTTGGTTTGTACCAATTGTTCTGAATAGTTAAAAGGCAGCTCTTGTAACTTTTGTTGATACAGGGTAAGAATTTTTTCTTTTCCTTCTTTTGATTTAAAAAACATAGACTGTTCGTTTTTTGAATGATGCGTTATGAATTGATGATGACAATATTGCCTACTTTACGTCCGGTTTCAAGATAGTAATGGGCGTATTTGATAGCTGAAAGGCTATATTCCTTATCAATATGTGTGGTAAGCTGCCCTTGTTCAAAAAAGTGAACCAAATCACTAACGAGTTGCTTAAGCACTTGGGTGTTTTTCATCCCGGTAGCAGCAAACTTGACTTTTTTAGGTTGCCACAACATGCGCCATAAAATGGCTGCACTTAAAACCGGTGTCATAAAAATACCTGTAGCACCGAGTATGTTTTTAATTTTCTTGTATGATAATTTGCCAACTGTATCGTAAACTACATCATACGTACAGGTTAAATCCGCTAGCGTTACGGTGGTGTAGTCTAGTACCTCATCTGCTCCCAAAGATTTTACAAAATCAATATTCTTCGTGCTGCACACTCCTGTAACCGTGGCTCCCATAAGTTTTGCCAACTGTACTGCTGCAGTCCCTAAGCTTCCTGAAGCTCCATTGATTAATACGCGTTGGCCTGGTTGTACATGGGCAATATCTTTCAGAAAATGATAGGATGTTAAAAATCCATCACAGATGGGTGCAGCTTCACTATGCAAGATATTCTTGGGCTTTCTATCGATAACCGTGTCTTCAGCAATACAAACATAGGCTGCATTACAACCGTTGCTGAATAGTTTTTCGCCAAAAACCTCATCTCCTGTTTCAAATTGGGTGACGTGATCACCAACGGCCGCTACAATACCTGAGAATCCTGTACCCAAAGCTGTGTTTTTGGGTTTAAACAACCCTAAAAACAACCTGCCAAATTTAGGCACTCCTTGGCGCATCATGGCGTCTGCTCTAGTAACTGAAGACGCCTTTATCTGTACTAAAACTTCATTTGACCTTGGGATGGGTTTTTCTTGGTCAACTACTTCAATAACTTCCGGTGAACCGTATTGGGTATATATTGCTTTTTTCATAATAGTAGTATTTGTAGCAAAGTTGAGAACTCTTGCGATTGTAAACGTTCTTGTTTTAAAACCGGAACCAAGTAGGTTCTTTTAAAAAGGCAGATTAGTTTTATCTTTTTCTCTATCAACGATTATTATGATGGACACTCATAAAAGCTTTATCAAGGTAGTAATTGTAAATATTATCACTATTTTATACTATACCTACCCAAAATATCCATCAAAAAGTAAGGTAATGATTTTGGTAATCTAGTCTATAATCACGATTTCGCAGGTATGCGTGAAGGATAATTTCTCATTAATTTTAGTTTTTAAGTTTTAATACTTCAATGAAATGAGTGTCAACCCAAAATATATCTACATTTCCATCTTCTTCTGGGCCTACAATTCTATTAAAGAAAAGGTATTTTCCATCTGGAGTAACAGTAGCTGATGCTTCCCATGCTGCTGTGTTAATTTTATTACCCAAATTAATAGGTTCTCCCCATGTACCGTCATCCTCCCTATAACTTATATAAATATCTGAACTTCCATATCCATCCTCTCTATAACTATCAAATATAAGATAGGATTCATCTGGTGCAATGAAGGGATGGAAACTTCTTCCTGTATTGATTTTTTTACTAAGTAATTTTGGTTCTTCATATTTGCCTTCTATTAATCTTGAGTATCGAATATCACCGGTATAATCTTGCTTAAACTCATCAAAAAAATAAGTCCCTTTTGAAGAAGCTGTAAGACGCATAATTGGTAAATTATCGAAAGGAGTTTGGAGTTTTTTTATTTTAGACCAGGTACCATTTTTATTACGTTCTTTAAATCTTCCACCTAAATGCAATGTCTGGCCGTTTGGAGAAACGAAAGGCTGTCCCTGCCGATTAGATATGACGGTTTCATTCCATTTACCTCCTTCATTTTTAAAGACAACAAATTCCTGTTCTTTAATTCTTTCGTTTTTTCTGAGGAAGTAAAATTCTTTCATATCTGGACTAAAGACGCCGCCATATTCCCAACCTGCTGAGGTGACTATACCAGGAGCGAAAGGAATGGGAATTAAATCTGGAGGTTTTTGTCCAAGGATAGATCGTTGTCCTGTTAAAAAATTATTTTCCTTTGTTTCCTTTATCTCGCTCTTGCAAGCATTTACAACCATTACAAGTATCAAAGCATAAAACTTAAGTATATTATTTATCAATTTTATTTTATTAATAATTTATATGTTTAACTATAAGAGGCATCTCCTTTTTTTATGATTGCTTTAACTGTCATTCTCTTAACGCGTTCATCTTTTTTTTATGATAGTCACTCCCACTTAACTGATAGGCCTTGGTTACAAATTTTAAGGCATTCTCTTTGTCATTTTGAGATTCATAATACTCAGCCATGGAAGCATAAGCATTAGCATTTGTTGGATTGTATTTAATATTCATTTCAAAAAACATAAACGCCTTCTTAGGTTGTCCCATTTGCATATTCATGTAGCCATAGCCATTCAACATTTCGTCTATCATTGGCGCAGTGGGAACACCAAAATGTTCGGTATAGATTTGTTCTTGCTCTTTCAATAATGTAACCAATTCTTCTATAGGTGTTTCCGGATTATTATATTTTTGCGGCGATTTAAACTGATACCATTCAAAGAGAAAAATTAGCCCATCTCTTATAGATGGTAACGGAACAGTACCATGTAAATCTTCATTATAAACCTTCCATGAAAAATTTAATCCATTTTGTTTTTGGGATTTAGCATAATTTGAAAACTCAATGATTGAACGCGCAAACAAAGTAAATTCTGAAGAGTCGTCCATAATATTATTCATGGTTATGTCTTCATTCATTATATGTAATTGCTCTGCTGCTAAAGACACATAAAGGGATTTACCTTCATAACTTTCTGTACTCAGCTTTTCTTTTGCTTCATTCAATAATTTTTGGTTGTCCCAATCCAAACTTGGATCTATAGCTATATAATTTTGAAAGAGATGTTTATGATTAACCAACATATTTAAAGTAAACAAACCAGCATAAGAATGCCCAATTAAGGTACGATATGGAATGGTAGGATACTTACTATCAATATATGGTATGAGCTCCTTTTCCATAAATTTAGTAAAGGTTTCTGCGCCTCCAGTTTCACGGTCAAATGCGCTACCACGTCTCATTTTTATCTGTGAAGTAGTTAAATCTCTTGTTCGGTTGTTGCGATTAGAAATCCCGACAAGTATCATGTGTGGAAGGTAATGTCCCCAATAATTATCATAAACAGTTTCCAAAGTACTTTCTAGTGAAAATCCGTCCATCAGATAAATAACTGCATATTTTTCATCACTATCTGGCTGAAAATTATCTGGTAATCTTACCCAAAAATCACGGCTTTCTCCTAAAGTTTTAGAAAATATAGAATCCTCTATTCTATATTGAAATTGCGCTGTTTGGGACTCAGCTGTTTGTGCAATCGCTTGTTGATTTACTATTAAAGTTGATGCAATAAGTACTAGTAAGTAGATGTAATGTTTCATTATTTTGCTTATTAGTTGTTGTTAGTAGTTTTTTATTTTCTTTTCTATTGTAAATGAAGCAGTCAATCCAACGCTAAAATTTCGAGGTAATCTTTCTACTCCGAAAATTGAACGTGAGTGTTTGCCTTTTTCTTCTAGTACTCTTACAAATAAATCAGACCCACCATTAACTACTATTGGTGATTCATCCCAATTTTTAGCCGATTGGAAATAAGCATCTATGTGGTTCAATCCAATTATGTTGTCAAACCCTACTTTTTTGTCTATTTGTGCAAGTACGTTTAGCGCACATAACTCCATTGCTTTATACCCTTGTTCAGTCGTTAATTCGTTTCCCAATCTACCTTGGTATAAATATTCATCGTTTAGTGTTGGAAATTGAATAGCGACATAAGCTATATTTTCTCTAATGTTCACTGAAACATAATTTCCTCCTGGTGTTGAGACTTCCGGAAGTTCCAACCCTAATTCTGTGAGGTTTTTTTTCGGGTTTACATTCATTTTTGAGTTCTATTTAGCTAAGGTTATTTGGTTTATTTTAATTTTAAGTATTGTTATACTTTATTTTTTATATAGATATTCTCCTGCAGCTTTTGCCATTTGCTTATAATCATGACCTACATTAGGTATTTCTACAAGTTTCCAGTTAAAATTTGCTTTTGTTTTACTTGCATATATTTCACTAAACTTATAAAAGTTTCTACCTCTATCAATTCTTCCAACTCCTTGCTTATCTACTGTTTTTGATCGTAACATTCTACCTCTTGTTTCAGTCTTATTATCTAATTCTCCAAGAAATAATATTAAATTCTTTTTAAAAGATTTTTTTATCCATGTAGTGCTAATTCCTGTGTTTTTAAGTCCAAAAGGAAATTTTGTTTTATAATCAGGAAATGTATATGTTCCAGCATTTGAAGCAAGAATTTTATCGGCTTTTGAATTTGGATACAATAATGCAAATCGATGTAATATTTGACCTCCTGCAGAATGCCCAAACATATCATATGTTTTCTGACTAGACTTTGTGATTTTTTTTACTAATTTGAATATTCTATCGAAATCATTAAAAATCCAGTCTTTCTTATTTTCATTAAAATTAAACTTTATTACATCTTCATTTATATGCACTTGATTTGTGCCTTTCTTAAAAGAAACACCTTTTGAAAAATCTAAATCTTTTACAGTTCGGGCAAGGTGATAATTTCCATAATCGTAAGTTTTCTCGGGATAAGAAAGCGCTATAATTAAAACATTATACTTTTCTGATATTTCAATCCACGAATCTCTATAATCGTTTGCATTTCTACCAGCACCAGGAAGAACTATTAAATGCTTTGAATTTCTAGTAAACTTTTTAGGTTGATGATAAAAAACAGTAATTGAATCTTTTTCATGTTTTTTATTTCCTTTAACCCTAAAAAATCCAGAGCCTTCATTAATTGAAATATTTTGTGCGAACGTTAACTGTGTTACTAAAATGCAAACAATTAGCGTAAAAACTTTATGTTTCATAATAATATTTGTTTGTTGAGAGTAGTAGATATTATGAAGGTTAAAAACTATGCAATAGAAATAAAAGTTTCCACCTCTGCATTCTCTCCCTCAAAGTATTTTTTACCATGTACAGTAACATCTGCTCGATACGCTCTTTTTATTTCTTTATTTGCCCAAAGCTCTGACCATGTTTTTAAAATTGCTTCAGGCATTTTTCCTTTTGAAGTAAATTTTTCAGTATTTCCTACTGAAACTTCTCGTCCTACAAAATCATTAGGGATATCATCTAAACTACTTACAGGAAATCCTATAATCAATGTATACTTCATATAATCGCTTTCATAATCTGTATAAACGGCGTAAATATCTTCGTTTACTTTATTTGGTACTTGTGCTGCTATGTTTTCGTTCCAAAACCTATTCCAAAGTGCTTCAACATCTTGTATAGACTGTCCGTATTCATTAGTTGTTTGGGTAGAAACTCCAATTATTTTAAAATTGTTCATTTACTTTTTATTTTATAATTATAAATTCTAATAATTTGTCCTTTACCTTTTACACTTCTAACATAGCCACTTACAGCTTGATTTATTGAAATTGATAAATACCCAGAAAAGTAATCTTTATATTTTTCATAAGCATCTTCAACCAGACCAAGAGAAACTGTATTTATTGTAATACCATTTTCTATTTCCAACGCTACAGCTCTAGTAAAACTATGTATAGCCCCATTTACCTTGGCGGCACTTGCTGTTTTATTATAGGACCATCGGCCAAAACACCAGTTGAAAGTGTTATAGACCCATTGGCATTTAAATAATCCTTACCCATGCGAACAAGATTAACCTGTCTCATAAGTTTACTTTTAATACCAATATAGTAATTGTCTTCGGTCAGATTATTAAAATCGTCCCATTTAGCCTCACCTGTAATACTAATTATAGCGTCTACTTTACCAACAGTTTCAAACATTTTTTTATAGATGTGCTATCAGTAATATCAACAATATAATCGCCTTTGGTTTTACTAGCAATTAACATTTTATATTGTTATTTAAAATGTTCTGAGATTACTTTACCTAAGTTCCGTAACCACCAATTATTACTATTTTCATGTTATGCTATTTAAAATTTATGTTCGAAATGAAACCCTAGAATACTAAACCCCTCTTTATAATAGAACTTATGAGATCTTGAATTACTTACATAAGTATTTAAACCAATACCTGTATATTCATTTTTTAATGCCCATTCTTTTATGTGATTGATTAAATACTTCCCTAAACCATTAGATTGAATTTTAGAATCAACAACTACATTGTCTAACTCTAAATGCTTGCCTCTATACATGCGAATGGTTGTCCAACCACTAGAGATTGCTACTAATTTGGTTTCACTAAATATTGCAAAACAATTATAATTAGGAAGCTTAACCATTTCATTTAATGTTTTCTCTAAAAAATTGATATCCTTATTTGGGTTTAATTGATGTACTAATTGTAACACATCGATTTTATAATCTATTGGATTTATAAGTCTGAACTCTATATTTTCCATTATTAATTAACTTATGATTGTCATAAATTTACAGCCTATTTGTGTATGGCATTAATAATATTCACGAACTGCTATTTTTTGAAGATGAACTCTTAATTTACTATAACGAATTAATTATTTTATCTCTGCACTTCCCAAACCTTTATTGTTTTGTCTTTACTTGGCGTAGCTACATATTTTCCGTTTGAGTTAACATCCATACCTAACCCTATGTCGTTATTATGAGCAGAAAGTGTTTGTAAGACACGCTCTTTTTCAATATCCCAAAGCGTTGCTACTATGGGTTTTGTAAAACCAGTGAATTTAAAATGGTACTCTAAAAACTCTCCCAATACTTTTTTGTCTGTTCCACCAGCCATCACACGGTTATTATCAATAAAAACCACCGAATGAATGGCTTGATTATCACCTTTTAATGTATGTAAGAGTTCCCAGTTTTTTGTAGCCCAAATTTTTACAGTTTTATCATCCCCAGCGCTTGCTAAAAATTTTCCATTAGGGCTGAAATCCATAGATAATGGCACTTGCGAATGCCCTAAAATTGTTTTAATTAATTTACCTGATTGCATGTTGTACACTCTAATAGCATTATCGCTTCCTGATGCTAACAAAAGCTCTCCTGAAGGATGAAATATTACCTCCCAAATATTATGGCTAGCGTCTTTAAACTCATGGACTAACTCACCAGTTTCTGCACTCCAAACAGAAACTTTATCGGCATTGCCACCAGCAGCAATTAATTTTCCATTTGGGCTGTATGTTATAGACCATAATGTGCCTTCACTCCCTTCTAAAACTCGAATTAAATTTCCTGTTTGAACATCCCAAATTCTAGCTTTTCCATCATAAGAACCTGTGCAAACTGTTTTTCCGTTTGGGCTAAAATCAACCGAAGGTGTTCCGTATTTGTGTGGTAAATCGTGTAAAACCTTACCTGTAACTCTATTCCAGATTTTAGCATTCTTTTCAAGCCCCCCACTAATCATTAGGCTATCATTTGGCCCGAACTTTACCTCCCAAACTTCGTTGGTATGATGTGTATAGGTTTTAATTAATCTAATGTCATTGTCTTCAACTAATGTAGGTTGCTTAAACAATTGGAAATAGATAATAGCAACTAAAACTAATATTACTGTGGATAAACTCCATTTTTTGAATTGTTTCTTTTTCATCTTAACTCTTAGATTGCAACTTTTGAATCATACGTTTTGCCGAATCTAAATTTGGGTCTAATGCTATCGCTTTTTTATAGGCTTTTAAGGCTTTTTCTAGTTGTTTGTTTATGACATAGGCTTCACCCAAACTATCCCAAGTATTTGCATCTTCGGGAAAAGACATTGTATTCGCTTTAAAAATTAAAATAGCATCCTCTGTTTTACTTTCTTGTAACAAAGCATAACCAACCTGATTTAAAACCGATTTTTTATTTCTTTTTACTGTGTTATTTAGAGCTTCTAAATATGCTGTTGCAAACGCATCTTTTTTGGACGTTTTGATATTTGGCTGTACGCCTATTCCTTCCCAATTAGATTTTGTAACTGGATGGATTGCTTCTATATATGGGATTGAAATTGAAAATTGATTGTTAATAGTAATACGTTTAGTTCTATTAGCACCGCCTTTGGTAACTTCCCCAACAACTATTGCTTTGTTATAATGCTTTAAACTATATGCAAATGCTTCAGCTGCAGAAAAAGTGCTCTTACTTGTTAAAATGTAAAGTGGTTTGTTAACTATTTTTGATTCTTCATTTGTATTTAATGTACAAAGTTGTGTTTCGGCATTTGTTTTGCGTTCATAAAAATTGCTTAACAAAACAGGATTATCTTTAAAAACATAGCTCGATAATAACTGAATCATACTTGGTACACCTCCTTTGTTATAGCGTAAATCGATAATTATTGTATTGGTGTTGCTTAAAAAACTCATTGCGGCAGTAGCAGTTTCTTCTGCGTATTTTGTATCAGCAAAGAGGCGAAGATTTAAATAACCTATGTTACCGTGTAATATTTTAGTTTCCATAAAGCCAAAATTAATTTCAGCCATTTTTTTCGCCATCATTTGTTCTTTTTTCAGACGAATATCTTCTGAAGACAACTGCTTGTTTTTAGCTACTTGTTTGGTTTTATAGTTTACTTTGAGATGCAAATCCTTACTACTATTTTGAAGATCTTTTGTTAAGGCTTTAGAAAATTCTGTTGGATTAGTTATTGCCTTATACTTTTTTGATTTTAGGTTAATATTCAAAACCTTAATCATTTTGTTGGCTTTTTCTAGATTTACATAAGTAGTTTTTAAGTGTGATTGAATTGTAGCAACAATGTTTTTCTTTTCATCGTGGTTTAATGAATTGTTAGCTTCCTGTGCTGAAATGGGTTGAATCCACAAACAGCATATAGCTATTACAATAAATCTATAACAGAGCTTCATGACTTTTGAGTTTTAAAATAATTTTGATGCAAACGTATTATTAGGCTTGTATTTTATAAATTATTTTTCACCAACACACACGCTTTAATCATAAAAACCCTATTGAACCCACAGCTCTATTTCACGCATAAAAAGATACTGTTGACGACGCCTTTTGTTGTGTTGGTGCAAATTCTAACATCATAAAGACAATTATCATTAATTTTGACTCATGATTGCCTTTATAAAAAAATACAAAGCATTTATAATTGGATTACTGTTATTTAGGTTAATTGTAGTGTGTTTGTCCTACTTCGAAATTATTCATATCGACAATTCGGAAGTTTTAGCAAATACATTAAGTTTCATTATTGGTTGGTTAATCACATCTTTACCTATTCACTTTTTTTCTTTTTTAAAACAACATAAAACAATAAGCGTAAAACTTTTATTCTTAATTGTCTTATTTATTCTGGTAATGGCAAACAATAATCAATCACAAATAATTGATAATCCTTTAACTTTTGTTGGTTTAATTGTTATAGCTCTTGGTTTTTTTTCAATTATTGCTCCTTCTTATTTTAAAAAATATGCCCTCATTATTATTGGATATTACGTTTTAAGCTTAAGCTATTTCTATTATTTAAG
Organism: Marixanthomonas sp. SCSIO 43207; assembly: GCF_019904255.1. GTDB lineage: Bacteria > Bacteroidota > Bacteroidia > Flavobacteriales > Flavobacteriaceae > Marixanthomonas. The sequence goes on from NZ_CP063203.1 coordinate 1,681,294, forward strand.
AGTTTTTATAAATGATATAAATCGTTATTTACAGCAAGAAAAAGAGCTGAAAATTATATTATTTGTACCGCTTTTTGTGTTGCTAATAGGTTGGATTTATCAGCAATGGAAATGGATGAAATCCGTGGAATCTAAAAAAGCTAACGCAGAATTAGCCTTGTTGAAAAGTCAAATTAGTCCGCACTTTTTTTTTAATACTTTAAATAATTTATACGGATTAACTATTGAAAAATCTGATGATGCGCCAAATCTGGTTTTAAAATTATCAAGCATGATGCAATATACCATTTATATGGGGCAGGAAGAAAAAGTACCCTTAAAAGACGACGTAACCTATTTAAAAAACTACATTAGCTTACATAAAATTAGATATCACAAATTTGTAGATATTAGGTTTAAAGATAACAGTAACCCTACTATTAAAATTGCACCTTTGTTACTAATTCTACCGCTTGAAAATGCTTTTAAACATGGTGTTGAACATTTAGCTGAAGAGGCTTTTATTCATATAGATTTAAAAACTGATAACGGGATTATTTTTTTTACTATTGAAAATAATTTTGATTCGAGCGTTACAACTAAGAAAAAGACTGGTATAGGATTAGATAATTTAAAACAGCGTTTAAAATTATTATACCCAAACAAGCATAATCTTAGAATTGAAATTAAAGAAAATAATTATAAACTTTCACTTAAAATACATACTGTATGATTCAATATATGATTGTAGATGACGAACCAATTGCACACCGTATTATTGAAAACTATTGCGATGCTTTGCCACACCTACAAAAAAAAGGAAATTGTTATAATGCTTTTGAAGCTATGCAGTTTTTAAACGAACATACGGTAGATTTGCTGTTTTTAGACATTAACATGCCCAAATTAACAGGTTTTGAGTTTTTAAAAACACTAGCTAATCCGCCAAAAATTATTGTTACAACTGCCTATAAAGAATTTGCGATAGAAGCTTATGAACTCAATATTTCAGATTATTTATTAAAGCCATTTAGTTTTGAACGTTTTATCAAAGCGGTAAACAAAGTTGTAACTGTTAAAAAACCGCAATCTAATTTAACCGAAACCATAACCACCAAAAATGTTAGCTTTTTTGTAAAGACAGACAAACAACAACATCAAATTCATTCTGAAAATCTTTTATTTATTGAAGCTTATGGACATTACACAAAAATATATTTAACAGATAAAATGATTTTAAGTAATCATAAAATATCAGCTTTAGAAACATTATTACCTCCTAATTATTTTTTTCGTGTGCATAAATCGTTTATTGTTTCTAAGGATAAAATAAAATATATTGAAGGAAACCGAATTATTATTAATGCACATAAAATTCCTATTGGAAAGACCTACAAAAGTAAGGTAAGTGCACTTCTAAGTTCTTAATCTTTAGTTTTCACAACTATGAAGATATTTAAACCAATCAAATATTAGTTTATTAGTCTCTTCTGATTTTTCTTGCTGAATCCAATATCCTCAATCTAGACTAAACACATCTAAACTTGGTGCAAATTCTTTTAAAAGGCAGATTAGTTGCGGTATAGAACTACTTGAGCATCGACCCAACAAATGGCTACATGTTCAAAATTTTCTGAACCTACATTTTTACTAAAGAAAAGGTATGTACCATCTGGTGTTCTAAGCTATTTTACATCATTTTTCTCCCTGTATTGATAAAATTATCTGTTTCTTCAATTTCTTCTTCGTACGTGTGTTATGTATAGAAAAGAAGGGGAACAGTTGAACTTAAACGTCCTTCTTATTGAAGCCAAGCCATATGGATTCCTCGTTTATTTTTTCTTGTTTTTCAATTTAAATGCTGCTGTACGTTTTATCTGTTCTTCGAGATTCCATTCAAAATCAAATCTGTTTTTAAGGAATACAGCGATTGAATCCAATCCAATGGCTGTGCGTCGTGCGTCAATATTTTCCGGGTCCAAAACAGGCCAAAGATTGAAGCTCTTGGTTTCCGGATAATATTTCATTTGTCCGCCATAAACCTGCAAATCACCTCTTTCTGTAGCAATTCTATCTTCTGCTCGTACCAAAAAGCGGGGTTCTAGTTTTTGATCCTTAACAGCTTGTCGCATCATGGGAAGGTAGTGTATCCGCACTTCATTTGCTGAGTGTTGAATAACGTTACAAAGCGTCCAATTACCACGATCTCCTATCATTTCTTTTGAGGGCCAGCCATAGTTTTCAAGAATATTTTTTACGCGTTTTTCATTAATGATATGGTTCTTATCTATAATAACTTGTTGTTCTTTTACCAACTCAGCGTCAACTCCATATAAGGCTATTAATGAATCTCGTGATCTAATGGGTTCTTGTTCTGTCTTCCAAATATCATCAATGAGTGCTAGTAAGTTTTCTTTTTTTTCGGGTAGTGTTACCGTCTCTTCGGTTGTATGGGAGCATTTAAATAGCAGCGCTAAACTGATTAATACACTATATTTCATTTTGTAAAAGGTTTTGTGTTGAACACTTTTAAGTATGATTAACGCACGTAATTGAAAAACAGTTCAATAACAACACTTAAGATAACACTTGCTATCGTTGCAAGAATTGACATACGTTTTAAACTAAAGGTATTTGCAAATGCCATCCATAAGCATACTAGCCCGCAAATTGATAAAAGTATGGTTCCGTATAGAGGAACTACGCTACTAAAAAGACCTATTTGATTAAAAATAGGATCCAGCAAAGCGGTGAATCCAAACAGGGCTAATGCAAAATTGGTCTTTTCATGTTTTATCAATAGATAATAACTTGCAAATAAAAGTTCTACACTTATGACCAAGGGACCATATTGGTTATAGTATTCTCTTTTAAAATATGCTTCCAATCCTTGAGGAAATTCAACCATTACTAAAAAATCAATGCTCAAACAAATTCCAATTATTAAAAGCAATAGCGAAATAATTATTCTTTTTTTCATTTTATTTCATCGTTTTGTCTAACAACCTAGTAGACTGGTTATAAAGATACTAAAGTACTGGTTATTCCCTTGATCATAGTGAATGGTATAGCTTATAACCAGCTAAAACCTAATCCTACATTAAAGAGTACTGCATCTCTATGTGCATCTCCTTCTAAAGACGCACGACCAAAAACTAGTTTTGATTGTACAGAAAGCGCAAAGTTTTTCTTTTTATAAACTTCATAACCTGTACTTGCCATCACAGCACAACCAAAGTTCCAGTCGTCATTTACACCGTCTTCAATATCGTATAATGCCGGGGCGTCTATGGCTAGACCAAATCCGCCGTGAACCCACCAGCAATCTTGTATCCAGTATTGCAGCGAAGGTATAAACCCGCCAAAATGCCTGTCATTATTCTGAAATTTATAAATGTTTCCCGGTAAAGCAGCCGTGATAGCAAGGTCTTCATGTAACATATAGCCAAACTTTAGATCCGGGAAAACAAAGGTTCCTTGAGCATCGTCAAATGTTTGTATACCAGCACTATCTTCTATACCGATAACGCCGCCACCTACTACAAACTCAAAGATAAAACCGTCTCTTTGCGTGGTGGTTTCAGAAGTTGTATTTTGTGCATAAGTGAGACTTGATACCAATGCAAAGGCTACACAAGCCAAGTGTAAGAAAAGGTGTTGTTTGATTGTTTTCATTTTAATTGATGTCATAATTGTTCGTTTTTTGATTATTGAATGATTAATTGATGATTTTTGTTTGTAAGGGTACTTGTTTATTTTTTTTCTTGATTTCTAGATACATTTCAAAAGTAAAGTCACAACGAATTTCTAGGGTTCTACTTTTTAAATAGGAACAAATGTTACACACTATACTTTATATTCTTGGATCACTTTTTTTCTTACTCTTGTTTTATGATGTAAGCCAAACAAGGGTCTAAGAAAGGGTGTTCTTTTTATTAGAAACTCATACAGCAAATAACAGCCAATAAACGTAATGAGTGTAATAAGCACGAAAGCAATTAGTGCTGGTAAGTGAAACGGTAGCACCAATTTTGCAGCTAAATACAACACAATCATATGGATGATGTATACCGGGTATGCTGCTTTACTTAAATAAGATACTAACTTGCTTGGTTTATTGAGGTATTGGTAACAAAATCCAAATATGGAAAAGATCCAACTATTGCTTTCAATAACCGTAATATATGAAGGCCCTTCAGTAGCGAAGAATACATACCTTATGGTATATAGTATAGCAGCTATTCCTAAAAAAAGCCACTTCCATTTTTTTACGGTTTCCCAAAATAGGGTGCCTGTTTTCATAAAAAGATACCCGAAAAAGAAAGCCAACAAGCCAATGGCAAAACCATGCCAGGTTTCAGCGTATAGTGCAAAAGGTTTTGGTTGAAATAGTACTACTTCTGCCACAAAAAACAGATTTACAGCTAATAAACCCAACGGGTTATTAAACAATCGTTTTGAAACAGCGATTAGTTTTGAAAACATTCCTTTTTTAAACCCATAAAAAATAGGAAGTCCGATGAGCACATACACAAAAATATTTCCTAAAAACCAAAGGTGTCCCATATGAGGATAATAGTCTAATCCCAGATTATAGTAGTCTTGAAATACAAACATGTGTAATGGTACTATCGCTACAATACCAAATAAGAAGGGGACTAAAATTCTTTTGGTTCGTTCAAGAAGTAACTCCCTATTGTTACGTTTTCGCAAAGCGAAATAAACACCCATCCCAGATACATAAAAGAGTATAGGTATTCTCCACACATTTAACATGGTCATGGGTTGCCATAATGCTGTAGAAATCTCGTCGCTTCTTATAAAAGCTATAAACATTGCCCAAGGCTGAAATACAATAGCAATATGATATAGTAACAACAATGCTATAGCTATAACTCTAAGCCAATCGATATCGTAACGTCTTTCTAGGTTCATAATCTGTAATTTTGGATGATTCGTGTTTTGTGTTTTGCACAGAGGATACTTTCTGTGCTGTTCTGTATCTAGCTACTTCTATACCTAGCTCATTGAGCAAATTGCTACTTTAACATCATAGCTACTACCGGTCTTGCTTTTTCCAATTCTTCAAGATCTAATGTGAAACCCATAGGTTGCAGCTGTAAGGTTACCATCTTATAGACAGGTTTCATTTGAGCAAAATCTACCAGTACTATTTCTCTAGGGGTAGCTCCAAAATTATTGCGAACTGTTTTATCTGCTTTTCCATCAAGGAGTAATTGTACCATTTCAATTCGTGCAAAGAATGCAGCTGTATGTAAGGCTGTGCCGCCATCATTATTTTTTATAGATAAATCTGCTTCTGCATTGATAAGTGCTTTGGCTATTTCAGGTTTATTAAACGTGATGGCAGTCATTAAAGGAGTAGATCCAGACATGGTTTCTTTTTGATTAATATTGGTTCCAGCTTCTATATGCTGCTTCACAGCTTCCAAGTTTCCGGCTAGTACAGCTTCATGTATATCTATACTGGGTTTACTTACTTCCTTTTTTGAAAGAGCTGTTGTATTCTTGGTTTCTTTTTTTTGTGAACACGAGGGTAACATCATTGCCACTACACAAATAATAAGTACCCACTTTAATTGATTTTTAACTGATTTTTTCATGATTCTAAATGTTAAGAATTATTGTTTTGATTTGATGACACAAAGATGCAACCAACCTTGAAGCAACAGTAAACACTTATGAATCAAGAGTTATGAAGTTTAACGCAAGGCTATAAATTATGTAGCAAGACTATAATTTATGGCGCATATCAGTATAAATTCAGAAATAGGGGGTAAAACTCATGTTTAAATTTTAAGTATCTTCGTTGCAGTTATGTACACAAAATGACGACAAACAATACTTCAAATTCATTTTTGGCAGAAGCCAAATCCATAGTATTAAATGCTATTTCTAATGAGCAGTTTGGTGTTTCAGAATTAGCAGTTGAGATGAATATGAGCCGCTCCAGTTTGCTTAGAAAAATAAAAAAGCAAACCGGTTTATCTGCTAGTCAATTTATTCGAGAAATACGTTTACAAAAAGCAGCAGCGTTACTACTAGAAACAGAGCTAACGGCTTCTGAAATTTCATTTGAAGTTGGTTTTAGCAATCCGTCTTATTTTACAAAATGTTATCGTGAATATTTTGGTTATCCTCCCGGTGAAACCAAAACCAAAAAAGAAGAAGAACAAAGTACCGAACAAAAAAAGGAAGAAGAACAAAAAGAGCCGGTTACAAAAAATAGAAGTATTAATAGATACATTATAGCAATCACAACCCTGTCAATACTTGCTATTGTTTATTTTTTTAAAGACGAATTCACTTCAAATGAGTCTGAAACAAGTAAAGAAAAATCGGTTGCATTTTTACCTTTCAAAAACCTAAGTGAAGACAATTCTAATTTATATTTCATAAACGGTGTGATGGAATCTTCGCTCAATAATCTTCAAAAAATTAAAGATTTACGAGTAATCAGTAGAACTTCCACAGAAAAATATAGAAGCAACCCTAAAACCGTATCTGAAATTGCCGAAGAGTTGGGTGTGAATTATTTAATAGAGGGAAGTGGGCAAAAAGTAGGTAATGAAGTACTTGTAAGCATTCAATTGATAGATGCCCATGCCGACAGTCCCATTTGGTCTGAGCAATATAAATACCAACTTAAAAATGTTTTTGAGCTTCAAAATACCATTGCAAAAAAAATTGCCTTCGCCATAGAAGCCAATGTAACCCCAAAAGAATTAGCGCTCATTGATAAAAAGCCTACAGAAAATATCATCGCTTATGATTATTATTTAAAAGGCTTGGAAAATCAAAATGAACAAAATGAAGCAGGATTACAGAAAGCCATCTTGAATTTTGAAAAAGCCATAGAAGAGGATTCAAAATATGCTAATGCATATGCACAAATAGCAATTTGTTACTATTATTTAGATCTAAATAAGATTGAAAAAAAATATTTAGGTAAATTAAATGAATATGCAGATAATTCGTTGCTGTATGATGCTACTTCTGAATTACCACTCATTGCAAAAGCACTGTATTATATAAATACAAACGAATTTAGGTTAGCGATACCCTACCTAGAAAAAGCATTAGATTACAACCCAAATGCCTCTTCTGTAGTATTAATCTTATCAGATTTATATGCTCGCGTTGTTCCAGATACCCATAAATACCTCACTTATGCTTTAAAAGGAATCAAATTAAATATAGAAGCAAATGATTCTGTAGCCAAAAGCTTTATCTATTTGCATTTGAGCAATGCCCTAGTGCAAAACGGTTTTGTAAAAAAAGCATCTGAATATATTGAAGAATCTTTAAGGTATAACCCTAGTAATCCTTACGCCCCGTATTTAAAAAACTTTATCGATTATGCCAACAATAAAGATTTAAATGCATTAACAACTACCATGCTAACAGAGTGGAAAAAAGATACTACCCGTACCGATATTACGCAAGAATTGGCGAAGCTATATTATTTTCAAGAAGATTATAAAAATGCTATGTTTTATTATGAAAAATACACAAATCTACTCGCTACCAATAAGATTGATCTCTATCCCGCCGAAAATATAAAAATAGCTTACACTTATACTAAATTGAACTTCTCTAAGAAAGCCGAAATATATGTAAACAAGTATATAGACTACCTAGAAAAAGATGAATCAATTTACAAAGAGGCGAGTCTAGCGATGCTTTATCTCTATGAAAATAAGCCGGAAAAAGCCATAGAAGCGTATGAAAAATTTAGCTTGCAAGATGATTTTCAATATTGGATACTGTTGTTTTTAAATGAAGACCCACTTATCAAGCAATTGCAAAGCCATCCAAAATATGAGGAAACAATTCAGAAAATAGAAACTCAATTTTGGGAAAACCACAATACGCTGAAAATTACTTTGGAAGAAGAGAAACTACTATAGGTTATTAAAAGTTATTTTAATAAAATACAATGCCCAAACTTATTTACTAAAGCTCTAGCTCAATTTCTTACATCTTGCTTCAAAACCGCATCATTAGATTTCCACAAAAATAGACTACAATTTAAGTTTACCGTAGTTGTATTCTCACTAGTCAGTACCAAGCAATTCGTTTAATACTTTTTTGGATCCTTCACTGCCTAATTCAACTGCTTTTGTATAACTCTTTATAGCATCTTCTTTTTGATTATATTGTAAATACGCTTCACCCAATGAGTCCCATAAATTTCCATCTTCAGGAAATAATTTCACATTCAATTTAAATAGTTCTAGTGCCCAGCCCGGTTGATTCTCCTTTTTTAAACGGCTATAACCAAGACGGTTTAAAATAGCATGATCAACAAATTCATCATTAATTTCTTTCTTTAAAAAGTCTGGTAATTTTTCTGCATTTGTAGATGGATTAGTTTTCATAAATTCATGAATCAATTCATAAATGTTTTTTGAAATTGGGGTTGGCGTATAATTTGTATTAAAAATCATTTTACCAATTTCTCTAGCCACGTTTTCTGAATCACGCCCCAAAAACGCATTTGTGATGTATATAACAACAACATCATCATCTACAAATCTCACAAAATCTGCAAAATACAATCCGTTACTACCATTATGCGCAACAATTTTGGTGTTGTTATGACTTTTGGATATGGCCCATCCATAACCATAATAAGATGTCATTTTATCATTCTCGGCTACATAAGGTGTTTCTAATATTGCTCTAGTTTTTGATTTTAAAACGACATTATTTTGTAAAGCAATATGCCATTTGTATAAATCTTCAACGGTAGAATGTATGTCGCCTTTACCTATACTATACCAGTGGTTATTATTGTAAGGTAGGTGCTGTTGGGTGGTTCCCCAATCGGTCCATTTTTCATCATCTCTATTATAATAGTAGCCATGTGCTAGACGCTCTGTACTAAAATTGATACTTTTATATCCGGTACTTTTCATTTGAGCAGGCTGAAACAAATGTTCTTTTAGAAAATCATTATAAGTTTGTCCTGAAACCTGTTCTAATATGGCAGTAAGTAGAATATAGTTGGCATTTGCATATTGGTAGGTTTTGCCAGGTTTAGAATGCAATTTGGACTCAAAAAAATCTTTTATAAATTGTTGCTTACTAGCTTCATCATATCTAAAACCGCCTGTTCTATTAGAAATTCCTGAGGTATGTGTCAATAGTTGATGAATTGTAATATCCGTCTTATCAAGAGGAATTTGAGAAAAATATAAACTCAGTTTATCAGAAGTTTTCATTTTTCCTTGTTCTACTAATTTTAAAATAGCGGATGCTGTAAATTGTTTCGTTACAGAACCAATATTATAAACAGTTGCTGGTGAATTGGGAATTTTATTTTTTCGATCTGCCCATCCGTATCCTTTAGATAAAATAACTTTTCCCTGTTTAGCCACTAAAACAACACCAGAAAAGCCATTTTTTGTACTTGCATCCAAATAAGAGTCAACTTTGTTGAATAGCTTTTTATGAGTGGTTTGAGAAGTAGCACTGAAAGCTAAAAGCGTAATAATTGTAATAAATAGTGTTTTAATAAATGGTCTCATTTGGTTTATTTTTTTTTGGTCCCATACTCTAACGCCGCGCCTATAGCTATGCCTAGAACAAACCATAATTGTATATTTGAGGTTAAGAACCCCACTATAGTTCCTAGCAAAATACCTATTCCTAATTTTAATCCCTTTTTAGTTTTCATTTTTTTCATTGTTTGAAATCCTATTTTTTCAAAGATAGAATAGCTTTAACCTTTAAAACGTTCTAGATTATAAAACAGAACAAATTCCTTTAATCTGCAAACTGCACTCGAATTAAAGGACTGTTTACTAAACTTATCAATGTTTTTACATTCATATGAAAGCTGCTAGCGGCTGTTTCTGTAAACGTTTTTAATTCACTAAGTTTTTCTTCATTGTAATATACCCCGTTTAATAATGTACTATTTATTTCTTTTGTGTTTTTAATATCCTCTAATGGATTTTTATTTAATACTACCAAATCTGCTTTTTTGCCTATTTCAATAGTTCCATAATCCTCAACTAGATTAGAAAACGTTGCAGGTACAATGGTTGCAGTCTGTAAAGCTTCAAGGTTGGTTAATCCAGAGGCTGTTAATTCATATAATTCATCGTGAAGGCTAAACCCGGGAAATACAAAAGAATCTGTAACATCGGTTCCAGCCATAATGGGTACACCAATTTTATTTGCCATTGCCACTTGTTTTTTTGATGCTTCAAAAAATTGCTCAGCTATACTAATTCCTTCACGTTCAAGATTTTTCTCTTTGTTTTGGTCCGTATCATATTTCCACCATAACTTCTTTCTAATTTTGGTTATATATTTTAGATTTTCATTGTTGGTAAAACCATTTTTATGCGCGTTGGCTTCAAACTTTAAGGTCTGCAGGGTGGGTGTCCAATAGGCATTTTTTTCCTGCATTAAACGCATCAATTTTTTTGCATAAAGACTATCAAACTCTTGTACAATCTTTGCTTTTGATTTAGAGAAATACCTTTTCCAATTTTTAGGATTCTTTAGACTATCTGTCTCTGAAAAGCATTCGAACAAAAATACGCGACCATGTTCAAAACTTCTTTGTCCTAGGTTAACCGCATCTTCCAAGCTTAGAAACATCGGTTTATGACCTGCCAGATGCAACCCATACTTAGGTGCTCTTAAAGCTAATGTTTTGTAAGTATTTTTTGGCAATTGCTGATACACCTTTATAAAATCCACGTTTTCCTTCTTATAGAATTGTAGCAAAGAATCTACTTGAGATGGCTTTTGAAGTTTAAAAAAGTCTGGTGCATCCTTAGGAATGGCTTTCTCACCATCCATTTGGTAACTGCTTTGCAGCACATATCTGGGTGTGACTCTGGTGTTATTCTCTAAGTCTTTATTCCATTGTAAACGTTCTTGACTACCCACCCAATAACTGTCTTTTTTATTTAATTGACCAGACATGTCTCTTACGCCGGTAACCCCATTAGCAATGTAAAGTGGATGATGAAACCATTCTGAATGTTGATTGGAATGGGTGTGCATATCCCACAATCCAGGAATGAGGAATTTACCTGTACCATCAATTAATAAGACATCCTCTGAAGTTGCGATATTCGTGGAATCAATTTTTGTAATTCGAGATTGTTCGATCAAAACAAATTGGTCCTCGGCAATTTCTCCGGTTACAACATCTACAATATTTATATTTTTGATGATAGTTTTTTCATAAACTACTGGTGTTTGTAATTTGGAAGTTGGCCACACGTAAGCGGTGGTAATAATCGTAATTGCTAGCAAAAAAAGCGCATCTACATTTTTTATGAGGTATGTAATCCTTTTTTCAAAATTGATTTTTGTGAGAATTGTTCAGAACTGTCTGTTTGATAGTCAATAAAATTTACTGAAACTTAACTGCCGTTTGTCCGTACAACAGAAATGAATTATAATTACTGGACTTTAAAAACTTAACGTTAACACCAGTATTTGGATTGATAAAACTTAATTCTTCATCTTTAATCGAAATAAGCTCATACGCATCACCATTTGGAAAGTGCAATGAAAATAGGTTTGTTTTATCATCATAACGTATGGAAAGCTCTACTTGACTATTCCATTTGTATTTTCCTATAAGTTGTTTTAATACTCCTGAATTTAATTGATTCCGTTTTGCAGATGTACGTTTAAAATGATTCCAACGGTATACTTGTGAAGCCGATAATAGCAATTCATTACCCAATGCACCACCATTGTCTGAATTGATTAAATAAACCAATCCTTTTCCGGTATTAAGATCGATGGTCATACCGGTTCGGTATCCTGCATTGCCACCATAGTGAGTAATAGCAAAGCCTGTATCTGTTTTGATTACAATAAATCCATAAATATGTCCGTCACGTTCATGACTGAGTATCGATTCAATTTCTGATTTTGAAAATATAGAGCTTTGGCCTTGGTAGCCTTTATAAATTTCAATTAAAAACTTAGCCATATCAGTAGCATTACTCCAAAGTCCGGCAGCAGCTTGTTCCGGATGGTTTCTCCAGCCTCCATCTAAAACAACTCCATTTGATGTATAGCCTTTAGCTACTTTGCTTGAATCTGATGGTTGTAATGGTTGTGTAAATTCAGAATTCTCCATACCAATAGGTTGAAGTATCCATTGGTTCATACTATTTGAAAAATCATCCTTAAAAATATCTTGAAGTGCTACCTCTGCTAACGTATAGCCACCACCTGAATACGCTAATACTTCATTGGGTGTCGAGATTACTTCTATTGCCGGTGAATTAACGCTTTTACTACCTTTTAAAACAGCAACATCAGTTGGAATAGTATGGTGGCTAGCATAGCCTTGATACCCACCAGAAGTAATACCCGAGGTATGCGCAAAAATGTTACGAAAGGTTACTGGGTTTTCAGACGTCTGTTTTCCTTGTGGTAGTTGGTAACTTTCTAAATAGTTTTCAATATTTTCATCTAAGTCAATTTTTCCTGCAGTATGCATACGTAATGCAGCAAAAAAAGTTACGGGTTTGGATAAAGATGCAGCCTGAAAAATACTCGAGTTATTTAAATTTTGTTCTGAAAAACTTGGGTTTTGATAGGTGTTTGTCCATTCTATTTTACCATCATTAATAATTGCAAGGGAGAGCGCAGGTATTTTATATTCAGTCATTTTATTTACTATAGTGCTAAAGTTTTCTGGCTCTTCCAAGAACTTTACTTTCCCAATAATCTGATTTTCTAATTGAATTTTACTTTTTAATGGCTTATCAGAATACTCAACTAATTCTTCGTTATACACAAAATCATCTTGCTTTTGAGTTAGCTTAATAAAGTTTTTCACTTTTGGTGCATACAACCAAACTTCGTCTACAACCGCATTATAACCTCTAGAATTTGTGATGTTACCATGATAATGAATGGTGTACGCCATAAATGATCCTGCAGCTACTGTTTCTTCTTTGTAAGATACTACTTCAGCATTTAGATGCTGTTTACCAGTTGTACCATCTTGACTCGTCCAGTTTTCTTCATACACCCACTTTTTACCTACTTGAAGAGGCCAATCGTACTTTGGGGTACTACTTTCTTCAGGTTTTACAATCTCTGAGACAGAAATGGTATCCTTACCTATTGTTATTTGTAAAGCACCATTAACCTCTATTATTTCTCGGGCATCTGTACCTTCAGATCTTACTTCGCCTTTGGTGGTTAGTCCTTTATACTTCCACACCCATTTTTCACCTACGTTATAATCTGATAAGGTGGGTTGACTTGTTGTAACAGAATTTATCTGACCTTTACATGCGCTAAACAATAGTAACGCAAAACATAGTTTGATATATTGTTTCATTATTTTAAATTTTTAGAATTATTGGTTTAACTTGATGATACAAAGATGGGTTGAACTTTGAAGCAACAGTAAACAGGTATGAAGCAAGAATCATTAAGTTTAATGCAGCGCTATAAATTATGATGCAACACTGTTAATTATGATGCATTTTTACCATTACCAAAGAATATATCAACCAGTTTAATGCTATAACAATTTGATGTTGTAAAATTAATTGTAAACTATACTAGAGTAGTTCTACTTTAAAAATTAGAACTAACGGTTATTTTTTAGGTACATATTCGGCGTTATTCCTTCAATTTTTTTGAAAAAGGTATTAAACACGGTTTTAGAATTAAACCCGCTATCATAAGCTACAGCCATAATGGTTAAGTCTTTATTTTCTTTTAAAAGTACACGTTCTTTAAATTCGTTGACTCTAAAGGTATTCACATATTCAGAGAAGTTTTTTTGAAATCCGAGGTTTAATAATTGTGAGACATAATTGGCAGGAAGCTCTAAATAAGAAGCTAAGTCTTTTAATGATAGGTCTGGATTTAAAAACAGTTTGTAGTCCATCATAATCTGCTCCAATTCTTTGCTGTACTTTTTAATTTCGTTAGTATCTAACAGTACCTGTTTGTACTTTTTTTTCTGCTTGTAATTAACATTATCCGGAATAGCTTTAAGCATAATGTCTTTAAACCTTTTGTGATTTTTTATAGGTTTAAGAATTGGTGATGGATTTAATAGTAAAACTAATGGCAAACGGTTATTATAGGCTTGCTCTACTAAATCTATTACCTTTTCACTATTACCTAATAAAGCATTTACTAAGATCAAAAATGTGAAGGCCTTATCTACTAATTCCGTATTCAAATATGTTTCTAATTCATTTATGCCCTCATTGCATTTTTCAGTTTCATTAAGCCTTGCATAACACATGGTTTCACCTCCTAGTTTTGTGAGATCTTTCACTGAAATTCCTTTTAGCGAATCGAAATATACCAAAGCTTCATTTGGTTTACCTGACATTAATAAACAGATCCCAATGTAGATTGGTGGAAAGGGTAACGCAGGATCTAAATGCAATGCCTTTTCCAGGTGAGGTATTGCAGTTTCATATTCTTCTTGTAAATAATACAAGAAACCTTTATAATGATGGTTGATTGCTGTATAAGGATCTAACTGTAGCGCTTTGTCGAGATAATTACTTGCCGCATCTAATTTCCCTTCAACTGTCAAAAGATTAGAAATGGTTAAGTAAATATCATCTGCCTGTTTAATTTCTAAAGCCTTATTGGCATGTTCGTACGCTTTCTTTAGATTCCAATTTTGCCAGCATTCTATCCATGCCATATTCAATTGAGACCTAGAAGAATTAGGGTCTAGCTCTAAAGCTTTTAGCAAATAAGGCTGAGCCTTTTGATAGGCTTCAAATGCAGGTAATAGCCCCATGGTTCCCATTTGAACATACGCTAAATTAATATCTAGGTAAGGGCTTGAAAAATTAGGTGATTTATGTATGACCTTTTTTAAGATATCTATTCCCTTTATAGAATTTTCATAATCCAACTTCATAATATAATACCTCCCTTTCAGGTATTCTCTATAAATATTTACAGGAACATCAATAGGCTCTACAAGCCTTTCCTCTATCTCAAGATGACCAATATGTTCGCGTAGTTTTTCAGCAATAAAGCGACTTATTTCGTCCTGTATTTCAAAAATGTCATCAGGGTTTCTATCAAAGGTTTCTGACCAAAAATGAAAGTCATCTAGCGTATCAATCATTTGTACAGTAATACGCATTTTCTTTTTTGAAGTTCTTACGCTGCCTTCAATAAAAGTAGCCACCTTTAATGTTTCTCTTATTTCTTGAGCCGTTACAGTTTTGTTTTTAAAATAAAATGAAGAAGTGCGTGAGGTAACTGAAAGCTGTTTAATTTTTGCTAATGCGTTAATTATTTCCTCAGTTAACCCATCACAGAAATATTGGTTTTCAATATCACCACTCATATTGATAAAAGGAAGTACTGCTATGGATTTTTTATCTATCACTATATGTTCATATACTTTGATAAAGATAAACGATTTTTAGATAGTTATTTGCCACATATATTGCTGCCTATAGTTTATTAATTAAAGTAAGGACTGTATGTATCTATTTTTAGTCCTAATTATACAGCCAGTTTGTTAATATACTTTTCTGCAAGTTGCTTATTGTGAAATTGTTTCAGAACATTTTTTTTCTGTAAGTTTTTCAGTTAGCAAGCAAATACGATACACCATAATTTTATGTGTATGTATTGTTTTACCTAAAAATTTAAAAATAAATTACAGTGTTTTATTTCAGAAGAAAAACAACTGCTTACAGAAAAAAGAAAACTTAATTAACTAGTTAAATAGTAAGTTTGTCAATTACAAGCCATGCAATTTTTAATTAGATACATACTTTTTGTTAGTTTATTAGGTTTTGGAAGTTCTATAAAAGCACAGGATCCGGTAGTACAGCGTTTGTCAAAAATATCAAACTTGCCAGATGTAGAGTTTTATGATATTTTAGAGGATAAAGACCATTATATATGGCTTGCAGCAGATAAAGGTTTATATAGGTATAACGGAAAAAGGTATAAAAAGTTTACTAACTCAAACCAAAAAGTAAACTCTTTGTTTCAATTAAAGCTAGATGATAAAGGGAGGGTTTGGTCTATTAACCTTTATGGGCAAATATTTTATGTTGAAAATGACACCTTAACTCTTTTTTACGATGCAAATAAGCTGGTAAAGGGACAATTATCACCTTTTGAAATTACTGATACATCAATACGATTATTCACTATAGATGGTGTTTATGATATCGATTTTAAAAGTAAAAAGGTAATACAGCTATTTCAAGGAATGTCTGTTAGTGAAAGTTCTTATAATGGTGTATCATATGTTATTAAGACAGACTCTGATGGTACATCCTTACAAGAGAATCAAAAATGGTATCAAATACAAAATGATAGTTTAAAATTATTAACAGAACTTACTTCAAAATACAGCATACAGTCACCAAGGGTTTATGCTTTTAAGCATTCGGCTATATTAACTTTTAAAGTCCAAAGTAAAAATCAAATCTACTTCTATACTACACAAACTGAAGAAGTATTAAAATTTGAAACACCCAAAAGCTTAGAAGATTTAACTATATATAATATTAAATCTATAAATAACGACTATTGGTTTTTAACAACTTCAGGTGTATTTGTATTTCAACTTAAAGCGCAACAATTACATTTTAAAGAACAATTGTTTATTAATGAATCTGTTACCGACGTAGTAGTAGATTTTAACAAAAACTATTGGTTCACTACCTTAGACAATGGTGTTTTTGTGTCTTCTAATTTTAATATTATCCGTTATAATTTAGACAGCTCAAAAGATAAAATTACAGCAGCGTGTGCATTAGATAACAATCAATTTTTACTGGGTACAAATAGTAGTAAATTATTGTTTTATAATGATAACAAAGTTTACAAAACCATTAAATTACCAGGTTCAAAGATTATAGGTAATTTATTTTTTGATGCCTCACAGAATCATGTAATTGTAAGTATTAACGCTTCTGAATCATACACCTTAGACTTACAAACATTTACGTTAAAAGACCAAAAAAACAAGTATTCTGTAGCTAAAACTTTTTCAAAAATTGATGATCAAAATATTTTCTATGGTAGTTACAAAGAAGCCATAATCTATAATCAACCCTATACTTCAGATTCAATTCAAATCATTAGAAAAAGCAGAGTAAAAACCTCTAAAGTTTTAAATGATAACCTTTTTGTCTCTTTTATTGATGGCTTGTATCAATTTGACATTAACACTTTTACTTCCAAAGAAATTAAGCTTAAAGATGAAAGTATTTTGGTTAATTCAATTGAAAAGATAAATGACGAGTTGTGGCTAGCAACTCAGCATCACGGTTTGTTGTCTTTTAAGGACGATCAATTGTTTTCAAAACAAGATATAGTACCACAGCAAGTTCAGATAAATACATTGAAATCTGACGGTGACTTTCTATGGATTTCAACAGATGATGGGTTTTATAGATTTCAGCCTAAAACCAATCAAATTAAATGCTTAAATACACAAGATGGATTGACATTTTCGGTTGATAAATTTATCATACTAGACGATTATTTGGTTGCTATTTTTCCTAATTCATTCTATGTAATGCCGAAAAATGATACACTTTTTAAAGCTTTTAAAACTTCTAAAGTATGGATAGAATCTGTTACAATTAATGATAAAGATACCATTGTCAATGCCGATTATAATTTGCCACATAATTTTAATAATTTAAGATTTGATTTTAACTCTAACGGATTTCGGTCTAATAAACATGTTAGTTTTAAATATCGCTTAAAACCTATTGATACCACATGGCGAGACGTGCCTTTAAACACCCATTTTGTGGTATTTAACAGTCTGTCTAGCGGTAAATATACTTTTGAGTTACAGGGTAAAAATAGTAGTAGTAATAATAAGCAATTTGCAAGTCCTATAACTTTTACAATACATAAACCATTTTGGGAAACATACTGGTTTTATGCATTGATTTTGATAATTGTAGTTGGCTTTTTATGGCTTTATTTTAGGTGGCGCTTAGAGCAAAAAGAAGAACAACGAATTGCTGAAATTGATAAAATATTAATTGACAAAAAGATTACCAATTTGAGATTAGAAAACCTTCGGTCTCAAATGAATCCGCATTTTATTTTCAATGCTTTAAATTCTATACAAGATTATATTGTTTCAAATGAAAAAGATTTGGCAAGTTCGTATCTGGTTAAGTTTAGCAGACTTATCAGAATGTATTTAGATTATAGCCAACAAAACGAAATTACCTTACAAGAAGAGTTAAATGCCTTACAGCTATATTTAGAGTTAGAAAAAGTTAGATTTGAAGACGAACTAACGTATAATTTAAATGTAGATAAAGCTCTTCATACCAACCAAATAAAAGTTCCGTCATTGTTCATTCAACCGTATGTTGAAAATGCATTAAAACATGGTCTTTTGCATAAATCTGGAAAAAGACTATTACAAGTTGAAGCCAAAAAGACAAATAAAAACAAACTCTTAATTACCATTGAGGACAATGGAATTGGAAGAAAGCATTCTGAAGCATTAAAACGAAGCGATAAATTACACAAACCCTTTGCTACTAAAGCAAACGAAGAACGTGTAAGACTTTACAAAAACAAATTAAAACGAGATATAGATATAGAAATTATAGATTTATATAGTTCAAATCAACAACCAATAGGAACAAAAGTGGTAATTACCATGCCAATACAATAAGTTATGAAGGCTATAATTATTGATGACGAAAAGCGCGCAAGACATTTATTATCTAATTTACTAATTGAACATTGTCTAGCTATAAAAGCTATTAGTGAAGCATCAGATTTAAAAACAGGTGTCGATTTAATCAAAACTGAGCATCCAGATATCGTATTTTTAGATATTGAAATGCCAAACCAGTCCGGTTTAGAAATTTTAGAATATTTCCCAAATCAAATTGATTTCAAAATTATATTTGTTACAGCATACAATCAATACGCAATAGAGGCTTTTAAACTTTCGGCAGTAGATTACTTACTCAAACCAGTTGATATTACAGAGCTTAAAGAGGCGGTTGCAAAAGCTAAAGAAGCTATAGATGCCAATAACTTAAGTGGCCAATTAGACAAACTACGTGATTCGTTAAAGCAATTGTCGATGGATAAAATTGCTATAGAAATTCCTAAAGGAATCCTTTTTGCTTCCCATCAAGACATCGTTTATTTTGAGGCAGATGGTATGTACACCGATGTACAATTGGTTGAAGGAAACCAAAAAACCATTTGTAAACCCTTAAAGCATTTTGTCGAGCAACTAGCTGAAAACCCCATGTTTTTTAAGTGTCATCGCTCATACTTGATCAACTTAAAGTATGTTGAAGAATTAGTAAAAGACGATGGTGATTATCTTTTAATGAGTAATCAAAAACGCATACCAATTTCTAAGTCAAAACGCGACCAGTTTTTAGAAGTTGTAAAAGAAACATTTATGTGATTATTTCTTAGTACGAGCGCTTTGATATTTAAAATTTAAGGAAGAATCTATAGAATTACTTTCAGAAAAAAAATAAGCATATTCAGAAAAAACAACTGTAATCTACTAGTGTTTAGTTTTTTATTTGATGAAAATTAAAAACACTATCATGAAAAAAAGTATTCTATTTATTGCTTTAGCGTTATGCTTTGGTACATCTCAAGCTCAATTTGGTAAACTGATTAAAAAGAAAGCCAAAGCAGCAGTAGAGAAGAAATTAGATAAAAAAGGAGGTACAGGTTTGTCTTCAAGAACTGAAAATGCTTCCGGAATGGTTGGCAGTTCTTCAACATCTAATCAAAGTTCATCAAAATCTGAATATACCGATGAGGAGTTTAAAGCAGAATTAGCCAAAAAATATCCTAATGATCAAGCAAAACAAGATCTATATTACCAAAAATATCTTGAAAAAAAACAAAAAGACGCCGAAGCTAATAAACCAAAAGCAGCAGCAAAAATAGGCGGTGAATTTTTATACATGTCATACCCATTTGCTATGACTAAAGGTATGAGCGCAGTAGGTGTAGACCGCGTGAAACTAAGACGTCAAATGACAGACATGGGTGATAACGTAGATATACTGCCATCTCAAGATCCAGAGTATGCTTGGTTGCGTTTTTTAACAACCCCAGAATTAGAAATGATGTCACCAGAAGGTTATATTGGTTATGAATTAGTATCAGGTATGTTTACTACAAAAGTAGGCCCAGACAGATCTCAAACGTTAGAACTAGGTACCGGTATGCCAATATTGGTGAGAGGTATGCTTATTGCAGAAGATATATTTGTAATTTATGCAGGTTCTCATCAAGGTGGACATGCATTTAACGTGCCTTCCTATATGCATCAAAACGATATTACTGTTTTAAATATTATAGGAAAAGGAGAGCAACAATTTCACTTAGATTGGTTGGAAAAAGCAAAGCCAATAGTAAAAGAGTTTGAATCAACTTTAAAAGCTAATTACGATGAAGCAGCAAAGGCAACTAGAGATGCTATAAAAATGCCAGAAGCGGGAACCATGAATAATAATACTTCATTAATCAACTTTGCTAAAGAAAAAGTATCTGCAACTATAGCAAAAGATGGAGCAAAACTTTTAAAATTAACTATAGAATCTAATGACTGGAATATAGTTAAGAACAAATACACAGGACACATTATGTATCGTTGGATAAAAGGAGCCTTTACAGAAAAAAATAAAAATAACGATTGTTATCTTCAAGGTTTTTTAATTAAACAACAATACAACGGAAGTGGTTATAGTAGTTCTGAGTTTGGAGGAATTATCCACGGACAAATGCCTTATGGTCAAAAGATGAGTTGTGATAACGCTAACTAATGTATAATAGACTTAGCCAAAAAGCCTACTATTGATATAAGTAGGCTTTTTTTAATTATTTCGTTTTAAAACTTTCATATAGTTCATGAGTCAAATATTTTTCAATTGGTTTATAGGGCATTTTAAACCATTCATAATTTCCGTTTAATTTCCAGCCATTAATTTCTGATATTGGAATTTTGAATTTTTCAATATTAAAATCCAAATCAGTTTCGCAATCAAATAACATTATACTGTCATTTCTGATAATAAAGCATTTGTTACTATGAGGCAGTTTTTGAAAATAAAATTGTTGTGTTGGTGTTTTACTTACAAAAGTATCGTATAACCATTGGTTACAAGATTAAAGATAGTCTTTTTCGGTTTAGCGATAGGTGGTAGCAAATAGAAGATTCGGCAAAATCAGCTTTGAATAGAGTGAACAATGAACATCTTTTGCAAATAAATATGGATGAATGCAGCGCTGTTTTATGTCGATATACACTAGCTATTTGTTATTTATTAGCTTCCAATAGTTCTATCAGTGGTTTTTTAAATTCTCTATATTTTTCTGGCATTTGAAGAAATGGTTCGATAGTAAATGTAATTGTGTTTTCCGAATTGAAAATCCAATAGTTACCTTCTAGTTTTCCATCTTCAGTCTTAATGTTATTCTGCGGAATGTTGTTAATTGAAAATTCATTTTTTTCTTCATTATACCAAATTCCTAATACTCTTAAATCTTTCTCTTTTGTATACTTGAGCGTTATATGCGGTTGGATTGTTTTACTGTTGAATGTAAAATTGAATTTTTTAACAGGAAATTCTTTTAATTCTTTTGACCAAATTAGTGTGTGTTTTTCTTCTGCATCAACTATTTTATTCCATTGTTTCAGCGTTATTGTTTTATCTTCTTCCGTTTGTATTACTGTAAAAAGCCCTTCCTGAATAATTTCAATTTCTTTATCTTGAGGGTGGATAGTTATAGTAGTTTTATCGGAAGCTATTCTACCATTTTCGATACCAAAAAAAGAAGCTAAAGCAAAGAATAATATTTTTATTTGTTCCATTTATAGTTCAGTTTCAGCTTACAATAGTCTCTTTTAAAAATCTGTTGGGGCATTAAAGATAGTGCTTTTCGGTTTAGAATTGACAGTAATCTAAGTAGGCTACACCTGTATTAACCAAAATGATATAGTCTGTGCGTACTGTAAATGTAATGAGTGTTTTAAGTAAGAATTTATTCAGCTAGAGACTTTATGTTTACTTGTTTTAATGTTCTTCCTTTGAATATTCTAATATATCTCCTGGTTGGCAGTCTAGTGCTTCACAAACTGACTCAAGGGTACTAAATCTAATTGCTTTTACTTTTCCCGTTTTGAGTTTAGATAGATTTGCCAATGTAATTTCAACAGCTTCTGATAATTCGTTAAGAGACATTTTTCGTTTTGCCATCATAACGTCAAGGTTTACAATAATAGGCATAGATTATACGGTTTCTTCAAGTTCTTCTTGATATTCAACTCCTTTTGAAAAAATAGTGGCAATAATATAAATTACAGCAGACATGAGAATAAATGCTTGACTGTCCATCCAAAATTGACCTAAATTGTCGATCACAAATCCGTTGTGTTGTAATTTTTTGGCTAATTGTCTTGCAATAAAACTTAAAAGACCAATTGAAAGTGTGTAATAACTTATCTTATAAATTTGTTTTGCGACAAAATTATTAAACGGTTCTGAAAGTTTAATTTTAGTTACTAATACCACTACAATGTAAAAAAGTACAGCCTTTAAAATTGAAATGGTAAGGATAAAACCGTACATCCCAAAAAAGACTAATTTACTAGTTTCATACATTTCGGTTAAATCCAGTTTTTGATATAGACTTTGAACTATTTCTGGATAGAATAAACTGCAGATAAAATTTACAATTAAACCACCTGCTTCAATACAAAGACCAACAAAAAGTAACCAAGATACAATCGTCAATCCTTTAAACACAATGTTGTTAACTTTTGCTTTCATTTCTTACAATGATTATTTTTAGTGAAATAAATATAAATAAAAATTTATTGATAAACGATAAATATTATTCAATAAATGATAAATATTTTAAAATAGTTTAATTTTTACAATCATAGTCTAGAAAGAAACCGAGTTAGTAGTTTGTTGAAGAATGGTTAATTTAAAATTTTATAAGGATGTTAAAATTTTAAGGTGTACTCTAAAAGGTTTTACAAAAACATAAGCCACAAAATTAAGTTAAAAATCACACTACCAGCATATTAGTAAAGATTTAAACCGCTATCTTTGTGAGCCCATTGCATAATTCTTATGTTTGCACCTTCAAAATCAAATTTTGTTAACTTATATTTAGTAAATCCTTAAAATTTTTATGAAAAACATATATGTTTTACCTGTACTAGTATTTTTATTCTTAGCCTTTGGAACGGCGTTTAGTCAAAGCGATACCGGAACACTAGACGTACAGATAGAACATACAAATCCCACCAAAGAAATCAATAACGGGAGCGCCTCTCTACAAGTAACCGGAGGTACCCCGCCTTACCGATATAAATGGAGTAACCAGGCTACATCACTTGAATCTACAACCTCAAAGGGTCTTATTGAAGGGATGGAGCATAGCGTAACAGTAACTGATGCCAACGATAACAAGGTTACAAAAACCTTTACCATTCCTACAGCATCTATCACCGAAACGTTTAATAGCAACGTACAACCGGCTGTTGATTTTTTGGGAAATATCTTGTTTTGGGATCCTTTTGCTGCAGTAGGCTTATATGATCCGGTAGTTTATACCAACAGCAAACAAATTCCAATTCCAAATTGGGAAGCAACGACCGATAGAGTCTATACCTTAAAAGAATGGTTGCAACCAGAAGGTGCCTCGGTAAAAGAAGGTGATAAAATTGCTATCCTTGAGACCGATCAAAACGAAACCACTACAGTATATGCATCAGCTGATGGAACCCTTCAGTATTTGGTAGCCGAAGGGAACGAAGTATTCAACCCCAATAGCACCACCGATGTTATTGAACAAGGCGCTCATATGTTGGCATTGGTTGAGTATGATGAGCCGCAACCGCTACAACACCCTAACGGAGATATAAAAACCAATACCATTCCGTTTATTGTTATTTGGCTTATTCTGGGAAGTATCTTTTTTACCTTCCGTTTAGGATTTATCAATATCAGAGGGTTTAAACATTCTATAGATTTAGCAAAAGGAAAATATGACGACCCCGATGCACCGGGTACCATTACCCATTTTCAAGCTATGGCAACTGCAGTGTCAGCTACAGTGGGACTGGGGAATATTGCCGGGGTAGCAGTGGCTATTTCGCTGGGAGGAGCAGGAGCTACCTTCTGGATGTTTATGGCCGGCTTTTTTGCAATGTCATTAAAGTTTGCTGAATGTACCCTAGGAGTTAAATATCGTAACATCGAAAACGGTAGAATTTTTGGAGGACCTATGAATTACCTTCGCTACGGACTCGAAAAACGCAATATGAAAGGCTTGGGTAAGTTTTTAGCAGCACTTTTTGCATTACTGGGAGTGATTGCTTCGTTTGGCGGCGGAAATATGCTACAATCCAATCAAGCATTTAAAATTGTTTCTGAACAGCTTCCCTTTTTAGAAGGTTACGGCTTTTGGTTTGGTGTTGGTTTTGCCGTTTTAGTAGGTATTGTTATCATTGGCGGTATCAACAGCATTGCTCGAGTAACCGGGCGTGTAGTTCCTTTTATGGCCATTGTGTACATTTTAGGATGTCTTATTGTTATTGGTACACATATCGAAAACATAGGAGGAGCCTTTTCAGCTATTGTTAA
Source organism: Marixanthomonas sp. SCSIO 43207 (assembly GCF_019904255.1). Classification (GTDB taxonomy): domain Bacteria; phylum Bacteroidota; class Bacteroidia; order Flavobacteriales; family Flavobacteriaceae; genus Marixanthomonas. Next base: position 1,705,935 of record NZ_CP063203.1, read on the forward strand.
TGGAGCCTTTTCTGCAGATGCTTTAAAAGGTGGTTTTATAGGTGTTTTGATTATCGGTTTGCAACGAGCCGCTTTCTCTAGTGAAGCCGGAGTTGGATCGGCAGCGATAGCCCATAGTGCGTCCAAAACCAACAACCCCATAGCAGATGGATTTACATCTCTGGTTGAACCATTTATTGATACTATGGTGGTGTGTACTATGACAGCTTTGGTATTGATTTTTACCGGTATGCACGAAGTAGATGGTTTAGGTGGTGTAGAACTTACTTCTGATGCCTTCGGAAGTGTTATTTCTTGGTTTCCGGCTGTTTTAGCATTTGCTGTGTTTTTATTCGCCTTTTCAACCATGGTATCTTGGTCGTATTACGGAATGCGTTCGTGGACCTATTTGTTTGGTAGAAGTAAACAGTCTGAAATGATTTATAAAGTAATGTTCTTACTGTTTGTAGTATTAGGAGCATCGGCAAGTTTAGGTGCCGTGCTTAGCTTCTCAGATATGATGATCCTTGCCATGTCATTCCCAAATATCATTGGTCTCTACATAATGTCACCTGAAATCCGTGCCGATATGGCTTCCTATTTACAGCGATTAAAAGCCGGTAAACTGTATATAAATGAAAAATTTAAAAAGGCATAATTAAGTTTATATATTGAGAAAAAGAGGTTCTGTACAAGAGCCTCTTTTTTTTAGTATGACATAAACAAGCTGCTAAAATGCTTCGGAAATATAAAAAGAGAAGCTGTTGTATCTGCTGAATTTAAAGGGGTTATAACCAAAAAAGAATATACTGTGAAAAATATTTCAGAAAAAATAAACAGTAATTTGTTTGGAAATTAAAAAAATCTTTGGCAATCTTTGTGCGTACAAAGTTCACATCTTTATTGAAATGTTATCAAGAAAGGACGAGGGAATAGACCCGATGACTCCTTAGCAACCTCCCGATCATTCGGGGAAGGTGCTACATTCTATCCCAATGTTGGGAATAGATAACGTCAACATTCATTACTGTACCACGTAATGGATATTCTATTCTTCATAACATTTTTCTTATAAGGTTCGTCAAAAGACGAGAGTTGACTTTTGTGTTATTTTTTATTAACTCAAAAAAAAGAAAAATGAGTACACAGCAAGCAGCAACCCAAGCGTTGCACAGTGGGCACGACGTAACCGTTCATGGAAATACCCGTGCCGTGCCAATTTATCAATCTACTAGCTACGTGTTTAAAAACAGCGACCACGCAGCCAGTTTGTTTAACCTTACCGAACCCGGGTTCATCTATACCCGTATCAACAACCCAACCAATGATATCCTCGAGCAGCGGTTAGCAGCGTTAGAAGGCGGTATTGCAGCAGTGACAACCGCATCGGGAACCGCAGCAATTACTACCGCTTTGCTAAGCTTATTGCGAGCCGGTGATCACATAGTTGCCTCAAGTAGTTTGTATGGCGGTACGTACAACTTACTCAACGTAACGTTACCTCGATTGGGTATAAAAACAACTTTTGTAGATGCCAACCAACCCCAAAAGGTAGCAACTGAAATTCAAGAAAATACGCGTGCTATATTTGTAGAATCGTTAGGAAACCCTAAACTGGATGTTGTTGACCTGGAAGCTTTATCACAAGTTTCCAAACAGGCCAATATTCCACTTATTGTTGATAACACAGTGGCTACACCGGCTTTACTAAACCCAATACAATATGGTGCCAACATTGTAATTCATTCTTTAACTAAATACATCAACGGCAACGGAACAGCATTGGGGGGAGTTATCATAGACGCAGGTACTTTTGACTGGACCAATGGAAAATTTCCTGAATTTACAGAACCCTCACCGGGATATCACGGATTAGTTTATTCCGAAGCACTTGAAGAAGCTGCTTTTATTGCTAAAGTTAGAATTGAAGGTTTACGAGATTTTGGAGCTGCTTTGAGCCCATATAATGCATTTCAAATTTTACAAGGTCTGGAAACCTTAGAGCTTCGTATCAAAAAGCACAGTCAAAATGCGTTACAATTGGCAACATGGTTGCAACAACAACCCGAAGTGGCTTGGGTGCAATACCCGGGGTTGCCGGAAAGCCCATATTATGAACTAGCGCAAAAATACCTGCCAAAAGGACAAAGTGGAGTGCTCACTTTTGGTGTACACGGTGGGTATGAAGCTGCCAAAAAGCTAACCGATGCTACCAAGTTATTTTCTCTTTTGGCAAACATTGGAGATACCAAATCATTAATTATTCACCCGGCAAGTACAACTCATCAACAATTGAGTGATGCCCAACAAGAAAGTGCAGGAGTGACCAAAGACCTTATTCGCTTGTCGGTAGGACTGGAAGCTTTTGAAGACTTAACAGCCGATTTACAACAAGCTTTTGCAGCCATTGATAAACCGGTTTTAGTATAAATACAAACAGCGGCTATCTATAAGAGGCAGCCGCTTTAGTTTAATTGAAATGAAATTAAATACAGTACACATATCCTACACCACACAAAATAAGTTGTTTTCAGGCACGGTTCCGGTTAGTTATCAAGTGTTTGGTCAACCAATAGGAGCAGCTCCTGTAGTAGTTGTCAATCATGCACTTACCGGAAATAGTACCGTTTCTGGTTCAAATGGCTGGTGGAAAGACTTAATAGGAAATAATAAATGTATTGATACGCACCACTATACAGTAATAGCTTGCAACATCCCGGGCAATGGGTATGATACCTTTTTGTGGGAAAACCATCAAGTTTGCTCAGTGTATGATGTGGCTATGCTTTTTTTGAAAACACTGCAAAAACTGCAAATAAAAAAAGTATTTGCAATGTTGGGTGGTTCATTGGGAGGTGCCATAGCTTGGCAAATGACTGTTTTGCAACCCGAGTTATGTACACACGTTATTCCTATAGCAACTGATTGGAAAACTACCGATTGGCTGTTGGCAAATTGCACCATTCAAGATCAAATTTTAAATCATTCCAATAATCCGGTTTACGATGCACGTATTCATGCCATGACACTCTATCGAACGCCTCAATCGCTTCAGCAAAAATTTAACAGAAGCAGAGATGAAGTTCATCAAAAGTATCAAGTGGAAAGTTGGTTGCACCATCACGGACTAGCTATTCAAAATCGATTTACAAGGCAAGCATATAAAACCATGAACCATTTATTGCGTACCATCAATATTACAAAAGATACCGGCAATTTTTTAGCTTCCATCAGAACTATAAAATCAACACTTCATCTTATAGGAGTAGACACCGATTTATTATTTCCGAATCGAGAAATTAAAGCTGCATATGATCTAGGAAAAACCATTAAAAGCAATATGTATCATCACACCATTCAATCGATTCATGGGCATGATGCTTTTTTACTAGAACTGGATCAATTAAAAACCATATTACAACCCATTTTTAAAATAGAAACACCTTATGAGTACGTTAGTACAGAAGACAGAACAGCAAACTCCATTTCAGTTAATTGACTTGGACTCTATAAAACGAAAAAAAGTAAATTTGGCTGTATTTGGGCATGGCAATGTAGGAAGCCGTCTTATAGATCAAATTTTAAAATCTCAGAAAGAACTTAAAAATCGACGTCGCTTAGACCTCTCTATTTTTGTAGTTGCCAACTCAAAAACGGCTTTGTTTCAAAAAAACGGCATATCTACTTCTTGGCAAAGTACCAAACGAGAAGAAGGCATACCGTATTCTGTAAACGAGATTATTCAATTTGCAAAAGAACACAACTTAGAAAATTGCATAGCCATCGATAATACGGCAGATGCAGCGTTTGTGCAAACGTATCCACATTTGGTAAAAGCAGGGTTTAGCTTGGTGTCCTCCAATAAGATAGGGAACACTATCGATCTAAACTTTTATAAAAACCTTCGCCAAACTTTAGATGAACAAAACCAATCTTATTTGTATGAAACCAATGTAGGCGCCGGGTTACCGCTTATTGATACCATTAAGTTACTGCATCTTTCTGGAGAAAACATCACTCGTATAAAAGGAGTTTTTTCCGGTTCGCTTAGTTATTTATTTAACACGTTTTCAGAAAGTGAGCAATCGTTTAGCGAAACGTTACAGCAGGCTATTCAGCAAGGATATACTGAACCAGATCCGAGAGAGGATTTATGCGGAAATGACGTAGGAAGAAAACTGCTTATTTTAGCGCGTGAATTAGATTTACATACAGAAATGGAAGATGTCTCTATTCAAAATTTAATTCCGAAGCACTTGCGAACGATTTCCAAAGAAAATTTTTTAAATCAATTACATGAATTGGATGTACCATTTCACATTAAACGAAAAAACTTAAAAAAAGACCACGTGTTACGATACATAGGCGATTTACACGGAGACCTTTCTAAAGAAGATGGAGCACAGTTACACGTAAGTTTAACAGCTGTTCCCAAAAATAGTGCTTTAGGACAGTTAAAAGGAAGTGATTCTATATTTGAAATTTACACAGAAAGCTATGGAACCAATCCTATCGTTATTCAAGGAGCCGGCGCCGGCGCAGCAGTTACTGCAAGAGGGGTATTTGGTGATGTTTTAAGATTGAGTGATCGACTTAACTAAACCACGATTTCAGGTTGCCGGTATGATAAAAGTCATTGTTCTAGTACAGATATTAAAATACTTTTATAGTGTGATTTATGATTTGTTATAAAAAGCACAATCATATTTTAATTTTTAAAAAAGAACATTATGAAAAAAATACTCGTTCCAACCGATTTTTCACAATATGCCGAATATGCTTTGCAAGCTGCTGCATCGATAGCAAAAAAACAAGATGCAACTCTTAGTGTGGTCCATATGTTGGGCCTTTCAGAAGCGGTTATTTCTAGAGATGAATCAAAAAAAGCACTAGAAGGTCTTTATTATTTGAAACTAGCTGAAAAGCGCTTTGCAGAATTTTTGGATAAAGAATACCTAGAAGGAATAACCATAGAAACTGCAGTTGAAAACTATACAGTTTTTAGTGAATTGGGTAGCATTGCCGAAAAGCGTGGAGCCGATCTCATCGTGATGGGCTCACACGGAAGCAGCGGGTGGAATGAAGTATTTGTAGGAAGTAACACCGAAAAAGTTGTACGCACCTCAAATATTCCGGTATTAGTTATTAAAGGTCCGTCTGTTGGGTTTTCAATGAATAAAGCAGTGTTTGTTTCAGATTTTAAAGAAGCCAACCTCCACGCATACCGACAAGCAATGAAGGTGTTTAAACTTTTTAATACCGAATTAAAACTATTATATGTCCATCTACCGGGTGAGGACTTTAAATCAACTTATGAAATTGAAGACCGAATTGTATCCTTTCTATCTCAATCTGGATTAGACGATGCGCACCATATTAAAAATGTTGCGTTTATAAATGATTACACGGTAGAAAATGGTGTATTTACATACAGCAAAAAAATTGGTGCTGAAGTTATTGCCATTCCAACGCACGGTCGAAGAGGCTTATCTCACTTTTTTTCAGGAAGTATCACTGAAGATATAGCTAACCATTCTAAATTGCCGGTTATTACCTTTAAAATTTAAAGGAAGACCATCTGTTTTTAGTTGAAAAAAGAGAGCTGTTTATGGCTCTCTTTTTTTTAGACTTACTATTTCGCAATGTAACGCTGCGTTACTGCGGTATACAATTATGTATGTTGATTAATAATTGAGATAATATCTTGTTTTTGTAACACACCACTTTGCCGCCACACTTGAGTTCCATTTTTAAATAGGAGCATAGTAGGGACGCCTCTTACCTGAAACTGTGAAGCCAGCGATTGATTTTTATCTACATCAATTTTTACAATTTTAATCGCATCTTGCAGCTCGTCCTTTACTTGTTTTAAGATAGGAGCAAGCGTTTTACAAGGACCACACCAATCTGCGTAAAAGTCTACCAAAACAGGTGTTTCAGAATCAATAATACTTTTAAAATTACTTTTCATAAGCGCATTGTTTTATACAAAAATACACAATGTAACTTAGCCTTTAAAAGGACTGTTACTGTAGTTACGTAAAACCGGAAGTAATTTTTCTAATGAAACGTGCACCGAATATGTTCCTGTATAAGAAGGACAAACAATACAATCATCAAAGTAAAACTCAGCATACGTATCATGCAAAACAAAGTTGTTTTTGTATTGGAAAAAATCTTCTGAAGAAAGCTCCCAACAATCATAATACAAGTCGCCCGCAGCAATTTGGCGCGTTATTTCATCGTTTAAAATACCACGAAGTGTTTCTTCGCTGCCTGTCGTAAAAATATCTTCATATTTCAGAAATGAAGCATTATTCAAATCATAATTAAGGCACGTAAAACTCAAGGATGGATGAAGTGTTCTGGCATAAAAATTCTCTTTGTAAAATAGAATGCTGATGTGTTTGTCATTCAAATTGTAAATTTTATAGTCAATAGTTCTTACTTCGTGAAAACGATTGGCGCGAATGCTATCGCAAATTAATTCTGCATCTTCAAGGATAGAAGCTTCGGTACCTACCACATCGACATATTGTTCAGTTATGTATTGATTAAAATTTCGGTAAGCAGGATTTATCTTTTCGTTTAAAAGCGGATAGGTAAATTTTAATGTAAATAAATCATCTTCTTTTGTGAGTTTCTTTTCAATAACGAGTGTTTCTAGAGCTTCCCGTTCATCAGGTTTGGTTTTAAGTTCGTTTTGTTTTATAGAAATTCCTTCTAGCTTTTTAAGATCTCGATCTACTGGTTTTTCTGAAATAGTATCGGTCGCTATTGTTTCAGAAATTGGAGACTCCACGGAGTTTTCAGGAAGTTCTTTTTCCGAAGTATCTTGTTTACACGAAATAAACAGAGCGCTTACAATAATAGAGGTAATAAAAAATAGTCTCATAGTTATGATTTTAAAAGAAGGTCAAGCTTGGCAAGCATTACCAATTCTGCTTTGTTTTTTCCAGCGAACGAATTTGCAATAGCGTGAGCGGTTTCTAAAATTATAGAATTAATTTTTGAGGTGAATAAACTGGGGTGTTCTTCTTTAAATGTTTTAAAATCGTTAAAACAGATTTGGGCGTCCAATTGACTGTCTTCCATCCAATCAAAAACAATTTCAATTTGGTACGAAGCATCGGTATGATATTCGTCTTCAAGGGTATCAACCTGTTTCCATTTTTCATGCACCAATTCTCGCAGTGTTTTTACTTCTGCATCACGTATTACCTTATCTGAAGCGGCAATGGCATAAAATAATTCACCCAGTTTTTGATAAAATCTAAGTTCGGGTTTTTGTTTGGTATTCATAGTAGGTGGTTTTTAATGTATTATAAAAGTAGTAAGAAAGAGCGCGGTAATCTATGATATATGTCATTGTGATAGGAGATGATTTAAACTACTTTTAGATTGATATAATCTTTTACATTATGAAAACAATTTTAATTCCTACCGATTTTTCAAATAACGCCTATGAAGCGTTGTTTTATTCTGCCAAGTTGTATAGTGAGCATACCACAAATTTTATTTTGTTATATTCATATGAAGATGAGGTAAGTCACTTAACCAGCCGTGTTGATATAGGAAAGAGCGAAAAAATAGTAGACCAAATCATCACTCGGGTTGAAAAACAAGGCGCCGAACTTATTGATAAGGTAAGAAACAACTTGGGAAATGCGGCACATACATTTCGGTTTATAGCCACAGGGATGAGTGTGTATAGAGCTGTAAAAAAACTCATTACGCAAGAAAATGTTTCGTTAATGGTCATGGGAACCAAAGGAAAAACAGCAGATGAAAACATATTGGTAGGTAGTACTACCTTACAAATGATTAAAAAACTAAAAACGTGTCCGTTGCTAGTCGTGCCCGAAAAGGTAAATTTTGTTGCACCTTTTAAGATAGGATTTGCAACAGACTTTACAGAATATTCAAATCTGGCTCATGCGGAACCGTTAACAGAGTTAATTAACAGTTTTCATTCCTCTCTAGAAGTTATTCATGTGGGTGAGCAAAATACACTTACTGAAGCTCAGCAAACCCATTTAGCTCTTCTGAAGAAAAACACAGAATCCTTTAATACACACTTTCATTTTCTGAAAAAAGAACAATCTATTTCAAAAACCATTCAGAAGTTTGTAGAAAAGGAAGATATTGATTTGCTCGTGTTGGTTTACAGAAAACACAATATGATTATGAAACTTTTCAGAGAACCGGTTATTAATAAATTAAGTGGCGCAGACCGCACCTTGAAGCTTATCATTCCACAAGAATAAAACATATAACCAAGAGCATTGCATTATGAAAAAGACAACTGAAATAGTAAAATCATCTGGTAAGAAAGTGTCTTTTTCTATATCCAAACTTGAAAACTCATTGCGACGCAGTGGAGCAAAAGAGGCGTTGATTAAAAAAATTGTAAACACAGTACGTGATGAATTATATCAAGGAATTTCTACTAAAGAAATTTATAACCGAGCTTACACAATGCTTCAAAAAGAAGGCGGGCATTTGGCATCTAAGTATAAGCTTAAAAAAGCTATTTATGAATTGGGCCCTACAGGATTTCCGTTTGAAAAATTTGTAGCGGCTATTTTTGCCAATGAAGGGTATCACGTTGCTGTAGGAAAAACCATGTCTGGAAAATGTGTAGACCATGAAGTAGACATTGAGGCTAAAAACGAAACAAAAAACCACATTGTGGCGGAGTGTAAATTTCATGGAGAGGAAGGAAGAAATTGCGATGTGAAAATACCTTTATACATACACGCTCGGTTTCAAGATATTGCTTTTCAACATAAAAATACCTTAACCGGTTATGTGGTTACCAATACGCGCTTTAGTAAAGACGCAGAACAATTTGCACTCTGTGCAGGCTTGTACTTGTTGAGCTGGGATTACCCAAAAGGCAACGGTTTAAAAGACAAGATTGACTTATTAAAATTATATCCTATTACTGTTTCAACCCTGTTAAGTAAACGAGAAAAACAATTTTTATTAAGTAGAGATGTGGTGCTCTGTAAAGACCTGCTTCATGATAGGTTTTACTTAGATCACTTAGGTATTTCTGAAAATAGGAAAAAGCGTATTTTAAACGAAATAGAATGTCTCTGTAAAATTCATACCGAATATGACTAATATTTCAATTCAGTTTTTGGGTGCGGCATCGACAGTAACAGGTTCAAAATTTTACATACAAACTCCAGAACATACCCTTTTAATAGATTGTGGTATGTTTCAAGGACTCAAAAGCTTACGAGAAGAAAATTGGAAACCACTTCCAGTTGAGGTTTCAGCAGTTGATACTATACTCTTAACACATGGCCATTTGGATCATACAGGGTATATTCCTCGGTTGGTACAACAAGGATTTCAAGGTACTATTTACGGTACTGCGCCTACGCTGGCCGTTACTAAAATTATATTAGAAGATAGTGCCAAAATCCATGAAGAAGAAGCTGAAAAGGCAAACCAAGAAAAGTATAGTAAACATCAACCAGCTCTTCCTTTTTATACGAGAAGTGATGTAGAAAAATCACTCACCTTTTTTAAGGCTGTTGAAACAGACTTTTGGAAACCCATCACAAAACACATACGAGTACGATTTTGTTATAACGGTCATATTATTGGTTCAACGTATATAGAATTAGAACTCTACGGAAAACGATTTGTGTTTTCTGGAGATATAGGAAGGGTTAATGATTCATTATTATATTCGCCCCAAAAACCTAAACGGGCAGACTATCTTTTTTTAGAAAGCACCTATGGCAATCGATTGCATCCACAAGAAGATAGTACAGCTATTCTTTCCAAAATAATAAATCAAGTTATTCAGGAAAGAGGTACGTTGATCATCCCTTCTTTTGCAGTTGAAAGAATGCAAACGTTGATGTTTTTATTATGGAATTTATACGAACAAAATAAAATACCTAATATTCCAATTTTTGTAGATAGCCCTATGGGTACCAATGTGGTGTCTGTATTTGAACAATTTTCAGATTGGCATCGTCTCTCGCCACAATCATTCCGAAGAATGAAAAAGCGATTTTACATCACTCAATCCTATGCAGATACTTGGAAAACCATCGACAACCCCAGGCCTAAAATTGTGATGACTGGTAGCGGTATGCTTACTGGAGGTAGGGTATTAACCTATTTGCAGCACTATATAGACAAATCCACTACACGTATTTTGATGGTAGGCTATCAAGCAGAGGGAACCCGTGGAAGGCAACTTTTGGAAGGAGCTCACGAACTTAAAATATACGGCAAGTATTACCCCGTTAAAGCACAAATTCATCGTTTAGAAAGTTTGTCGGCACACGCAGACCAACGAGGAATATTAGATTGGTTAGAAAATATTACAAATAACGTACAGGACGTTTTTTTAATTCATGGAGAACCAACAGCTCAAGATATGCTACGTGTTAAGATACGGGATCGTTTTGGGTGGCGAGTAAGCATTCCGAAGCTATATGAAAAGAAAACTATACGTGTTTCTGATTAGTTGATTGAAAAATTGTAACCTTTTATAAATACCATTACATTAATCACTATGCGAGAGCATCAATAACGGTATGCGTGTGCGGTAGCCCAATTGTTTATTTTCTGAACCAAATAAAAACCGTTCAAAAAAACTCTCTTTGGTTGAAAAAATAGCGTGCATGCCTACTTCAAAAAGTTGAATAAAAGCATCGGTAGCTACAGGAGCGGTAATACCCGATACTTGATGAAAATGATAAGAAAAACCTTCAAATGCTTTTTTTATACTTTCAGGTTCTTGTGTTTGAGGGCTAAAAAAAGGATCATCATGAACATCTAGAACCTCAAGCTTTGCTTTTTTGAATGTGAGCAATGAAAATAGCATACTCATTTTATGCAGTTCTAGGTTTTCATTGTGATGTAAGGTAAATAATACCGAAGCTATAGGTTTATATTCATAGCCTTCAGGAACAATAAGTAAAGGACAGTCAATTTCGCGCATCACTTGCAATGTATTACTGCCAAAAACAACTTCTAGAGCTCCGGTAGCTCCATTACTACCCATAACCAATACGTCTATAGGCGTATCTTCAAGTATCTGTTTTATAGACGCCGTGAGACCATCATAATCTACTTTTTGTTTGAATGTAAAGTTTTCATGACTGTATGTCTTTTCAAATTCTTCTACAAATTTCTGAAGCTTATTTTTATTGTCTTCCAGTAGGGTAGTGTATATATCTTTATTGGGATCAGCAGTGTAAAAATCATCCATGATAAATTCTGATGATTTCTGAACATTCAAAAAATAAAAGGTACAAGTCGCTTCTGAAAAAAAATCTAAGGCATACCGTATGGCATTTTTAGAATTTTCAGAAAAATCGGTAGGCAATAAAATTGTTAACATAACTCAAGTATTAGGTTTTAAAAGTAGTTGTTTGTTTAAGTAAATACTATGACAAATGTCACTTGTAGCATCTAGGTTGCAACCTATTTGTGTTCAACTTTCTCATACCTTTTATAAAGTTTCAACGGGGTAAAATGTACCGGCCGGAACCATATCTCTCAATTAACCAATTAAAAGTTATTTTTAAATAGTTAATAATCAGTTTTTTATAGTGTTTTGGGTTGTAAGTAGCATTCGTGGTATGAGCATTGAATAAGGTGTAGGCTTTAGATAGTAATTCTAAACAGAGCGTATGGAAAAAATAGGATTGGTTAAAGAGCCTTCATTTGAAAATAGAATCTGTTTTTTGCCTAAAGAACTTAAGCGATTAACACAAGAGTTTGATTTAGATTTTTTTGTAGAGTTTGGATTTGGAGATGATTTGGATATTCCAGATACAGACTTTGAGAAAGTAGGGGCTAAAATTCTAACCCGAGAAACTATTTTAAACGAGTCAGATTATATACTCTCAATAAATGATTTAAGTGATACTGTTGTTGACGAGAAACACAATACCCGTATTGGTATCTTTAATATGTTTTATTATCCAGAACGAATTGAAAAGTTTCTAAATAAAAACACTACTGTTTACAGTTTAGATTTATTACCTCGTACTACCTTGGCTCAATCTATGGATGTATTGTCTTCCATGGCATCACTAGCAGGATACAAAGCAGTATTGAAAGCAACCTCATATTATAATGGAGCAATTCCTATGTTTACTACTGCAGCCGGAACACTCAATCCTGCAAAGGTATTGGTGTTAGGTGCTGGAGTAGCAGGATTACAAGCCATTGCTACAGCAAAACGCCTTGGTGCAATAGTAGAAGCATTTGACGTGCGTAAATCTGCAGGAGAAGAAGTAAGAAGTCTAGGTGCCAAATTTGTAGAAGTAGAAGGTGCTCAAGATGCCAAAGACGCGGGAGGGTATGCGGTTGCACAAACAGAACAATACTTAAAACGTCAAAAGGAAGTAATTCACAACCGAATTCAAAATGCCGATATCGTTATTTGTACGGCTAATATACCCGGAAAAAAAGCTCCTCTTTTAGTAGAAAAAACTGCAATCGAAGCCATGAAACCAGGATCTGTAATTGTAGATATGGCAGCAGAACAGGGAGGAAATTGTGAGATGAGCCGCGCAGGACAAATTTTACAGCATAATCAAGTTACAATAATAGGTGACTCAAACTTATCTCGAGGAGTACCGCAAGCAGCATCACAGCTATTATCTACAAATTATTATAACTTTTTAAAATACGTGTTACATGCTACCAAAGATGGTGATGTGTTATTAGAAAAGAGCAAAGTTATTGATAAAGGAATTTTAACCAACCCAGTATTAATTAATAAACTTGAACTAGCTTAATATGGAATTTATTCAAAACAATCTTGACGTTATTTATTTTGTCATTTTTTGTGTTTTTATAGGAATAGAAGTAATCGCAAATGTACCTGCCATCCTTCATACTCCGCTAATGTCTGGTGCCAATGCTATTAGTGGAGTAATTATGGTAGGAGCTATAATAATGATGTTTCAAATACCTCCCACTAATTATATTACACTAACAGTAGGTGGTATTGCTGTTTTTTTGGGTGCCTTGAATATATCGGGAGGCTTTTTTGTTACCGGTAGAATGCTAAAAATGTTCAACACCAAAAAATAGTATAATGAATGCATTAATTGAAGTAGGTTATTTATTAACTACAGTTACATTTTTAGGAGGACTAAAATTTATGAGTTCACCAAAATATGCAAAAGCAGGAAATACATTAGCAGCGATAGGAATGATTCTTGCAGTTTTGTGTACATTCTGGTTACTCACTTCGCAAACAGTACCAACTATTAATCTTCTCATCGTGTTTGGAGCAATTTTATTAGGCTCGGTGGGAGGAAAAATTATGGCGGCAAAAGTTGAAATGACTGCTATGCCTCAATTAGTATCTCTATTCAATGCTACCGGAGGAGGATGTGCTATGCTTTTAGGGATTGTTGAAGCCATACAAATAAAAGAGAACCCTACATCTTTAGGAATGCAAATTTTACTTCTTTTAGGTTTAGTAACCGGAGCTGTAGCAGCTTCAGGAAGCGTTGTAGCCTATGGTAAACTAGCAGGAAAAATAAAAGACAACCGCAAAGGTATTATAGTACTTGGTTCGCGGGTATTGTTAATATCTATTATAGTTATACCATTACTTTACTTTTTGGGCGGTATCCCTCTTTCTTTTGAGGTTATTGCATATGTTATGGCAGCAATAGCTTTATTATATGGAGTTTTATTTGTTTTACCTATTGGCGGGGCCGATATGCCGGTGGTAATCTCCCTTTTAAATTCTATCACAGGAATTGCTACCGCATTGGCAGGACTTGTTTATGCAAATAAAGCCATGATTGCAGGCGGTATTTTTGTAGGAGCAGCCGGAATATTATTGACTCTTTTAATGTGTAAAGCGATGAACCGTTCTTTATTAAAAGTACTGGCAGGAAAGTTTAAAAAAGGTAAAGTTGCTGAAAGTACCGAAGCGCAAAACATTAAAGAAATAGCTGTTTCTGAAACAGCGATGCAATTATCCTTTGCCAATAAAATAGCTATTATTCCTGGGTATGGTCTTGCTGTGGCTCAAGGGCAACACTTGTGCAGTCAATTACATCAATTATTAGAAAAACAAGATACTCAAGTAGATTTTATTATTCATCCCGTAGCAGGTAGAATGCCGGGACATATGAATGTTTTACTCGCTGAAGCAAACATAGATTATGAATACCTTAAAGAAATGGATCAAGTAAATAGTGATATGGATAAATATGATGTGGTATTAATTATAGGAGCAAACGATGTTGTAAATCCGGCTGCCGAAATCAATCCTGATAGTCCCATTTATGGTATGCCTATTATAAAAGCCCATAAGAGTAAACAAGTAGTGGTTATGAAACGAGGTATGAGTAAAGGATATGCGGGAGTTGCCAATGATCTCTTCGGAATGAACAACTGTAGTTTATTGTTTGGCGATGCAAAGGATTCATTACAAAATCTAATTAACCAACTCAAATTACTTTAAATAAAATCACGTCCAATTTTAATTACCTGCTTGCATGTAACTGAACTATAATTTTTAATACCTTTAAAAAGTTTAGCATAAAAATTCTATGTCTCATACCGAAACAGCTCTTAAAGAACGTATTAAAGAATTAACATGTCTGTATGAAGTATCTTCTATAATTGTCAATGCAGACATAGCAGAAGTGAAAGATACCTTAACAGCTATTGCCTATAGTGTAAAGAAAGCTTTTCAATTTCCGAAGTATACAGAAATAGCTATACAAACACCAGATACTACATTTAAAACCGGAATCATTAATGAAAAGTTAGGCCTCACAGCTTCTATAACTATTTTTAATAAACCCGAAGGAAAAATTATTGCTTCACTTACAGATAAAAGTACTTTTTTAAGAGAAGAACAACAATTGCTTGACAACGTTGCTTTAAAAATTGGAAACCTACTAGAACGTATAGAAATAAACAATAAAGAAGCTTCATTAAAAAGACAAATGGAACGTGCAGACCGACTAAGCATAATAGGAGAAATTACAGCCGGTATAGCACACGAACTAAATACACCATTGGCAAATATATTGGGCTTTGCAGAGTTGCTTAAAGATGAATTCAAAAATCAAGAGAATGCTTCAAAGGATGTAGACAAAATCATTCACAACGCTATTTTTTCTAGAGAAGTAGTAAAAAAATTAATGTTTTTTGCGTGTGAAATGCCTCAAGAAATGAAACGAGTAAATATAGTTCCTACTATAAAAGAAGCAATTAGCTTACTCGATGCTACCTTCAGAAAAGAGCAAGTAAAGTATGTGGTGCGTATTCAAGAGGAAGAAATGTGGCTTAAGGCAGATCAAATACAGCTTACACAAATCATATTTAACCTTATTATCAATGCCATATACTTTTCACCAAAAAACGGATTAGTTACAATTAAAGCATATCAATCCCCAACCGAGAGTGTTTTGAGTATTCAAGATGAAGGTCCTGGTATTTCAGAAGAAGCATTGGATAAAATTTTTCAACCATTTTATAGTACCAAACCTACGGGTGATGGATCGGGTCTTGGGCTTAGTGTAGTACACGGGATTGTATTGAGTCACAAAGGAACAATCAAAGCCGAAAATAATATCGATAAAGGTGCTACCTTTACCGTTAGACTTCCAAAATCATAATAGCATGCAATTACGCAACGAAAATATACTTATTGTTGATGATGATATTGATATTTTAGAACTTTTACAACGTCATTTGCGATCTTGGAACTTCCATGTCTATAGAGCTGTTTCTGTTAAAGAAGCAGTGAGTATTTTACGAGATACCCGCATTGATTTACTTATTACTGATTTAAAAATGCCTGAAGTTGATGGATTTGAACTTATAAAATTTGTCTCAGAGCATTACCCTAATCTACCCAAATTAATTGTAACAGGATATCCTTCGGTTCAAGACTCACTTACAGCTATTAAATCTGGAGTTGTTGCATATTTAACAAAGCCATTCACCAAAGATGAGCTTAAATCAGCCATACATAACTCCTTAAATACAGAACATAAAAAAGGAGCAAGTTTGACTAATCCTACCAAAGGAAACACTTCTGATAGTTCTCAAAAAAAAGAACCCTATGGTGATATCATTGGTACTTCAGATAAAATAAAAGAAGTAATACAAGTTATTGAACGTGTAAAAGATAACAAAGCAACTATATTTATAAAAGGAGAAAGCGGAACCGGAAAAGAACTTGTTGCTAGGGCAATTCATTATAAAGGTAAATTTTCTAGATCGCCTTTTATAGCTGTAAATTGTGGTGCCATTCCTGAAAACTTACTTGAAGCAGAACTCTTTGGTTATATGAAAGGAGCTTTTACGGGAGCCGAAAAAAATAGAGACGGTTTTTTTCAAGCTGCCCATGGCGGAACCATTTTTTTGGATGAAATAGGAAATGCTTCAGCCGCTGTGCAAGCCAGATTACTTAGGGTATTGCAAGAAAAGGAGGTGGTAAAAGTAGGAGCTCAAAAAGCAGAAAAAATAGACGTTCGTATTATTGCTGCTACCAATAGTGACTTAAAAGAAATGATCAAAAAAGACACCTTTAGGGAAGATCTTTTTTACAGATTAACAGTTGTTGAAATACAGGTTGCTCCACTTAGAGCGCGTAAAAGTGATATACCTCTATTAGTTGATAAATTTTTGTTTAAATACGGAGTAGAATATAAAGACCGTTTTATAAAAATAAGTGCCGAAGCTCTTGAAGTTTTACGTAGGTATGATTGGCCTGGAAATATTAGAGAACTTGAAAATATTATACAACGAGCGGTCATTATGTGTGATGGTACGATAACCATTGATCATTTACCCAATTCATTAAAATTTAATATTGACTTTCCTGAAGAAGAACTACTTCCTTTAAAGCAAATAGAGATACAGTATATTAAAAAAGTTCTTCGAGCAACAAATAATAATAAAACCAAAGCTGCTGAAATATTAGGTATAGACCGCAAAACGATTCGGCAAAAGCTTTCAGAATAATTATTTATAACGGTACAAATTTTCCAATGTGGGTAGTTTTGTACCACCTCTACTTTATGAATTGTCATCTTTTATAATGTAATTACTTAAAAAACAATGATTTGTGTTGTTTGGCTTTTTTGTGCTTAAACGTGGCACATAGATTGACTTTTATTGACAAATAATAAATATGCATTATGAAAATAAATTCATTTAATATTTGTCCCACTTGTGCACATATTACAAGTTGTGTGCTTACAGATCAAAAAAGTCAAGTTTGGTCGTGTAGTGAATATGAAGAAACCTCTTCCGAAATAGAAAAAGAGCCAGAACAAATTCCAGAAATGGAGTTTGAGTTGGTCACTCAATAAGTACTAAAAATATTAAATAGCTTAGTTACTATTACGTCATCCTTAAAACAGTAAGAATGACTATAAAAATTAAAAAAAATAAAGAAAATGATAGCAACATCAACGGTTGAAAAACAAAAGCAACAAAAAGCACGTGGTATGATGGATAATGTTATGAAACAGTTCCATAGTGCAGCAGATAAAATTGAATTACACCCAAGTATTCGAAAAATATTGAGTATTACAAACAATGAAATTGTAGTAAACTTTCCGGTAAAAATGGATAATGGTGATGTAGAAGTGTTTACTGGGTACAGAGTACAACACAATAATGCCTTAGGTCCTTATAAAGGAGGATTGCGATACCATCCTACAGTAGATATAGACGCAGCACGAGCATTGGCAATGTGGATGACCTGGAAAACATCTTTGGCAGGTTTACCCTATGGAGGTGGCAAAGGAGGGATTCAATTAGACCCAAAAAAATATTCACAAAGTGAACTAGAGCGTATTACACGTAGATTCACCTTTGCACTAGCAGATAATATAGGTCCAGAACACGATATACCAGCACCAGATGTAAATACCAATAGCCAAACTATGGCTTGGATGGCAGATACCTATATGAGTACAAGACCCCCTGCAAAACGTTCTGCAAACCAGCATGTTGTTACGGGTAAACCTGCAGGAAGTGGTGGGCTAGAAGGACGTGATCGTGCTACAGGTTACGGTGTTTTTTTAAATATAAAATTTTGGGCAGAGAGAAATAATGAAGATTTAAATGGTAAAAAATTCATCGTTCAAGGATTTGGTAATGTTGGGTATTGGGCTGCTCATTTTCTTGAAAATGAAGGAGCAAAACTTGTTGCAGTGCAAGATGCTTCCGGAAGTATACACAATCAAAAAGGTATTAATGTAGAAGATCTTTTTAATTATAGTAAAGTCAATAATGGCGGGATTGGTAATTTTCCCGAAGCCGATGAACTTGACAACAAAGATTTCTTCAGCATAGCTTGTGACATTTGTATTCCTGCGGCATTAGGTAATCAAATAACCAAAGATAATGCACCAAATATACAAGCAAGATTAATTGCTGAAGGAGCTAATGGACCAACAAATGTAGATGGTGAAAAAATTCTATTAGAACGAGGCATCACTGTTATTCCTGATATTTTATGTAATTCTGGTGGAGTAGTAGCAAGCTACTTTGAATGGTTACAAAATAGAAACGGCGAGCTTTGGCAATTAAGTGAAGTAATGACCAAGCTAGATAAAAAAATGAAAGAATCGTTCAGTAAAGTATATGAGTATTCAGAGAGAGAGTCTATGGATATGCGTACAGCTGCATATTGTCTTGCTATACAACGCATAGAAAGAGCTTATGTAGATCGCGGCATTTTCCCATAAGAATTAATTAAAAATAGAGATATGAAGTATGGAAGTATAATCATTGAGAAAAAAGAGTATGTTTTTTTAAAACGCTTACTCAATGTTTCAGGCTATGCACAAGAATCTGAAACAAAAAGGTCACTTCAAAAATTTAATGAAGAACTGCAACACGCACAGATTGTAGATGAAGAAGATATGCCTGAAGACGTCATAAGGTTTAACAGTAAAGTAACCGTATCATCTGAAAAAGGTTGGGAACGAACCATACAAATTGTAACTCCGGTTGAGAAGGATTTTTCTAATAATAAAATTTCTTTTTTAACCCCTATGGGTTCAGCTTTATTTGGCTATTCAGCAAATGACACTGTAATTTGGGATTTTCCTAAAGGTACGCAACAGCTTAAAATTGTTGCTGTTTCTCAAGAGAAAAATACAACTAATAGAAAAATATCTATCTAATTAACTGTGTAGAGAGATCTTAAGTGTTCCATAGTGAGGAACGTAGGGAAACCAAAATTCCTACTATGGGAGCTTAAGACTATTAAATCACACATTTTGCAAATTTTAAGAATTTTAAAAACGTCAAAAATGAATACCGAAATTTATGAACATGATAATGATGTTGAAGTAACACACAAAACAAATACAATTGAATTAAACAATTGGATTGACCACTTAAAATACATAAATAAAGAAGTAAATAATCTCTTGAGTATGGGAGATTTAAACACCAAGCAAGTAAATAATGCCATACTTAACCAATTTCGTAAAAAGAAGCATGAAAATGAAACCTTGTTAAATGCTTTAATTAAATATAGTAATTCAAGAGTAGATATTGCTGAGTGTGAAGATTTAAACTGTGATATGGTATTTATAAAAGAGCATGAAGTATATAGAAGAAACTATTTATATCATTTAGAAAAATACCGAAGATTAAAGGATGAATTTTTTGCTTTAATAAAAGAAGCAAAACAATAAAAAATTGCAATATCTTCAATTAATACAAAAACATTGATCAATACAACACAAGAACAAAGAAAGTTGTTTATTAAAAAGGATTTGATTGAATTAAGTCAATGGATAGATATGCTAGAAGCTATTAATGTTGAACTTAATAATATTCAAAAACTAGAAGCACATGTAATACATAATAAATCTTTACTGTTTGCAATACAAGCTTTACGAAGAAAAAACACGCTCTTGAATGGCGCTTTTTGTAGGTATGAACAACAGTTGCTTCAAGAATTAAAATATGGAGCAAGAGAGTATACTTTAATACGAGCAAAAGAACACGAAGGTAAAAGAAATGATTATACTAATTTGATTTTAGACTTCAGAGAGCTTAAACAAGCATTTTATAAAATTTTAGTAAAATTTAAATGCAAATGAAACCTCCTCAACAATAGACCTCATATTTTTTTTAAGTAAATAGAGGTAGCATTTAAATTGAAAAAGCCATCCAGAATTTAGGATGGCTTTTGTTGCTGTAAGTGGAGCCGGGGAGATTCGAACTCCCGTCCAAACGCGCAACTATACTGCTTTCTACATGCTTAGTTTTCATTTAGGTTTTCGTGGGATTGCCGGTTGAAAACTACCAACGCACCCCTTATCTTTATTTAAGTTTCGCAAGTGCATCAAAGCCCTGCACAAGCTAGGTTTACTTTTACGAAGCCACTAGACCAAACGCCGTAAACCAAGGCCTTTGAGTGACTTCCTGCTTGTCCGTCTTACGGACCGAGGCATACCGTACTATAATTCGGGTTATGCAGCTAGGGCGTAATTATTATCGCCGTTTAAAAAAGTTTGAAACATGATATTTACGAGCTGTGTCCCGGCGCTCGGCATGCTTACAATACAATTAGACCCGCTGTCAAAACCAGTCGGCCCCTTTTATAAGTAAACAGTCACTAGTATGCAGTAATTATATATGAACTTCTAACTACATTCTACTAGCTACGAATTGACAAAGATACAAGAAAAACCCTATCTTTGCCGCTGTCTTGTCAAAAATGATAAGACACTATTAATGCTACAAAAAATATTCCAAATGGCAATAACTTTCGCACTTATTAAAGAACGTAAAAATCCACCAGACCGTCGTGTCGTTTTTTCACCGGAAATGTGTCAAGAAGTCATAAAACACTATCCTGATGCTCGTATAATTGCAGAAACATCAGACATTAGAATATTTAAAGATGAAGCCTACCGAAAAGCAGGAGTAGAAATTTGTGAAGATATTTCTAAGGCAGATGTGATGCTAGGCGTTAAAGAAGTGCCTGTTGAAGCTTTAATTCCGCATAAAAAATATTTCTTTTTCAGTCATACTATCAAAAAGCAACCTTATAACAGAGCGTTGTTACAAGCAATTCTTCAGAAAAAAATAGAGCTATATGACCATGAAACTATCACAAAAGAGAATGGAAGTAGGCTAATAGGGTTTGGTAGATATGCAGGATTGGTAGGTGCTTATAATGGTTTTAGAGCATTAGGTTTACGTGATAAATTATACACACTAGAAAAAGTTGATGTATTGCCCGATCTTGATGCTGTAAAAGAAGAGCTAGATAAAATTGAAATACCAACTATAAAAATAGTATTAACAGGTAACGGAAAAGTAGCTCACGGAGCAAAAGAAATATTGGATTACCTAAAGATAAAACAAGTAAATGTTCTTGATTATTTAACAAAAGACTTTGATGAGCCGGTATATTGTATGATAGACGTTTTGGATTATAACAAACGTACTGATGGGTTACCGGGTAAAAAATATGAGTTTTATAATGATCCATCTGGATATGAGAGTGATTTTATGCGTTTTGCTGCAGTAAGTGATTTCTTTATTGCTGGCCATTTTCATGGTGAAGGCGCTCCTTATTTATTTACTAGAGAAGATGCACGACATAAAGATTTTAATATTAATCTAGTAGCAGATGTTTCTTGTGATATTGATGGACCTGTTGCAAGCACTATACGACCTTCTACCATTGCCGAGCCATTTTATGGGTATGATCCCATTACTGAAAAAGAAACATTTTATGATATACCAGGATCAATAACTGTTATGGCTGTAGATAATTTGCCTTGTGAGCTGCCTAAAAATGCCAGTGAAGGCTTTGGTGATATGTTTCTAGAACACGTTATTCCAGCTTTTTTTAATGACGACAAAGATGGAATATTGGCTCGGTCAAAAATGACAACAAGCACAGGTAAATTAGCTGAAGATTTCAGTTATTTACAAGATTATGTAGACGAAACCGATTAAATCTTTTTTAGCAGGATAGGATCTTGATTTTGAAAACTTATCATTGTTTCAAAAAACTTTTTCATATTATAATAGGTTTTTGCAGGATAATGATATTCTGTAAGGTTAAAACTAAACCGTATGTTTATTTTTTGATTAGTTTGGCTATATAACACAGTGCATTTACCAACATCGCTAAACAGAGAAATTGATTTGTTTTCCGGAAGTTGTATTACCTCATATTGGTTATCAAGGTCTATTGAAATTAAATAGGTATGTGCTTGAGGGTAACCAAAATCAATTGGAAAACTTCGTGTTTTAGCTTTGAAAGGGTTTTCAGAAAAATAGGTTTCAAAAAAATAGGGGTTAAGATATATTTTATCACCAATCAGCTCTGTTTCTAGGGTTACATTATAATTTACTTTCAGAGAAGTTTCTATTGAATCTTTTTTTTCTATAACGAGATTACTTAACCTAAGTGCAGGATTCTTTTCTTTATCATTAACGTAGTCTTCGTAGTTTATATTTTTTATACGTTTTCTCTCATTGACAGCATTATAACCTGCATATAGCTCGTTTACCTTTCCTGTAAAAAAACCATCTTCTGACGCTTTCAAATGTGAATTAACATAATAGATATTTTTTTTATTTGGAGTCAATGGATACCAGTAGCTTCCGTTTTTAAAATCCATTACACGTCCTTGGTGATTTAAGTCCTGAAATGGAATCATACCAAAAGGAATTTCTTCCTCTACAACATCTAGAAGATACCTCTCTCCATCAATAGATACTAATGCTATTGCCCTATTAAAGTCTGTTAATACTGGATAAGTTGAAGTAGGAATGCCATTTTCACGAGTAGATAAGAGAACAAGATAAGCTTCTAAACCTGCAGCCTGAAGCGCATTTATAAGTGATAAGTTAATTTCTGAAGTATTACCTACTTTTTTTTCAAAGGCATTTTTTACATCGATATCATTAAAAATCCTATGCTTACCATTCCACTTGTAGTGATTTTGAATAAAACTATAAATAGCTTTAGCTTTTTCAAGATTACTAGAAATATTGAGAAGGTTTTCTGGCAAATTCCTCTTAAAATAGCTGTTATTATTTAATTGACGCCCTAAGCTTTTATCATTTTTAAACTCCTTGTCAACATCTTTCCAAGTTTTTGTATATTCATTGTTCATGCCTCTAAAATCGAAAAACTCTCTTAACTCATATTCTACTTTTGATAAATAGTTGCTTTTTCCCAACATGTATTTTTCTTGTTTAAAAGCGGGAATATTTTTCATTGCATATACTGTAGACTCACAATCTGCAGGAGTATACCCGTCAATATATAAACAGTTTTTGTTTATAGATGCCTCATCAATATGTAATTTTCTTTCTCCTTTTAATACTCTATTATATTTAAAGTTTCCAGGGATTTCACAAAAGAATTCACTGTATAAAGTAGGAATAGTATGTTGAAACTGCCACCCATCTAAATTAAAGAAAAATGGAGATTCAATTTTATATTGATACTCCAAAATACTTCCATTCTTAACATCAGGAAATGTGAACCTAAGTACTTCAAAATTTGCAAACTCATTAATGGTAAAAAAATCTTGCTCTCTTACATAAGTTTGAAGACTTCCATTATGAGTAAGAGCTTTAATTTTCTCTATTTTTTCTTTGTTTTTTGAATTGGATAATAAGGGTATTTCAATTGTAGAGCCTTCATATTTATTTGCGTCAATAACTTTGATTTTTTTATAAACCTCTTTAATTAAAACAATACGGTTTCTTTTTGCTTCAAACTTAAATGTACCCTGCTCATATAGTATAACTGCTGAAGCTTCTGGATCTTGAGGAAATGATTGCATGGCAAGTTCATCACTAGTAGGGTTTCCAAATTCAGACTTTTGACGTTTTTGAGCACTCGATAATGTACAAGCAGCTATGATTAAAAGTATTGAAAGCGTAATAGATTTATAATACATATTCTAATGTGTAAGTTTATAAGAGGTGCAAAATACTAGAAAAATATTAGTTACAATATTTATTTTTTTGAGATTCGTATTTTAGTTTAATATCAGGAAAAACCCCCTCTTAAAAACAGGAAAAACCCTCTTGAAAAAAACTATTAATCTTTTCATCTTTACATCATAATTAATCATTGCTAAATTAATTGGGGAGTTAATAAAGCGATTTTATAAAAACCACTCTATTTTGAGTGGTTTTTTTATTTCATACTATACAGGAAAAACCCCTTTTTAATTAGGTGTTTTTACCTCTTGTGTCACTTAAGTAATTATACAATCTTTGTAATAGCTTAATTAATTGGGGAGTTAATAATAGCGATTGTAAGAGCTGCCAATGTGAGTTGGTAGCTCTTTTTTATTAAGAAAAATTATAATTTATTTGAAATAGCCTAATTATAGTTTTATAAAAAAACCTGCTTTATTAAAGCAGGTTTTTTTAGTTATAAGCTATTAACTGTTTTACGTATAGCAACCAGATCTGTCAATAGTTTTTCAAGTTTTGCCAGATCGAGCATATTAGCCCCATCGCTTTTAGCATTTGCAGGATCAAAATGAGTTTCAATAAATAAACCATCTACTCCTGTTGCTATACCAGCCCGGGCAATCGTACTTATCATTTCTGGACGGCCTCCGGTAACACCTATACTTTGATTAGGTTGTTGCAAACTATGGGTAACATCAAGCACTGTTGATGCATATCGTTTCATAGTAGGAATTCCTCTAAAATCTACCACCATATCTTGATACCCAAACATAGTACCACGATCGGTTACCATTACTTTTTCGTTTCCGCAGTCGGTAACTTTTTTTACAGCATGTTGCATGCTTTCAGGACTCATAAACTGTCCTTTTTTCAAGTTTACAACCTTACCTGTTTTGGCAGCAGCTACGACCAAGTCTGTTTGTCTCACTAAAAAAGCAGGAATTTGTAAAACATCTACAAACTCTGCGGCCATAGTGGCATCACTACTTTCGTGAATATCTGTCACAGTAGGAATATCAAATGTTTCTGAAACTTTCTGAAGAATTTTTAACGCTTTTTCATCGCCAATTCCTGTAAAACTATCAATGCGGCTTCGGTTTGCTTTTTTAAAACTCCCTTTAAAAATATAAGGTATTTTAAGTGTGTCTGTTATTTTAATTACTTTTTCTGCAATTTGCATGGCCATATCTTCGCCTTCAATAGCGCAAGGGCCGGCCAGTAAAAAGAAGTTTTTAGAGTTTGTATGTTTCAGTTTTGGGATTGAATCAAGTTTCATTGCTGTATATTATAGTACAAAGATACAGAATTCAATATTCAAGAAACCATTTCAATTTTTAGTATTTCAGAAATTGAAGAAAAAATAACTACAACATTGATGAAAATATAACACCTTTTATAGTGTATTATTCCATTAATTAACAGTACTTTTGCGCCCGCGAACATCCAAGCCAACCATACTAAAATTTAATTGGTGGTTAATCATTGTCAATGAGGGGTTTCGTTTAAAAAATTTAATCTTATGAATATTAAAAACATCGCCATTATTGCACACGTTGACCACGGTAAAACCACCTTGGTTGATAAAATTATGCATCATTGTAGTTTGTTTCGCGAAAACGAACAAACAGGAGAGTTGATTCTGGATAACAATGACTTGGAGCGTGAACGTGGAATTACCATTACTTCAAAAAATGTTTCTGTTACTTACAAAGACACAAAAATTAATATTATTGATACACCTGGTCACGCCGATTTTGGTGGAGAAGTAGAGCGAGTATTAAATATGGCAGATGGTGTTTTACTGTTGGTAGATGCTTTTGAAGGACCTATGCCGCAAACTCGTTTTGTACTACAAAAAGCAATCTCATTGGGCTTAAAACCTTGCGTGGTTGTAAACAAAGTTGATAAAGAAAACTGTACACCTGATGAAGTTCACGAAGCAGTATTTGACTTGATGTTTGAATTAGGTGCCGAAGAATGGCAGTTAGATTTTCCTACAGTATATGGTTCAGCAAAAAATAACTGGATGAGTGAAGACTGGCAGCAGCCAACAGATTCTATTGAGCCTGCACTTGATATGGTATTGGAGCACATCCCTTCCCCAAAAATTGAAGAAGGTACAACACAGTTGTTAATTACTTCTTTAGATTATTCTTCATTTACGGGACGTATTGCTATTGGTCGTTTACAACGCGGCACGTTAAAAGAAAATATGCAAGTAACTTTGGTAAAACGTGATGGAGCCAAGGTAAAAACCAGAATAAAAGAGTTACACACCTTTGAAGGGTTAGGACGTGTGAAAGTAAAAGAAGTACAAGCCGGAGATATTTGTGCATTGGTAGGTCTTGAAGGTTTTGAAATTGGTGATACTGTAGCCGATTTTGAAAACCCTGAGGCACTTCAGACCATTGCTATTGATGAACCTACTATGAGTATGTTGTTTACCATTAACGATTCACCTTTCTTTGGTAAAGATGGTAAGTTTGTTACGTCTCGTCACGTAAAAGAACGTCTAGAGCGTGAGCTTGAAAAGAATTTAGCTTTGCGTGTTGAACCAACTGACAGTGCCGATAAATTTATGGTTTTTGGTCGTGGTGTATTACACCTTTCAGTTTTAATAGAAACCATGCGTCGTGAAGGTTATGAATTACAGATTGGGCAGCCACAAGTAATTATTAAAGAGATAGATGGTGTTAAATGTGAACCGGTTGAAGAGCTTACAATAGATCTTCCAGATGCTGTGAGTGGTAAAGCAGTTGAAATGGTGAGCATGCGTAAAGGTGAAATGTTGAGTATGGAAGCAAAGGGAGACCGTATGGTTTGTAAATTTAATATTCCTTCTCGTGGTATTATTGGTTTACGAAATCAATTATTAACAGCTACTGCCGGTGAAGCCATAATGACACACAGATTTTTAGAATATCAACCATTAAAAGGAGGTATACCAGAGCGTCAAAGTGGTAGTTTGGTTTCTATGGAAAAGGGAACAGCTATACCGTATTCTATTGATAAGTTACAAGAACGCGGACGCTTTTTTGTTGATCCGGGAGAAGATATTTACGAAGGTCAAGTGATTGGTGAAAATTCACGTCAAGATGATATGACAGTTAATGTTACTAAAACCAAAAAGCTAAGTAACGTTCGTTCTTCTGGAGCAGATGATAAAGCTAAAATTGTACCGGCTATCAAGTTTTCATTAGAAGAAGCTCTAGAATATATTCAGAAAGACGAATATGTTGAGGTAACGCCAAATCACCTTCGTTTACGTAAAATTTATTTAAAAGAAGTAGATAGAAAGCGAAATAAAATAATGTAATTTATTTCTGAAACCTTATTTAAAAACCACTATCAATTTGATGGTGGTTTTTTTGTTGCTTTCTTGTTGACTTCAAGTTGATTACTTACAGTAGCAAGCAACATAAAAAGGATAAAAAACAAAACCCAATCATTATAAAAAATAAACCGTTTTAAGGTGTGCATCCCCACGGCTACAACGGCCATATTGCTTATAGTGATGCAAGTGACAAATGCAATGGCTTTGTATATATTGGTTTGATTGTTTTTTAATTTACTTATTCCGAAGAAAAATAAAATTACAAACAGAAGCACATATTTTGAGTTTTCAAATCCATAACTAAAGTTTTTGATAAACAGCGAAAACCATTTTTTAAAATTGTCCTTAATCAAAGGGAAAGCCATAGCGGTGGTAGTATTGTCAATTTTGATCAAGGTGTCATCTTCAGAAAGTTGTTTTTCATAACGTTCTTTTCCAATAGGGTAGATAGTGTGATTGGCTATTTTAGCAAAATTTGCGACGTAATGTGAAATAACCTCTTCTCCTTGAGCTTTTGCAGCAGCTTGATTGTATTGCTTGGTTGAAACGCTATTGTAAATTTCAGTAAAATAGGCTTTCTCATCTTCTGAAGTATAAATAGTAACATCCTCTTCATCGGCAACATACATTGCAGGAGCCAGAAGATGAATACCGGTCCAAGGTGTATTTGTAAAATAACCGTGAGCAACTTTATGATATGTACTGTCTGCTAGTGAAATTAAAAATGGAAGTAAAACTAAAGTGACAAGATGTGGTAGGTGTTTTTTAAAAGTTTTGGTTTGATAACTAACCCATAGCACCATAACTAGCAGTACGGGAATAAAAAATATAAACTGCTTTCTAGTTAATAAGAGTACCAACAAAAAAAGTATTCCATAGGTTATATGCTTTTTGTTATGATTAAAAAAATAGAGTAAAAATTGAATGCAAACTACTAAATATAAAGGATAAGCAATCGCTTCGGTAAGGATTGTATTGGCAATTTTGTGATTGTACACATACGGTATTACCAAAATACCAGCTAAAAGAAGATACCAAAACGCTTGTAGTTGTATGTTCTTACGCATTTGAACAATAAAAAACCAAACCGAAAGCATCCCAAATATTAGTTGCAAAAACTTTAAAGGTGTTTTAAAGTTACTGCCAAATATAGCTTCTACTCCGTTTACAAAAAGTGGATAAACAGGAGTGCGATTAAACCACATTTCTATATATCCCAAGGAATCTGGTTGCGGTACAATAGGAGTGATTAAAACTAAAATAGAAACGATGCACAGTAAACCAATTAGGCATAGTTTAAATCTATTTTCAAAAAAAGAAAAAAATGTCATCGTGTATATCTATGTAAAAGCGTTGCTAAAAGTAAAAATAATTTTAGTTTTACATGGCGTAACCAATATTAGTTTCTTGAATACAACAAAAACTAAAAACAAACCTACCTATCGGGTTGAACGATATACTCATTCGCATAAAGCGGAATGGAACAACTTTATCAGTTCTGCAAAAAACGCCACTTTTTTATTCAACCGAAATTTTATGGATTATCACAGTGATCGGTTTGAAGATTTCTCTGTGATGGTGTATAAAGATGAAAAACTGTATGCAGTACTTCCGGCAAATAAAAAAAACGATGGTATTATTTCTCATCAAGGCTTAACGTACGGAAGTTTTGTACTTCAAGAAAAAGCTAAACTATTATACGCTTTTGATGCATTTAAATCAATCCTTACATTTTTATATTCTGAAGGAATTAAAACCCTTGATATACGCATAATACCTACATTCTATAATACACTTCCTGCCGATGAGTTGGCTTATTTTTTATTCAAAGCCAATGCCACGTTGGTAAAACGTGATGTGCTAATGGTAATTGATTATGCAAACAAGCTGAAATTTCAAAAAAACAGAAGAGAAGGCATTAATAAAGCCATACGAAATGAGTTGATTGTTCAAGTTGATGATAATTATGATGGCTTTTGGAATGAGATTTTAATTCCGAATCTACAGAAAAAACACGGCGTGAACCCCGTGCATACCCTCGAAGAAATTAAAATGTTGGCTTCCCGTTTTCCGAAACAAATCAAACAGGTAAATGTTTACAAAGGTGACAAAATTGTAGCCGGAACTACGGTTTTCTTGACCAAGACAACTGTTCACCCTCAATATGTTTCAGGGAATATTGACAAAAACACCTATGGAAGTCTAGATCTAGAATATGATTTTATAATTAATCACTTTCAAGAAGGAAAGCGGTATTTTGACTTTAATATTTCAAGTGAAGAAAACGGCAAACACTTAAATGAAGGATTGATTTTTTGGAAAGAAAGCTGTGGTGCACGTACGTTTACTGCAGATAATTACGTTGTAGATACTGCTTGTTATAAAAACCTAGACCTCTCTTTGATATGATTCCTTTTTTAGATTTACATAAAATCAATGAACGTTTTCACCCAGAATTTCAACTGCGTTTTAAAGACTTTTTAGATTCTGGATACTACATTTTAGGTAACAATGTAACAGCTTTTGAAACAAATTTTGCTCAATACTGCGGAACAAACTATTGCATAGGTGTTGCCAATGGTTTAGAAGCACTTCGATTAATTTTAGAAGGGTATAAAGAATTGGGACAACTACAACAAGGCGATGAAGTTTTGGTTGCTTCAAACACCTATATTGCTACTATTTTAGCCATAAAACAAGCTGGTATGAAGCCAGTTTTGGTAGAAGCTGAAATGGAAACTTTTAATTTTAATATTGAAGCCATAAAAGAATCTATTTCTGAAAAAGCAAAAGCCATTATGCCCGTTCATTTATATGGACAGTTAGCACCTATGGACGCAATCTCAAGTATTGCAAAAGCCAATAACTTACTAGTGATTGAAGATGCCGCACAAGCACACGGAGCAACAAACGGAAATGGTAAACGAGCCGGTAATTTGGGTGATGCTGCCGGTTTTAGTTTTTATCCTACCAAAAACTTAGGAGCGTTGGGTGATGCAGGAGCCATAACAACCAATGATGAGGCGCTGGCTTCGGTTATAAAAAAGCTTCGTAATTATGGAGCGTCTTCAAAATATGTAAATGAGCTAACTGGATTTAATTCTAGACTAGATGAGGTGCAGGCAATTTTTCTGAATATAAAATTGGCAAAGCTTGATGAAGATAACAACCGTAGGCGTATTGTGGCAAAGCGATATATTTCGGAAATTAAAAATGAAAAAATAGTGCTTCCAGAGTGGGATGGTAGTGATAACCATATTTTTCATTTGTTTGTAATACGTGTGGAGGATAGAGCTGGATTTATAGATTTTTTAAAAAAGAAAACAATAGGAACGTTGATTCATTATCCTATTCCGCCGCATCAACAAGAAGCATTGCCGGAGTTTACTAATTTGTCATTTCCTATTACTGAAAAGATTCATCAACAAGTGGTGAGTATTCCTATAAGTCCCGTGATGACAGATGAAGCGGTTGGTAGTATTATTTCAGCATTAAACAGTTGGTAATTGAAAATTCCGAAATTTATACGAAATAATTTGCTCTTAAAAATGACCTCTCTCAATGCGGGAGTTATTGTCATAAGGTTACTTGTTGCTTTTTTTTTACAACGTGAGTTAACAGATATAGTTGGAAAATCTGGATATGCAAAAATAGGTTCGTTACGCAACTTGTTGCAAATGCTTACTTCTATAACTTCGTTTGGAGTTTTTAATGGTGTAGTAAAATATGTAGCCGATTTTAAAGAGAATAGCGAGCAGCTTCAAAAGCTATTTTCAACAACCTTTGTTTTTACCGTTTTAGGGAGTGTTACATCATTTTTGATACTATTTTTTGGTGCTGAAATAATCAGTAAATACTTTTTCTACACCACCGAGTTTGCTTACTTAGTAAAAGTAGTTGCTGTGGTAGTGCCTTTTATTGCTATTCAGCGTGTGTTTAACGGTATTGTTCATGGACTTTCAGACTATAAAAAGTTTGCAAAGATTGAGTTGTTTGCATATTTGTTGGGAGCTGGTTTAACGTTATATCTATTGTATAATTATAGTCTAGATGGGGCGTTACTAGCTATTGCGGTTATTCCTGTGATTCAAGTTATGGTAATGCTTTTTATTTTTATAAAAGTATTGCGACGTTACGTTCGTTTTTCTGAAATTTCTTTCAAAGCACCCTACGCAAAAAGTTTACTGGCTTTTTCATTAATGTCTTTTGTAGCAACTGTTTTGGTAAATTATGTAGAGATTGATATACGTTCTATGTTGGCAAATAGGTTAAGTGAAGATGATGCCGGTATTTGGACAGGGATGACAACTCTTTCAAAAAACTATATGGTTTTTTCAGGTGCAATATTTACGCTATACGTTGTTCCAAAATTCACCGGAATTCATACCGAAGCAGGTTTTAAAAAAGAATTATTCAATATTTACAAAACCCTTTTACCGTTATTTGGTATTGGTATGTTGGTCATTTATTTTTTACGATTTCAGTTTATAGAATACATTTTTATAGACTTTGATGAAATGGCACCTTTATTTAAATGGCAACTTTTGGGAGATTTTGTAAAACTGGCTGCTTTAATTTTATTACATCAGTTCATAGCCAAGAAAATGGTTCGAAATTTTATTTTTACCGAATTGTTTTCACTCATTTTATTCTATGTTTTTTCATATGCCTTGGTCGATAATTATGGTGTAGAAGGAATTGTATTTGCACACTTTGTACGCTATGTTCTCTATTTTTTACTAGTTTTTTTCTTGGTAATGCGATACTTTAAAAAACAAAAGAATACTTCTGAAACTTTAAATACCTAATCATGCAGCCGTATAAAAACTCATTTCGGCATGTTTTAAAAGCTACTTCACTTTTTGGAGGAGTACAAGTATTTAATATTCTTATTTCGATTATCCGGTCAAAGTTTATTGCCTTATTTATTGGCCCAACAGGAATGGGGATTGCCAGTTTATTTAATACCACAATTAACGTTGTAGATGCAGTTACCAACTTAGGCTTAAACCGAAGCGCCGTAAAAGATATATCCTACGCCAAAGAAAATTATGAAGCTAGTAAAGTAGCTAGAACCGTACATGTTTTAAAACGCTTGGTTTGGTTTACAGCCGTTATTGGCGCTGTTTTGATGATGATAACCTCACCGTGGTTAAGTGAGATTGCTTTTGAAAGTAAAGAATACACCGTATCATTTATTTGGCTAGCTATTGCACTTCTTTTTAAACAGTTTACGCACAGTAATTTGGCAATATTACAAGGATTGCAAAAACTGGGAAATTTAGCCAAAGCCAATCTAGTTGGTAACTCGGTTGGACTTCTTATAACGGTACCGTTGTATTATTTTTTCAGAATAGATGCTATAGTTCCTGCTATTATTATTGCTTCACTTATCAGTTTTGCGATTACGGTATATTATACCAATAAAACCGAAGTTGAAAAAGTAAAACTCACTAATAAAGAAGCTTTTTCTGAAGGAAAGGAGATGATAAACCTAGGCGTTACGCTTAGTGTAAGTAGCGTTATAACTTTAATTGCTGCCTATATTATTCAAATTTATATAAGTAATGAGGGTGGAGTAGATGCTGTAGGTTATTACAATGCAGGAATGGTAATACTCAATACCTATGTAGGATTGGTGTTTAATGCTATGAGTACCGATTATTTCCCAAGGCTTTCGGCAGTTTCAAATACTATTGAAAAAATTAAAAACGTTGTTTTTGAACAGGCTTATGTAGCTGTTTTATTGATTGTTCCTATTATAGTAATTTTTATAGCGTTTGCTCCTTTTTTTATTACTCTGTTGTATAGTGAAGCGTTTACCCCTACTGTGGCTTTTGTAAGTTGGGGAATATTAGGAATGTTGTTTAAGGCAGTTTCATTTTCACTAGGTTATATCATTATTGCAAAAGGTGATTCTCGTGTGTTTATTAAAACAGCAATTGGCTTTAATACAGCTTTGGTAGTAATGAATATCATTGGTTATACCTATTGGGGACTTCAAGGATTGGGAGTGAGTTATTTTATTTACTTTATCATTCATTTGATAGTAGTTTGGTTAATTACCTACTACCGCTATAAATTTACATTCAAAAAAGAGTTTTATTATATTTTTATAGTCTCAACAATACTGTGTTTTTCTTCATTTTTACTGTCAGAAATAGAAGATACTGTAGTAAAATATGTTTCTTTAAGTATAATGATTGTAATTTCGAGTATCTTTTCAATCTATTATATTGACAAAAAAATAGGAATACGAGATGTAATTCAAAATTTCTTCAGAAGAAAAAAATAATGGGAAGTGTAAGACAAACATACAGAAGCTTTAAAAAGAAACTTAAGTTGTACTTTTCTGTAAATTGGTATGCTACTTGGCGTTTTAATTTAAAGATGTTTCCGTTTGCAACAGCTAGAAAACTTCCTGTTATTTTCTACGGAAAAATTAAATTTTCAAACCTAGAAGGCAAACTTATACTTGATGCACCTATAAAAAGGGGAATGATAGGTTTTGGACAAAGTTTTGAATTTCCTACTACTTCAAAAGGAACAGCAGAGCTTTATTTACAAGGAACAATGATTTGCAAAGGTCACGTGCAGATAGGAAAGGATGTTGGCATTAAAGTGTTAAAAGATGCTGTTTTAAAAATGGGACATATGGCTTGTTTTGGTTCAGAAATAAGGGTTTTGTGTACAAGAGGTATTACTTTAGGCAACTGGACAGGAATAGGTTATCAATCCCAGCTCATTGATACCAATTCACATCCTATGATGAATACCGAAACGAATAGGTATTATCCGCTTAATGGTACCATAGAACTAGGTAATTACAATGCGGTGTCAAATAGAGTGAGTATAATGCTGCATACCAAAACCCCTGATAACTTTGTAATTGCTTCAAACACTTTGTGCAATAAAGATTATACTAGCTTGGGTGAAAACACTTTAATAGGAGGTATTCCCGCCAAAAAAATTAGAGACAATTTTAAGAGAGACTGGGAGAGTGAAAAAGAAACTTTAAAAAAGAATAAGATAATTTGGTAAGTTTAGCTTAATCATTTTTCTTATAGAATTTTGCAGGATTTCCAAACCATGTTTCATTAGCCGGAATATTTTTGTTTATAAACGACAATGAGCCTAAGATGCTGTTATCACCTATATGTATACCGTGTTGAAGGACACAGCTAGTACCTATAAATACATTTTTACCAATAATTGCACCACCTATTTGTTCATGTTCTGTATTAAGGTTGTTGCTCATCATTTTGGGACAGATGTAGGTATTATCACCAATATTTATACCTCTAGCCAAAATACTGTCGTACCGTACTGTAACATTATTACCAATCGTGCAACTACCCGATGAAGAAACCCTAGAGTCAATATAACAGTTATCACCTATAATTGTATCTTTTCTTAACTCTACATAATTTTTAATAACCGTATTATCACCGATTACCACACCTTCTTCAATAATACAAAATGCGCCAATACTTACGTTTTTTCCTATGGTTGCTTTATCTGAAATGATTGAGTTATTCAAAACTGGTAGTTTAATGTTGCTGAACAAAAATAGAAGAAATAAATAAAACTATGATTTTTTAAAAGGCTAAAATATTAGTTGCTTTCCCAAGTCTTTAAATATCTTTCAGCAACGTGAATGTAATGGTGTTCTTTTTCAATAAAAGCACGAGCATTTTTAGAAATTTCAGGTATTAATTCAGGATTTAAAAGCAATCGCTCTAATTCTTTAAAAATTGCTTGTGCATCTGGCAGAGCATTAATAGCTACAGGTTTGGTTATGTTATAGTATTCGGTAAACTCTTTTTCGGCGCCTGTAAACACAACCTTACCTTTAGCCATAGCCTCTAGAGCATTATAGCCTTGATCCATACCCAATACTTGATCTAATACGATGTGCGCTTTATTATACAGTTCTATATATTGTGCATACGGCACATTTTCAACAGTAATAATCTCTACCTTATCGCCATATTTTTCTGAAACCATTGCTAAGGCTTCTTCAAAATAATCACTTCCTTTTTTATAATAGTTCCCTCTGTTAATACCGTGAAAAATGATAATTTTTTCCTTTTCAGAAATAGGCAAAAATTGAAGCTTTTCAACATTAATAGGGTTTGGTATAAGTCCTAAATAGTGTGGATGCCCTTTCATAGGTATGTGGTAATCCATATCGGTTGCAATAACCCCTGAAATATGCTTAAACACAAACTCGTGTAAGGCTTTAAATTCTGGCTGAAGATATTTTAAAATAGGACTAAAAGCCTTTTTTGAAACTTTACCATCAAACAACGGACTTAAAATAGAATACCGTACCTTTTTTTCGTAGGCATATTTAACACTCAAATAATCGGCGCCACAACATAATACGAAGAGTTTTTTATTGTTTTTTGCTAAAAATGAAACAACCTCTTTTTCAACCTTAGGCGTTACACCCAAAGGGCTTTCGTTGATAAGTTGTACCACATCATAGCCTTTTAATTGTTCAGCGTGCCCAAAAAACTGTTTTTTAATATCTTCTGCAGCGAGGTCTATTTTAAATAGTTTAAATAGCAACACTTTCCATTTTTTGGATAGACCAGAAGTGTATTTTCTATTTAGCTTTATATCAACCGGATAGTTTTTAAAATAGTCACCAGAACCTATGATAGTAACCTCGTGGCCCAAAGCGTTTAAACCTTCTTTTAAGGAGTTATGTAAACGGCTGTATTCGCCAACAAGGAGTATCTTCATAAATGCACTATATTTGCCTAAACAACATACCAAAAGTACAAATTATTTATGGCCAGTAAACAACCGTCATCACAAATTAAAGTATGTTTGGTGGCTATATCTTTAGGTAAAGGAGGAGCAGAGCGTTCTACAGCATTACTCTCCAGAATGCTTTACACCAAAGGTTTTAATGTTTCGATTGTTATATTAAATGACGTAGTAGACTATGCGTATGAAGGAGAACTTTTTAATCTAGGCGCCCTAAAAACAGAGGAAGATTCACTTTTAAAAAGAGTCTCACGTTTTAAACAACTTAAACGTTTTTTTGAAACACAACAGTTTGATTATATAATTGACAATCGCTCTAGAATAAATGGTGTTAAAGAGCTGTTTTACTTGTATTACTTGTATAAAAATCAGTCTGTTGTTTATGTGGCACGTAGTTTTTATTTGCAACAATATTTTTCTACAAATGCTTGGGTAGCCAAAAAAATGATACAAAAAGCCAAAGTTGTTGTAGGAGTTTCAAAGGCCATTTCAGAAGCAATAAATTCTCGTTATCATACTAACAAAGCAATTACAATTTACAATCCACATGAATCTTTTTCCGAAGAGAATTCAGAAGTTCTTTTTTCTGAAAAATATATTCTTTACTTAGGCCGTATTGAAGAAAAGGTCAAAAACTTTACACTGTTACTAGAAGGGTATAAGGCTTCAAAACTTTCAGAAGAGAAAATTCATTTAAAGCTAGTAGGTAATGGACCGGATGTTGATTTTGTACAGAAAAAAATTGACCAATTAGGACTTTCAGAAACGGTGACTATGTATCCATTTACATCTGCAATTGTACCCTATGTAAAAAACGCTTTGTTTTTAACATTGACAAGTGAGTATGAGGGTTTTCCTAGGGTTTTAATCGAAGCGCTTTCTATGGGAACGCCAGTTTTATCGGTTATGTACAAAGGAAATCCTGCCGAAATTATAACACATACTGAAAATGGATTGCTAGTAGAAAATCACTCTGTATCTGCATTAGCCGAAGGAATGGATATGTTAGCTTTTAATGACCAATTATACAAAACCTGTAAAGAGAATGCCAAAAAGAGTGTTTCGCACATAACAATGCAAGCAATTGCCGAAAAATGGGCATCTTTGTTAAATAAAAATTAGCTTACCTGTGAAAAGTAGAATAATCGATATACCAAAAATAATTGATAAAGAAGGAAGAGGAAACCTTTCGGTAATAGAAAAAGAGGTACTGCCTTATCCTGTAAAACGAGTGTATTACTTGTATGATGTGCCAAGTGATTCTAGTCGCGGCGGTCACGCACATAAAGAACAATTAGAGTTTTTAATTGCAGTAAGTGGCAGCTTTGATGTTATTCTAGATGATGGAACCGAAACAAAAAAAGTAACACTTAATAAACCTAATAAAGGGTTGTTAATAGCCACAAAAACGTGGCGCGAGTTAGAAAACTTTTCTTCAGGGGCTGTTTGTGTAGTATTATCTTCTGGCGAGTTTGATGAAGCAGATTACATTAGGGAATATGAGGATTTTAAATTATTTATAGGAAGTTAGCCTAAAGCCCAGTTTTTCAAATAATACTTTACTTTTAACTAGGGTTTTTAAAATGGTTTTAGGTTGTTTAAGTAGGGTACGCTGTTTTGAAGTGAGATTTTTTACATCTAGTTTTCCACGATATTCTTGAAAGGTAGCTAGGTCACCTGCCAATTTGTATTGAATAGCAAGTGAAAACCTATTCAAATCTAGATATTGTTTTAGGTATGGGTTAGTTTGAGCCTCGGTTTCATATTTGTCAATATCAAAATAGGTTCTTTTTAGTGTATTGGTGTGTGATACTCTATTGCTTCCGTCCAGATTATGAGTTGCTGAAATTTTAGTAGAAAAAGCTAATGGAGCTTGTAAAGCTGCACGAATCCATAAATCTGTATCTTCTCCGGCACCGTGCGTAATGGATGTATCAAAACCGTTCAGGTTATTAAAAAAACTTCGTTTCATTCCGACGGCTGAGGTCCACGCTAGAGCATCTGCCAAGCTGTATTGAAAGTAATTGTCTATCAACCCAATCCAATTGTCACCTTTTTTTAAAATAGGTGAAATCATTGATGTGGTTAAATTTTTATTATGTCTTTTGTTGTAGGCAGAGGCAAACCACTTGGCTTTGGGAAACTTTTCTACAATAGAATTTAAATTTTCTAGATGAATGGGATACCAATAATCATCTGCATCTAAAAAAACGATGTGTTCAGCCTTGGCTTTTGCTACACCAAAGTTGCGCGTAGGTCCCACGCCTTGGTTTTGTTTATTGTAGAGATTAATTCTAGAGTCTTCAATTTGTTCAACCATTAGTTGACTCTTATCAGTTGAGCCATCATTGACGATGATAACTTCAAAATCAGAAAAAGTTTGGCTAAAAAGGCTTTCAAGGGTGCTTTTAATGTCTTTTTCTTTATTGTAAAGCGGTATGATGACTGAAAACTTAGGCATTTCGTTTCAATTTATCATAATAATAGAGTCTGTATAAATCAAATAAAAACAACGAAGGATTTTTAGATTTGAAATTTGACAGTAGTTGTTTTTCAAAAAGTTTTATCGTCATTCTCAAAACAGGTAAAATACCATAAGATTTAAACGTTACATATGTTTTTTGAAGCGGTCTTTCTATATCGAGTTGGTTGTTGTTTTCAAAATATACAGTAGTTTCTACAGATTTAAGTGATTTGGATAAAAAAACACTCGCTTTTTCTAATCCTAAATGCAATACAGGATTATGGATGTGTAAGATTTTCGCATCAATTTTCTTTAACATATTTGAGAATATATTGTCAAGGCCGTAGAAATTTTCATTGATCACATTCGCCTTTTTAAAAACCCTTTTTTGTATTAATAGGTTTTGTGAAATAATAAAGTAAGGATTTTTTGTTCTTTTATTTACACTTTTTACTTCCCTATTTTTTCCATAATGCCATCGAAGGATTTCTTCTTTTTTTGGCTGTTCTTTTTGGTAACATACCCCTCCAAATATAACATCGGCAGAGCTATTTTTTATTGAATTTATATAGCTTTCAATAAACTCTTTAGAATCTAGCATCACATCAGCATCCAAAAATAACAACCAATTATATTTAGCTTTAGTAGCCAATATATTTCTAGTAGCGGTACGACCTTGATTTACTTTGTTTTCAAGATAAAAGCATTGCTCACGTTTTGCAATACTTTGATTTTCTAATTGTATCTTTTGCTCAGTTGAACAGTCATCCACTACAATAATTTCAAAAGGAATTTTTGATGCAATGGTTTGTCGATGTAATTCTTCCACAAGCGGAACAATGTTATAATTATATGTGGGAATCAATATAGAAATCATCGTTTCTTTCAGAAGAAAAGTCTAAATTTATAGTTTTAAACACTGTTAACTAGTAAGCGCTCACTTTAATACATAAGGCTATTTCAGTTATGAACACAAAAGATATTGCAAATATAATTTATAACCGCATTTTAGAGGATAAATCACAGCTTATTTCAAGTTTTGAAAAAAGTAAGAATGAAATAGGCTTTTTCTTTGTTGATGATTTACTGCCAGAAGATCTTGCTTTACAAATTTATGAAGCCTTCCCAAAGAAGGAAGAAATGGTGTTAAAGAAAAGTATGCGAGAATATAAGCATGTTGCTGCGCAGATGGACCAATATAATCCATTGCTAGAGAAGGTTATTTATGCATTTCAAGACGAGCGCATTGTAACGTTAATAGGAGAAATTTGTAAAATCGAAAATCCAGAACCGGATGAAAACCTGTATGCAGGAGGTATTTCATTAATGGCTAAGGATAATTTTTTAAATCCGCACTTAGATAATTCACATGATAAGAGTAGAGATAAATGGCGGGTGTTAAATCTATTGTATTACGTTACCCCAAATTGGGAAGACAGTTTTGGCGGCCATTTAGAAATTTGGCCTCAAGGATTAAATCACGATCCTATAACCATTTACAGTCGTTTTAATAGATTGGCAATAATGGCTACACATCAAAAATCTTGGCATAGTGTAAGCCCGGTAAATCACGATGGTGAGCGCTGTTGTGTGTCAAATTACTATTTTTCAGATACACCTTTAACAACAGAAGATCAATTTCATGTAACTTCTTTTAGAGCAAGACCTGGTCAAAAGGTAAAAGACTTCATTTTACAAACCGATTCTATGTTGAGAATGGGAATACGAAAAGTGTTTAAAAAAGGCATTACCGAAAATCCGCACGTTTATAAAAAAGACAATCATACAAAAGAAGAGTGATGAGGTTCAGTGTTTTTTTGTGCTTTTATTTTATTTCACTTTTTTCTTTTTCCCAGGAACAAGCTTGGATGTATATACGTGCAAAAGATTCATCATTCAACCCTGTTTTTACTAAGGTTGATAATCAATTTATCTATAAAGGATATGATGAAAAGCTGAAAGCAATACTTGGAAAGTATGTTATTTCTGAATTTAAAAAAACACGAAAGAATACCAATAAAAGTACCTTTAACTCTACCTTTTTTGTAATAGCAGACAAACAGTTTTTACTAGAAGAACTTTTACAGACAGCTTCGCATATATTCACTTCGGGAACAATACTTTCTGAAAAAGATAAAAAGATTTTTGAACCCAATGACTATGGTTTGACAAGCACTATTGGTGCCAATAAAGGCGTACAAGTAAATCTAGATTACTTTGATTTTTTGCAAGTTCCCAAGGCTTGGTATTACACGACAGGTTCTAGAAATAGCGTGATAGGAATAGCAGATGCATCTGTAGATACAACCAATGCAGAGTTTAAAGGAAAAACAAAAATTATACGTCCGTCAAGTTTTTCTCGCGGTCATGGCA
Source organism: Marixanthomonas sp. SCSIO 43207 (assembly GCF_019904255.1). Classification (GTDB taxonomy): domain Bacteria; phylum Bacteroidota; class Bacteroidia; order Flavobacteriales; family Flavobacteriaceae; genus Marixanthomonas. The sequence goes on from NZ_CP063203.1 coordinate 1,746,827, forward strand.
ATGGCGTTGCCGGAATTGCTGCAGCGCAAGGAAACAATGCTTATGGAGTTCCTGGAGTTTGTTATGATTGTTCTATTTATGCAACAGATTATGGCCACTTCAAAGATTTAAATCAATTAGTAGAATTATCCAAAGCTGGTGCAAAAGTGATTAATTGTAGCTGGGTAAGTTCTACCTACCACGAAACCGCTCAAGCTGCTGTAGACTCAATATTTAACAACGGAACTATACTTGTAGCTGCCGCAGGAAATAGTGATTGGATTAAAACAAAAGGAAGCAAGCTGTATTATCCCGCTTCATATGAAAATGTAATATCGGTAGCTTCTGTAAGCTATAAATATGAAGACGTTGAGGATCATATTTTACTAAGTGATAAAGGAAATTATTATGGTGAAAATATAAGAGGGTTTTTAGGAAGAACCGTGGGTTTCAAAAATAAGGAAGCACAAACCCAACCATTTAGTTATCCGGTTTCAATAACAACATTAAACCCTGAAGTAGATATACTAGCTCCTTCTTCGGGTCAGTTTAGAATTTCAAAATGGATGCTTGAAGATACAATTGAATATATCTGGGAAGCAAGTTCGCCAACAGCGCCATTAGTAACAGGAACGATTGGTTTAATGTATTCGCTAGCACCTTGCTTACCGGCAAATGAAGTAGAATCTATAATAAAAATGACCGCTTTAAATATTGATTTTATTGGTGATAATAGTAAGTATAAAGGTAATTATGGAGCCGGAGCATTACAAACCGGTGATGCGGTTGAAATGGTTTACCAAATGTTTAAAAACGATGAAACCGTATACATTGATAATCAAAATTTTTCTCGTTGGGATTTCAAACTTACAACCTACTCAAATAAAACTGTTTTAAAAAACCAGCGATTTACAGATTCGGCTACGCTTAATTTAACTTCAAAAAATCAAATCATACTTTCTGAAAATACTGTGTTAAAGCCAAATGAAGAGGGGAAAATTCAACTTAAAATTGATCCAACTTTAAAAAAAGAATGTGAGTTGCAGGTAAGGAAAGGTTTTCCAGAATAATTAAACCGTTTTTTGTACAACTTCAAAAATTTGATTTTCATCACATTTCAACGTTTTGGAAGGATACTTTAATAACAATGCATAATCGTGCGTTGCCATTAAAATAGTATTTCCGTTTTTGTTGATTTCTTGCAACACTTCCATAACCTCTACACTAGTTTGCGGATCAAGATTACCGGTAGGCTCATCTGCAAGTATTAATTCTGGGTCGTTTAATAAGGCTCTTGCAATGGCAACACGTTGTTGCTCACCACCAGAAAGTTGATAAGGATACTTAAAAGCTTTGGTTTTCATACCTACTTTGCCAAGTACTTGGTCAATTTTGGCATCCATCTCTTTTTTGTCTTTCCAACCGGTTGCTGTTAGCACAAAAAGCAAATTATCTTTTACGGTACGGTCGTTTAGTAATTTAAAATCTTGAAACACAACACCTAGTTTTCTACGTAAAAAAGGAATGTCTTTTTCTTTTAAAGTAGGTAAATCATACCCTACAATTTCGCCTTTACCTTCTTGTAAGGGTAAATCACCGTAGAGAGTTTTCATAAAACTACTTTTTCCGGTTCCGGTTTTACCAATTAAATATACAAATTCACCTTTTTCTACTCGCACAGAAACATCTGATAAAATAAGGTTTTCTCGTTGATAAATAGAGGCATCTTTTAATTCTAAAACCGGTTGCGACATAATAGTGATTTATTTTATTTCAAAAGTAATTTGAAAACTTGCCAACTGCAATACTTGAACTATTTAATTAATGATATAAATACAGGTTTATTGCTGCTGGTTTATTTTTTCTTTCAACTTTTCAATCTCTTTTTGCTGCTGAAGCGTGTAAATAGTGAGTTCTTCAATTTTTTTAAGTAATAACAAATTCATTTCTTTTAAAGACATTCCTTCCTTGTCTAATGTTTCAGCAGATGGGATTTCTGGTAAATGTTTGTGTGTTTTTAAATAAGCTTCTAGTTCAGGTAATGAGATAAGAGTGTAATTTGGCATTTGTTCAGAAGCACCTTCAAAATAATGTTCAAAAACATAATCGGGAGCAATGGCGCCTTGTAAATCAACCAAAACTTCTTGAGTGTGTACTTTACCTTTTACCGTTAATAACTCATCGGGTTGTTCAGTACCAATACCAATCTTTCCGTTTTTTTCATTCAAATTTTTAAACGGATTGTGTTGTGCGTTTAGGCTGAGGGCAGTAGCCGTAATTATTAATAATATAAGTGTGTTTTTCATTGTATAATTTTTTCAGAATGTAAAACTTAAAAATACTTGATTTTTTTGAGAGGTTGCTAAAGGTTTCTTAAAAACATACTTATCGCAGCTAACTTTCGTTACAGATTAAGACAAAACTGTAATTTTGTTATTAAAAAAACCTCAACTCTATGCGCAATACCTGCTTAGCTTTAACTGTTTTTCTAGTAAGCTGCACTCTATCTTTTTCACAGCAAACGGCTGTGCTTACAAATGACTTGGTTGATTATAACAAAGCCATTGAGCTTTATAATAACAATCAATTTTTGGCTGCTCAAACTTTATTTGCCAAAGTAAAATCTACTACTGATGAAGAAACCATTGAAGGCGACTGTGCATATTACATTGCCAATTGTGCCGTGCGGTTAAATCAACAAGACGCAGACCAATTAATGGAAACCTTTGTAGAAGATTATCCTACAAGTATAAAGCGAAATGACGCTTACATTAATGTAGCCAATTATTACTTTGAAAACGGAAAATATGCTTACGCTCGTAAATGGTATGATAAGGTAGATGAAAGTAGTTTAAGCCGTGGCGAAATGGAAAAGTATAATTTTAATAACGGGTATGCATACTTTAAAAGTAAACGATACAACGAAGCAAAAAAATACTTTAATAGAGTTTCAACTTCACAAAAGTACGGCTCACAAGCAAAATATTACCTAGGTTATATTGCCTATGAAGGTGATGACTATGAGCAAGCCAATCAACAGTTTGAAGAGATTAAAGATGAAGAGCGCTACGCAGAAGACCTTTCTTATTACCAAGCCGATATGAATTTTAAATTAGGAAAATTTCAAAAAGCAATTGACTTGGGTAAAGAACAATATGACAGCTCCAGTCCTCAAGAGCGCAGTGAACTGTCAAAAATTATTGGTGAAAGTTATTTCAATTTAGGGCAATATGCAGATGCTATTCCGTACTTAAAAAAGTATAAAGGCAAACGCGGTAAATGGAATAATACCGATTATTACCAGCTGGGCTATGCTTATTATAAGCAAGGTGATTATCAAAACGCTATAAATGAATTTAACAAAATCATTGGCGGAAGCAACTCGGTAGCACAAAATGCCTATTACCATTTGGCAGAAAGTTATTTAAAACTTGACCAAAAGCAGCAAGCATTAAATGCTTTTAAAAATGCTTCAGAAATGGAATTTTCTGCTGAAATAAAAGAAGATGCGTTCTTGAACTATGCAAAACTTAGTTATGAGATAGGAAACAGCTATCAAAGTGCACCACAAGTGTTACAGTCGTTTATTGAAACCTATCCAAATAACAAAAACAATGAAGCGATTAAAAACCTGTTGATTGACTCATACATTACTTCAAAAAACTATGAAGCTGCAATGAAGCTGCTAGAAAATAATAAAGCTTTCGAAAATAAATTGGCGTATCAAAAAGTGGCGTTTTTCCGTGGGGTAGAGCTTTATAATGAAAGCAATTATAATGAAGCAAAACAATTATTCAACAAATCATTAAAAGAACCTCGCGATGCTACTTATACGGCTCGTGCAACTTATTGGAAAGCCGAAAGTGATTATCAACTTTCAAACTTTAGTGAAGCCTTAATTGGGTACAAACAATTTTTACAATTACCACAAGCTACGGCTACACCAGAGTATGAAAATGCTCGTTACAATTTAGGATACAATCAGTTTAAACTTAAAAATTATTCTGAAGCCATTTCAAACTTTAAGCTGTATGTAGAAAGTTCATCTGCAAGCGGTGCTAGAAAACAAGATGCTTACCTACGATTGGGGGATAGTTATTTTGTAACAAGTCAATATTGGCCTGCTATGGAAAACTATAATAAAGCTATTGAAGTAGGTACCGCAGATGAAGATTATGCAGCTTTCCAAAAAGCAATTAGCTATGGGTTTGTTGATAGAACCGATCAAAAAATAGAAGGATTGCAAACTTTTTTACGTACCTACGTAAAATCTATTTATCGTGACGACGCTTTATATGAATTGGGTAACACATACGTTTCGCAAAACAGAAATAGTGAAGCGTTACAAACGTATGATAACTTAATTAAAAACAATCCAAAAAGTATTTATAAGCCAAGAGCTTTAATGAAAAAAGCTTTATTACTTGACAACACAGGGAAAAGCAATGAAGCATTAACCATTTTTAAGCAAGTAGCACGCGATTATCCTTCTACACCCGAAGCTGTGCAAGCAGTTTCTTCAGCAAAAATTATTTACATTGATCAAGGTAAAGTAGACCAATATGCCAATTGGGTGAGTACATTAGATTATGTTTCGGTAGAGGATAATGAACTAGATGATGCTACTTATCAAGCAGCAGAACAACCTTATTTAGAAAACAAAACTTCTCAGGCTATTTCTCGTTTTGAAGCGTATTTAAATCAATTTCCGAACGGTAAACACGCTTTAAATGCACATTTTTATTTAGGACAAATTTACTTTTCAGAAACCGATAAACAGAAGGCCATTCCGCATTATGAATATGTAGTTTCTCGTGAACGTAGTGAGTTTACCGAGCAGGCTTTGGCACGTATTTCAGAATTATATTTAGAACAAAATAAATATGAAAAAGCTTTAACATACTTAAAAAGACTAGAGGCAACGGCAGATTATCCTCAAAATATCATATTTGCTCAAACTAATAGTATGAAGGCAAGCTATGAGTTAAAACAATATAATGATGCAGTAAATTATGCCGAAAAAGTTCTTCAGAATTCAAAAATAGATAATAGTATTAAAAGTGATGCACAAGTAATTATTGCTCGTTCGGCAATTAAAACCAATGACGAAGCAAAAGCAAAAAAAGCTTATGCTGAGGTAGGAAAAATTGCAACCGGCGAACTCGCTGCAGAGGCCTTGTATTATGACGCTTATTTTAAAAGAAAAGACAATAACTTTAAAGCCTCCAATGAATCTGTACAGCAATTGGCCAAAGATTACTCCGGGTACAAACGTTATGGTGCAAAAGGGTTATTGCTTATGGCAAAAAACTTTTATGATTTAAAAGACGCTTATCAAGCAACTTATATTTTGGAAAGTTTAATACAAAACTTTAGCGACTATCAAGAAACGGTGGACGAAGCTAAGGTTGAATTAGCCAGAATTAAAGCTGCTGAAGCTAAGACAAACGCCTCAGTAGAAACTGAAGAATAGTACAATCACTACAAAAAAATTAAAGAACCAAACCTCTCAATATATCTTATGACCTTATTGAAACATTGTAAAAATCCGCTTTTTACTGCCTACAAAAATCCATTGGTGTTACTAAGCTTATCATTATTTTCTATAGCTACATTTGCTCAAGATAAAGATGGTGAACAGCAAGAAGACGACCTTGACACCGAAGTGGTAAACATTGTAAAACCATACACACCTACTATTTCAGATGCATTTAAAGTAAAAGAAACTCCAATGCTTAATGATTCGGTCACTACACAAAAGAAAGAGGTGCGCTATGAAATTTTTTCTGTTCCGGTTGCTTCAACTTTTACACCAGCCAAAGGAAAAGCCGAAACAGTAGAAAAAGCAAAACCTATTAAATTATATGATAATTATGCAACTTTAGGTTTTGGAAATTATACATCTATTTTGGGCGAGTTGTACAGTAATTTTCAAATAAGTAGAACCGACAATGCCGGGTTTTATTTCCGTCATAACTCTTCTCAAGGTGACATTGATGGTGTTTTACTAGAAAATAAATATTATGACACCAAAGTAGATGCAAATTACACCAGTAGACAACGGTACACGAGTTATAAACTAGATGTAGGTCTAGAACATCAATTGTTTAATTGGTATGGTTTGAATGATTATTATGAAGAAAACTTTGAATCTTTCAGTTCTGAAATTGATCCACAACAGCAATATTACAGTGGTTATGTAGGCGGAAGTATTTCAGTAGATGATTCATTTTTTGAAAAAGCTACCGCAACGATTCGTTATACAGGTGATGCCTTTTCTTCTTCAGAAATTAATACTACCCTACAACCAGAATTTTCATTTCCAATAGCAGATCTCACTCTTAAAGTAGATGGTGATATAGATTATATAACTGGTAGTTTTGACAGAAGCTATTTAAGTACTGAAGGTATAAATTATAGCTTTTTAAATGCTGGTGTTGCGCCATCTTTAGTCTATGTGAATGAGGATTTATCTGTTTCATTAGGAGCAGCAGCCTTTGTGAGTTTGGATTTGGAAAATAGCGAAACAGAACTTTTTATCTATCCACGTATTAATGCTTCATACAGATTGGTTGACGAGTTGTTAATAGTATATGGCGGAGCAGAAGGTGATTTAGAACAAAACACGTATTACAATTTTAAAGAGGAAAACCCGTTTGTATCGCCAACTTTATCAATAGCACCTACCAGTCAATTATATAAAGGCTTTGGAGGATTGAAGGGTAAATTAAGTAATTCTATTGGTTACAATGTACGAGCATCCTACGGAAAAGATGAAAATAAAGCTTTATTTAAAGCAAATCAATTTACAACTGCCACAAACACTGGAGAAGGGTATGAATATGGTAATTCGTTTAATGTAGTTTATGACGATGTTAATACACTTTCTGTGTTTGGCGAATTAAAGGTTGATGTTTCCAATACCTTTACACTTGGGGTAACTGGAGAGTATTTCAGTTATGATACAACAAACGAAAATCAAGCCTGGAACCTTCCCGAATTAAAAGCGTCTGTGTTTTCAAATTTCAATATTACCGAACAAATTTATGGAGGTGCTTCCTTGTTTTATGTAGGCGAACGTAAGGACCTTTATTCAAACGTTCCGCTACCTTTTGAATCCATACTCTTAGAAGAACGAACACTGGATGGTTACCTTGATGCTAATATTCACTTGGGTTATAATATCAATGAACGATTATCTGTATTTGCAAAAGGAAGCAACTTGTTGAGCGATAATTATGAAAAGTGGTTACATTACCCTGTACAAGGCATTCAAGCATTGTTGGGTGCTACCTATAAGTTTGATTGGTAAAGATGAAAACTCCATCAAATATAGAAACACTTAAAAAAGTAATACAATCAAGACAACCAGTATTGCTGTATTTTTCTGGAGAACGTTGTAGTGTTTGTAAAGCTTTAAAGCCTAAAATAGAAACGTTAATTTCCTCTCGATTTAAAGATTTACAAGCTTTTGAAGTAACAATAGAAAATCAACCCGATATAGCTGCTCACTTTATGGTCTTTGCAAACCCTACAGTTGTGGTGCTTTTTGATGGCAAAGAATCATTAAGAGAAAGTAAAAACATGAGTATTTCTCAGTTTGAAAAATCACTAGATAGGTTATATCAACTTTACAAAGAAGCTTGATTTTTTATCTATAACCTTATAAATTTTCATAATAAAGAAAGCGGCTGCATTTACAGTTGCTTTCTTTATTTTTGTGTCTTATTATTAAAAACTGATTATGAAAAAATTTTTTACTCTCGCATTTGTATTATTAGTTCTAGCTTGTGCTCCAGAAAAAATACCTGCAGATTTATTAGTTAAAAATGCAACTATATACACTGTTAATGAAAATTTTGATGTTGAAGATGCATTTGTTGTGAGAGACGGGAAGATTCTAGAAATAGGATTAAAACCCGAGTTAGAATTAAAATACAAGATTACTGAAACCTATGATGCTAAAGGAAAAACTATTGTTCCCGGTTTAATTGATGCACACGCACATCTTTATGGTCTAGGGTTAAACTTACAAGACGTAGATTTAACCGAAACAACCAGTTATGATGAGGTTTTGGCACGAGTTATTGCCTTTCAGAAAGAGAAAAAGAAAGAGTATATCATCGGAAGAGGTTGGGATCAAAATGATTGGGAAGTAAAGGAGTTTCCTACCAAAAAAGAATTAGACTCTTTATTTCCAAATACACCTGTAGCCTTAACTAGAATCGACGGTCACGCGATGATAGTAAATAGTAAAGCACTGCAAATGGCAGGTATTACCCCACAAACTAAAATTGAAGGTGGCGTAATAGGAATAGACAACGGAAAACTCACCGGTATTTTGGTAGATAGCCCCATGAGTATAATAGAAGAATCTTTTCCTAAACAAAATAGAAGTTATAACAAACAAGCCTTACTAGATGCAGAGCGTATTAGTTTGCAATACGGTTTAACAACAGTTAATGATGCCGGTCTTGATAGAGAAATAATTGAATTGATAGATAGCTTACAAAAGCAAGACAGCATGGCTTTGCGTGTGTATGCTATGGTGAGTAATAAACCTAAAAATCTTGACTTTTATTTAAGTAACGGAAAAATAAAAACCAACAGACTTAATGTACGGTCAGTAAAGGTTTATGCAGATGGAGCTTTGGGATCTAGAGGTGCAGCCTTGCGCGATTCATACAGTGATATGCCAGGTCATTTTGGTGCTATGATTACTCCGGCAGATAGTTTACAAAAGTTAGCAAATAGAATTTATGAAGCCGGATATCAAATGAATACTCATGCAATTGGTGATTCAGCAAATATTGCTGTGTTACGAGCTTATGAAAGTGCACTAAAAGATAAAACAGATGCACGATGGAAAATTGAACATGCGCAAATTATCAGTAAACAAGATTTTAGTAAGTTTTCAAAAAACATCATTCCTTCGGTACAACCAACACACGCTACCAGTGATATGTATTGGGCAGAAGACCGAATAGGATCTAAACGAATACAGGGTGCATATGCATACAAAACACTTCTTGAAAATACCGGAATCATTGTTTTAGGAACCGACTTTCCGGTAGAGCAAGTTAACCCTATGTATACGTTTTATGCAGCTGTTGCTCGTAAGGACTTAAAACAGTTTCCAGAAGGAGGTTTTCAGAAAAAAGATGCGTTAACTCGCGAAGAAGCTTTAAAAGGAATGACCATTTGGGCAGCCTATTCAAACTTTGAAGAGGCTGAAAAGGGGAGTCTTGAAGAAGGTAAGTTGGCAGATTTTACAGTTCTTGATCGTGATATTATGACGGTTGCTGAAGACAGCATCCCTAATACAAAAGTGTTGGCGACTTTTATCAATGGTAAAAAAGAATTCAGTCTAGAGGAAGAATAACTTTAGTTTAAAGCAAAACGGTATTCTTATTTTCCACCTTTAGCTTGTAAATCTTCTAAGCAAAGTAAATCTAGTGAAGGTACAGTAGATCTGTTTTGAAAAAACTGTGCAATATCTCTACGTCTTGCACTAGTAGCTTCAAAATACATAAGACAATCTTGTACTACACAATGCCTGTTATTGTCAAGGTCTTCATGGTCAGTTGGGTGAATGTCATCATCAGTTATATTTACCAAGCTAAGAATATGACCAAACTCATGCTGAAGTGTAGTAATTTCTAAAGTAGCCAAATCTGAACCTTGATTATTTGCAATTAAATCTTGCAGTGTTTTCTTGTAAATTACAATAGATGTATTGCGGTAAGCTGTACCTAGTGTTACGGTTGTATCAGTATCATTGCTCGAGTTCCCGTTTGAAAAGAATACAAATATAGCCAAGTTATCATCCTCATTATAAGCAGTTCTATTTTCGTCTTCAATTTCTTTAATTTCATTAGTATCAAAAGGCGCTCCTTGTGGAGGATTTATGAAGGTTTCTTTAACGGTAATTCCGCCAGGTTTGTTAACACGCTCGTTTAAAAACTGAATTACAGAAGCTTTGGTTTCTTCTTCAGGCTCAAAACCTAATGAATATACAAACTCAATTGTAAGACTATTATAAAAATCACTTGTTAATATGTCTTCTGCTGAAGTTCCCAAAGCCTTTTTATTATCTGCTGTAGGATCATTTATGGCATCATCAGAATCATCATCTTTACAAGATACCATGATTGAAATTGAAGTTAATAAAACCAATAAAAATGTGTAGGGAAATTTCATAATTAACTTATTGTTTAGGCAAACATACTTTTTAAGTTCAAATTAAAAAAACAAGGCTCATTCTTTTAACGTCCTTTTATTGAAAAGAGTATAAGCTGTTTAACTCATGACTTAATGAATAATGGGCGTGAGTTTTGCTAAATAATTGTAATGATCACCGGTCAAAGCAATTTTAAAATCAAAGTTGTTTTGATTACAACATTCTTTAAAAGTTGAAACATCAAGGTACAACCAAGAAAAAGTATCGCTTTTCATTCCTTGATAAGTCATAGTAAATTCTAATTGACCATAATAATGATCTGCCGGAACCCAAATTCCTTCTTCTTCGGCTTTATCATACATATACTGCAAATCACTGCTATCAATTAATACTTGCCCATTGGGAGTAAGTAAAGTATATAATTTCTGAAGATATTTTGAAACCAGTTCCAGTTTTTGAAAAATTCCGGTACCGTTCATTAATACTAAAATAGTATCAAACTTTTCATTTTTTAGCTCAAGTAGGTCGCTGTGTATAGCATCTTCAACGCCTCTTAACTGTGAAACTTTAATTGCCCCTTTTGAAGTGTCAATTGCAGTAACATTAAGCCCTTTTTCTTGTAAATAGAGGGAATGACTTCCGGCGCCGCAGCCTACATCCAAAACACGTCCGGTGGCAAGTTGTAGCGCTTTTTGCTCAATGGGAGGCATTTCGTCATAGTCTCGAAAAAGGTATGGGAGAGGCATTACATCTTCTTCAGTGATATTTGTTTCGGTAAGGATATCTTCAGAATAATTTCCGTGGTAATAATCTAACAATGCTGTGCCTATAATATCATTCATAAATCTTTATTTGATGAAGAAGTGTTTTTCTGTTTAGGTTATTAAATCTGTTTTTACCTGTCTTTAATAGTATTTTGTACTTTTGCTTTGCAATGGAAGAAACCCTCAAACAACTCCCACAACGTGCCAAAGATACGCATAACGAGAATAAAAAATTCTTCAAAAAACTGAAGCGTAAACCTCCAAAAAACATAGATGCATTGATGCAAGAGCTGCACGATGAAGAGTTTGAGCAAACTGATTGTTTAACCTGTGCAAACTGCTGTAAAACTACCGGACCTTTGTTTACGCAAAAGGATATTGAGCGTATTTCAAAACATTTTAAGATGAAGCCTAGTCGTTTTATTGAGAGTTATTTGCGTATGGATGAAGAAAATGATTATGTGTTACAAAGCGTGCCTTGTACTTTCTTAGGGGCAGATAATTATTGTAGTATCTACAATGTGCGTCCAAAGGCGTGTAGAGAGTTTCCGCACACCGACCGAAAGAAATTTCAACAAATATCAAATTTAACTTTGAAGAACGTAGCTATTTGCCCGGCAGCATTTAATATTGTTGAAAAAATGAAAAAGCGAATACCGCATTAATCATACAGCATATATTTTTTTCGCATAGAATCATATTTTTCCAAATCTTTAAGCCACGTGGCTCTTATTTCGCGATAGGTATAGCCGTTTTCAATTTGTTCTTGTAATTTTTTGGTACCTGCCAAGTTGGTAAAAAAGTTTGTGAAAAAGTCTGCTTTTTTTCCGTAGGCAACATATGCTTCTATAAGCCACTCTAGATTGAGCTTATCAAGTTTTGGATTGTTTTGAAGGTTCAACCCATGACATTCTTGTCCTTTAAATTTTGGATATTTAGCTCCTTCATTAGCTTGTGGTGTAAATGTGTATGGATAGAATTTTGTAGGTAATCCGGGTGCTCCAAATACCTGAAACTGAGTGTTTGTACCTCTCCCTGCGCTTATAATAGTTCCTTCAAAAAAACACAAACTAGGGTATAGGTTTATAGCTACATCATTTGGTAAATTGGGTGAAGGTTTTACAGGTAAAGAATATGCCGTCTGGTGATTATAATTTTTAACTTTAATTACAGTGATATCTGATTTTACTTTATTTTTTAACCATTCTTCACCATTAATCATTTGTGCGTATTCTCCAATAGTCATGCCGTGAACCACCGGTACAGGATGCATACCTACAAAGCTTGAATGTTGAGGCTCCAAAATTGGTCCGTCTATATAGTGACCGTTAGGATTTGGGCGATCCAAAATAAGTACTTTAATATTATTTTCTGCACAAGCTTCCATTACATAATGAAGTGTAGAAATGTAAGTATAAAACCGTGCTCCTACATCTTGAATGTCAAAGATTACTACGTCGAGATCGCTTAATTGTTCTTTTGAGGGTTTTTTATTGTTGCCATACAATGAAATAATAGGCAAGCCGGTTTTTGAATCTATCGCGTCTTTCACTTTCTCACCAGCATCGGCAGTTCCTCTAAAACCGTGTTCGGGTGCAAAAACTTTTTGTATAGCTATTTTCTTATCCATTAAATAATCAACCAAGTGTTTGCTGTTATTTTCAACGCGGGAGGTTTGATTAGCAACAACACCTACAGATTTTCCTTTTAAAAGATTGCCATACAATAAAAATTGATCTGCACCTACTGTCAAATTACCTTGATCATTGATTACTTGAATACCGTCTTCAGTTTGTAAGGTTCCTACTTCAACTCTGTAGGTTGGGTTTTCTTTTGCCTTTTTTTTCTTTCGTTCTACATCTCGATCATAATCTTCTTTTATAGCAGTGCCTACTTCAATATATTGGTCTAAGGTACTTTGCTCAACAGGTTCTTTTTCTGAAACTGAACTTCCACAAGAAAAAGTGGTAAACACCAAAAGTATAATTGCCAGGCTTTTTTTTACGACCAACCCGTTTACTGCGTTACTAAAATAAAGTGGAGATAGTTTTACCAGTTGTTTTAAAATAGCTGAAGCTTTCGGCTTTTTAAAACCAAGTTTCATTAATAAAACTGTATTTTTGACTGTAGATAACCGCATAAACCTATTTGTGAATTTCGAATTTTTCATTGCCCGGCGCATTATTGCTTCAAAGGACTATAAAAGTAGTATTTCGGCACCAATAATAAAAATTGCAATTACTGCAATTGCCATTGGTATTATTATGATGCTGGTTTCTATAGCCACGGGTGTAGGACTTCAAAAAAAGATTCGTGAAAAAGTTTCGGCTTTTAATGGTGATATTATCATTACCAATTTTGACACAAATTTTTCAGACGATTCTCAAATTCCTATTTCAAAACAACAAGATTTTTATCCCAAATTTTCTAGTGTAGACGGAATTAAACATATTCAAATTTCCGCATTAAAAGGTGGTGTGATTCGAACTGCAGAAAACTTTGAAGGTGTTGTGGTAAAAGGGGTTGGTGATGATTATAATTGGGCAGTTTTTGATGACTTTATTGTAGAAGGCAGGTTACCAGATTATTCAGAAAATTTAAATGATGAAATTCTTATTTCACAATACCTCGCCAATAGATTGCAATTTAAAGTAGGTGATAGAGTGAACACTTTTTTTCTCCAAGATGCCGAAAATAGAAAAACAAGAAGCCGTGGGTTTACCATTGTAGGGATTTACAACAGTGGATTTCAACAATTTGATGAACAATATATTATAGCAGATATTCGTCACATTCAACGACTCAATAAATGGGATGATAACCAAATTGGCGCTTTTGAAGTTTTTGTTGATGATTTTGACAATATTCAATCCATTGGTAACGCTGTTTATAATGAAACTAGCAGTACACTCGATACACAAACCATACGAGATAAATACGGCGCTATATTTGAGTGGCTTGACCTTTTTGACTTTAACATTGCGCTTATTATTGGTATTATGATTTTGGTAGCCGGAATCAATATGATTACCGCTTTGTTGGTTTTAATTTTAGAACGTACCCAGATGATAGGCATTTTGAAAGCATTAGGAAGCAATGACTGGAGCGTGCGCAAAGTATTTATTTATAATGCAATGTATTTAATTGGTGTAGGCCTGTTTTGGGGAAATGTAATAGGGTTAGCGTTATTATTTCTTCAGAAATATTTCAAACTCTTCCCCTTAAACCCCGATACCTATTACGTTACCGAAGCTCCAGTATACATCGATATTGGCTACATTTTGCTATTAAATGCAGGAACCTTTATATTATGTCTATTGATGTTGCTTATTCCTTCTTATATCATAGCCAAAATATCTCCAGTAAAAGCCATTCGGTTTGAGTAATAGAAAATCTTGTAGTTCGATAAACGAAACAGTACCTTTGCAATCGATAAAAAATAGCTATGAAATACGCAGAAAATATCTTAGGAACCATTGGTAATACACCCTTGGTTAAAATTAACAAGTTAGCCGAAGAAATCCCAGCTTTAGTGCTTGCCAAATATGAAACCTTTAATCCAGGAAATTCAGTTAAAGACCGTATGGCTGTCAAAATGATTGAAGATGCTGAAGCAGACGGTCGTCTAAAACCCGGCGGAACTATCATAGAAGGAACCAGCGGCAATACCGGAATGGGTTTGGCCTTGGCTGCTATTATAAAAGGATATAAAATGGTATGCGTGATTAGCGATAAACAAAGTAAAGAGAAGATGGATATTCTGCGAGCAGTAGGTAGCGAAGTGGTGGTTTGCCCTACCGATGTAGAACCCGATGATCCGCGTTCGTATTATTCTACTTCAAAACGCTTAGCCGAAGAAACTCCTAATAGTTGGTATGTAAACCAATACGATAACCCTAGTAATGCAAAAGCACACTATGAAAGCACAGGACCCGAAATTTGGGAGCAGACCGAAGGTAAAATCACACATTTTGTTGTAGGAGTAGGTACGGGAGGTACCATAAGTGGTGTAGGTAAATACCTAAAGGAGAAAAACCCAAATATCAAAATATGGGGTATCGATACCTACGGAAGTGTTTTTAAAAAATATCACGAAACCGGCGAGTTTGATGAAAAAGAAATCTATCCATATATTACCGAAGGTATTGGAGAAGATATTCTTCCAGCCAATGTAGATTTTGATATTATTGATGGATTTACCAAAGTTACCGATAAGGACGCCGCGGTGTACACCCGCAAACTGGCCGAAGAAGAAGGTATGTTTTTAGGAAATTCGGCTGGAGCAGCGATGAAAGGATTACTTCAATTAAAAGATAAATTTTCCAAAGATGATGTGGTGGTGGTATTATTTCATGACCACGGAAGCCGTTATGTAGCCAAAATCTACAATGATGATTGGATGCGTAAACAAGGCTTTATTGAATAATATTTCAGAAATAAAAATTTTATACATCCCGTTCCATTGCATTTGGAGCGGGATTTTTTTACTTTTAAAGTGAAATGAAACGAGAAGCACAAAAACTCTTTAAATATTTACGTACCAAACCGGTACCGGTAAATACACGTGAAATTTTGGCCCTTGAACGAACCAAACTCGCCAATGAACGCACCTTGTTGGCATACATTAAAGCATCCTTATATTTATTGTTAGGTGGTTTGGCTTTATTAGGTCTTGAAGATTTTCAAAGCATCCGCTGGTTAGGGTATGTAGCGCTGGTGGTGTGTATTGTTTTTTTAGGGGTAGGAATTATGCGGTATATTGTATTAAACCGAAGGTTATATAAGTGGCATCGCGTTTTGTTTACCGATACGATTCCTGAAGAAAATAATACAGACGATACAGCTTCAAAATAAAACGTATCTTCGTTACTGAAACTCCCCTCAATTTTTTCTAAAATGAAAGAAGATTTTCTGCATTACGTGTGGAAGTTTCAAAAATTTACAACTACACAATTACACTCAACTCAAGGGGAGCTGGTTAATGTGATTTCGGTTGGAATGCATAATCACAACTCTGGGCCAGACTTTTTTAATGCAAAAATTTCAATTGATGGACAATTATGGGCAGGCAATGTAGAGATTCACTTAAAAGCTTCAGATTGGTATGCACACCATCATGAAAAAGATACAGCGTATGACTCGGTAATTTTACACGTAGTTTGGGAACAAGATGCAGAAGTATTTACAAAAGACAACGCATCAATCCCCACTATTGAATTAAAAAACTGTGTTGATACAAAAATACTTACTAGATACAAAGAGTTGTTTGCTAAAAAGCAAAGATGGATTCCTTGTGATAATCAATTTAGTCAAGTAGATTCTTTTATACTTACTAATTGGTTAGAACGCTTGTATTTTGAACGCTTACAACAAAAATCTGAATTAATTTTAAAAGAATTAGCAACATCAAACAATCACTGGGAAGCTGTATTGTTTAAGTTGCTAGCTAAAAATTTTGGACTCAAAGTAAATGGTGATTCCTTTTACAGTATTGCGCAATCGATTGATTTTTCGGTAGTAAAAAAATGTGTACAACCATTAGATCTGGAGGCTTTGCTTATGGGACAAGCCGGTTTATTAGCAGGTCACAATGAAGACGGTTATGGTAAAAAACTTCAGCAAACGTATATGTACCTTTGTCATAAATTTAATATATCAAATACTGAAGTAGTAGTGCCAAAATACTTCAGGTTGAGACCGCCTAATTTTCCAACAATTCGGTTATCACAATTGGCGATGCTATACGCAAACCAGAAACATTTGTTTTCAAAAATCATTTCAATTTCAGAAAAGAACGATTTTTATACCCTTTTTGATGTTTCTGCTTCAACATATTGGGATGCGCATTATAACTTTGGCACCGTTTCTTCAAAGCGGAAAAAGAAATTGACCAAGACTTTTATTGATTTACTGCTCATCAATACGATTATTCCTTTAAAATTTTGCTATGCTTCCTATTTGAAAAAAGATATTTCAGAAGAAATTATCCGGCTGGCTACTTCTATAGCAAAGGAGCAAAATACGATTATCAAAAAATTTAATGCACTAATGCCAATCGCCGAAACTGCTTTACAATCTCAAGGATTACTTCAGTTAAAAAATCAATATTGTGATCAAATACAATGTTTACAATGTGCTGTAGGAACGAGTATTTTGAACAAACAAAGTGAAGAATTTTAGGTTTAAAGTTTTATTTAAAAATAGTATTTTGCAAGTATGTTACAATTGGTGTATCGCATACGGTATTTTTTTGAAAAACGAGGTTTTTATGTAAGTTCTCGCCTAGCAGACCGGTTAGGAATGCGAGTAAAAAACGTTCGTCTTTTTTTTATTTATTTATCTTTTGCAACGCTAGGGATAGGTTTTGCAGTGTATGTTACGCTTGCGTTTTGGTTGCGTTTGAAAGATTTGGTATATGCAAAACGAACTTCAGTTTTTGATTTATAAAGTATTTTAAAGTTGGCTATTTAATGATATTGAGTAACTTTAACAAGACTATATTCTGTTTTACAACCATTTTTAGTTAATGAAACACTTCCTTAATTCAAGATTATACGGAGCGGTTTTTTTATTGATTACCGTATTTTCAATTGGTATTTTGGCCTTTCGGTTTTTCTCGGGATACACGTGGATAGATGCCATTTACATGACCGTAATCAGCATTACTACGGTAGGTTTTCAGGAAGTTAGGCCTTTAGGTCCTGTAGAGAAAATTTTCACTTCACTTCTTATTCTTTCCAGTATATTTATAGTCGGGTATGCTATTTCGGTAATTACAGAATATATTTTAAGTAAAAATAATATAGGTAATTTAAAGCAAAAAAGAGTGCAAAAAAAAATAGATTCATTGCGTGACCACGTGATTGTTTGTGGATATGGTCGCAACGGAAAACAAGCCGTTGAAAAACTTGCAGATTATAAAAAGGAATTTGTTGTAGTAGAGATTGATGAACAAATTGTTGAACGATTTTTAAACACAGAAATACTTTATATTTTGGGCAATGCAGATGAAGATGAAATACTTATAAAAGCTGGAATAGAAAGAGCTTCAACATTAATTTGTGCGTTGCCAAGTGATGCAGATAACCTTTTTGTAGTGCTTTCTGCACGACAGATTAACCCTAATTTAAAAATAATAAGTAGAGCAACTGAAGAGACCAGCTATCAAAAATTAAAATTAGCCGGTGCCGATAACGTTATAATGCCAGATAAAATAGGAGGAGCTCACATGGCAAATTTGGTTGTAACGCCAGACTTAGTAGAGTTTTTGGATAACCTTTCTGTTTCTGGAGAACAAGATAGTATTAATGTAGAACAAATACCATTTAAAAATGTTTCACCAGACGGAAGTGAGAAAGCAATTTTAGAATTAGATATCCGAAATAAAACCGGCTGTTCAGTAATTGGGTATAAAGCACCTGAAGGCACCTATGTAGTTAATCCTGAGCCTTCCATGAAACTAAAAAAAGGATCGAGTTTGATATTAATTGGAAGACCAGAACAAATTAAAAACTTAAAGAAATTATACAATGTTTAAGAAACTGTTAATTTTTTAACGTGTAAATATTTGAATTACCCTAAATTTTTTAGCATATTGCCAAAACAAATTTTTTGAATCGAATAGTAATTAACTAAAATAAACAATGAAGAAGCTACTTCTTTCCCTATTTTCAATTTTAACCCCATTATTAACATTCGCACAAGATACTAGCACATCAGCTTCAATTGATGCTAAGTTTAAAGAGTATACAGGATGGTTTGTTGAGTTCATTTTTTACGAAATACCTTTTTCTGAAGAATTTCAAATCCCTTGGGTTTTAATTGTTTTGGTAGGTGGTGCTACTTATTTTTCAATATATTTTAAGTTAATAAACTTTACAGGATTTTGGACAGCCATAAAAGTTGTTCGTGGAAAATATGAAGACATTGAAAAACACGGTGCAGATACGTTATATGGTGATTCTACACCCAATGAGGGCGGAAATATAATTGAAACCATGCGTGATGATAGTGCAGATGGAGAAGTTTCGCACTTTCAGGCGTTAACAGCCGCACTTTCAGCAACAGTAGGTTTAGGAAATATTGCCGGAGTTGCTGTGGCTTTATCCATTGGAGGACCAGGAGCTACCTTCTGGATGATATTAGCAGGTCTTTTGGGTATGGCTTCAAAATTTGCTGAATGTACATTAGGTGTAAAATATAGAGATGTAGGGCCAGATGGAACAGTTTACGGAGGTCCTATGTACTATTTGAGAAAAGGTTTAGGAGAAAAAGGAATGGGCGGATTAGGTAAAGTTCTTGCTGTAATTTTTGCCATTTTTGTGATTGGAGGATCTTTTGGTGGCGGAAATATGTTTCAAGCCAACCAAGCAGCAGCACAATTTGTTCAGTTATTTGAATTTACAAATCCTAATGCAGGGCTATATTTTGGAATAGGGATGGCAGTTTTGGTTGCTATCGTTATTATTGGAGGAATTAAAAGAATTGCATCTGTAACAGAAAAAATTGTTCCTTTTATGGCTGGTATCTACGTATTGGCTGCAGTAGTAATTCTAGTGGCAAACTACCATCACATTGGTGATGCATTCGGTCTTATTTTTGAAGGCGCTTTTTCTGGATTGGGAATAGCAGGTGGTTTAATAGGAGTTATGATTCAAGGTATTCGTCGAGGAGCCTTCTCAAATGAAGCAGGTGTAGGTTCGGCTGCAATTGCTCACTCTGCTGTAAGAACAAAATATCCTGCTAGTGAAGGTATTGTTGCTCTTTTAGAGCCTTTTGTTGATACCGTAGTAATATGTACAATGACAGCGCTTGTTATCATCATTACAAATTATGAAGCTGGATTTATGCAATATGGAACCGAAATTACAGAAGGTGTAGAAATAACCGCAACAGCATTTGATACGGTAATTCCGCATTTCTCAATAGTGCTTACCATAGCTGTAATTCTGTTTGCATTCTCAACTATGATTTCTTGGTCGTATTACGGTATGCAAGGTTGGAAATATTTATTCGGAAAAGGGAAAATAACTGATTTGGTATACAAACTCTTATTCTTAATATTTGTAGTAGTTGGAGCATCAATAACACTTGGTTCTGTTATAGACTTTTCAGACGCAATGATATTTGCAATGGTAGTTCCTAATATTATTGGTGTAATTCTATTAACACCTATAGTAAAAAGAGAACTGAAAAAATATATGAAAGCAATAAGTAAAAAGGAAGATGCACTTGATGATGGAGCCGAAGATCTTACTAATAGAATGTAACAGTTTGGCTTAAATCCTTATAGGGTATGAACTCTTTAAAATCCCACTTCGCGTTCAATAGATCTCAACGAAGTGGGATTTTACTATTATCACTATTTATTCTTATTTTATTTGGGATTTATCATTTTGTAGATTTTTCTGAAACCTCTTCTTTTGATACCAGTTCTCCTGAAATAGTAGCTATTCAGCAAGAACTAGAATCCATTACAAAAGCAGAACTTGAAAATAAAAAACCTAAAATATTTCCATTTAACCCAAATTTTATCACCGATTATAAAGCATATACCCTAGGGCTTTCAACCGAAGAGTATGACCGTCTCAAAAATTTCAGAAGTAAAGATAAATGGATAAACTCAGTTGTAGACTTTAAACGTGTTACACAAGTTTCAGATTCGGTTTTAGCTCAAATAAGTCCGTATTTTAAATTTCCAGATTGGGTTACAAACCCAAAACCTAAAAAGAAATCTTTTTCAAATTTTACTGCTGAAAAACCGTATGCTCAAAAAATTGATTTAAATACCGCGACAAAAGAACAGTTGCAACGAGTAAGTGGGATAGGTGAGGCGTATAGCGATAGAATAGTAAAATATAGAAGTAAGTTGGGAGGTTTTACAGATGATGTACAATTATACAATGTGTACGGTCTTGATACAGCAGTAGTAAAACGAGCTTTAAAACAATTTACCGTAAAAACCCCTCGTGAAATTGAAAAAATGAATATTAATACTGCATCTGCTTCAGATATAGCTACTATACCGAGCATTTCTTTTGAACTTGCAAAAAAGATTTGGGAATTCAGAAAATTGCGGGAACGACTTGAAAATATAACCGAATTACAGAAATTAGAAGGGCTCTCACAAAGCAAATTACAGCTAATTCAGTTATATTTGTACGCAGAGTAATTTGAAATTTCTGCAATCAAAAATGTACAATCGTTACATTTCGCCTTAATAAAAAATTGAATTTAAATATTACTATGAGTAGCATGTACTTTACAGAAGAACACGATTTTTTCAGAAAAAGCTTTCAAGACTTTTTACAAAAAGAGGTAGTCCCACACATTGAAAAGTGGGAAAAAACCGGAACCATAGATCGCTTTATCTGGGAAAAATTTGGAGAAATGGGCTATTTTGGGATTAACTACCCAGAAAAATATGGAGGAATGGATCTTGACCTTTTCTATACAGTAATATTTCTGGAAGAATTACAAAAAGTAAACTCTGGCGGGTTTGCAGCAGCAATGTGGGCACACGCTTACTTAGCAATGACACATTTAAATAAAGAAGGTAATCACGAACAAAAAGAAAAATACTTAGCTCCTAGTATTTCAGGTGAAAAGATTGGTTG
This sequence comes from Marixanthomonas sp. SCSIO 43207, assembly GCF_019904255.1. Lineage (GTDB taxonomy): Bacteria > Bacteroidota > Bacteroidia > Flavobacteriales > Flavobacteriaceae > Marixanthomonas. The sequence goes on from NZ_CP063203.1 coordinate 1,768,366, forward strand.
TCTTTGTATAACCGAACCCTTTGGAGGAAGTGATGTAGGTGGTATGAGAACTACAGCTGTAAAAAAAGGGGATTCATATATTATAAATGGGTCAAAAACTTTTATTACCAATGGTGTGTATAGTGACTATTTAATTGTAGCCGCAAAAACAGCTCCTGAAAAGGGTAATAAAGGAATAAGCATTTTTGTAGTTGATCGAGATGTGAAAGGAATCTCGGCTACTAAGCTTGATAAATTAGGTTGGCGAGCTAGTGACACCGGAGAAATAGCCTTTGATGATGTAGAAATTCCAGCTGAAAATTTAATGGGAGAAGAAAATAAAGGATTTCCATACATTATGCAGCATTTTGCACTGGAAAGATTAATAATGGGAATCAACGCTCACGCAAGAAGTGAATTTGCTCTAGAATATACCAAGCAGTATATGCAAGACCGTGTAGCTTTTGGCAAACCTATTTCAAAATTTCAAGCGCTGCGTCATCGAGTTGCCCAATTAACCAGTGAAGTAGAAGTGTGTAAAACATTTAATTATGTAACTGCCAAAAGACTTGACCAGGGTGAATACGTAGTAAAAGAAGCTACAATGTCAAAGTTGATTTCAACCAAGGTTTCAGATGAGGTAATGTATGACTGCCTTCAATTTTTAGGAGGATATGGTTATATGGAAGATTATCCATTAGCAAGATTGGCTCGTGACAGTAGGTTAGGACCTATAGGTGGAGGAACATCAGAAATACTTCGCGAAATTATTGCCAAAATGGTAATGGATGGGAAGGAGTACAAACCGGCAACTTAAAATATTTTCCACTTATGAGACCTTCACTTCTGAAATACAGTTTTTGTATTATCTGCTGTTTGTTCAGTTTGCAAATATTTTCTCAAACTGAAATAAAAGGAAAAGTAGTAGATTTTACACAACTGTTACCTATTGAAAGTGCTAGTGTATACGTTCAAAATTCAACCATTGGGACTATAACCAATTCAGACGGTAAGTTTTCATTGACTGTTCCTCAAAAACATGTAAATGATACGCTTGTAATTTCTTCTATTGGATTTAAAAGTTATAAAACAACTGTTGCCGAATTTGATGGTTCTGTAGATATTTTTTTGGAAGAAGATATCGCATCACTGGACGAAGTCATGATTGTAGCAGAAACGAGGCCCAAAACCGGAAATGATATTGTGCTTCGAGCTATTGAAGAGCTGCCAGACAATATGCCAGAACAGCCTTACCTGCAAAAAGGTTTCTTAAGACATAAAGAACGTAACAAGAAAGAGTTTAAATGGCTCATTGAAGCTGCGCTCACTGTTTATGATTCAGGATATGCTTCGGGAGCAAAGAACAACCTAAAAATTAATATTGATGAAATACGTAAAAGTTATGATTTACGTGATGTAGATAGTTTATTTGCGTATGCGTCTTATTTAAAATACAATGTTGGTGGTATCAATGTGCGTTCAAAAAAACTAAACAGAGATACTATAAAAACAGCCTCCCTTATTGAAGCTATTAAATGGAATGATGAACGAGTTAATGGAATGGATAATCTGTTTAAAGAAAAACTCAATTTGGTACGCAACGCAACTACCAAAAATGCACTTTTAGGTGATGATGTTTTAAAAACACACCAATTTAAGTTAGATACAGTTTTGGTTGAAAACGACAGAAAGCTCTACAAAATTAAAATTTTTGAAGGAGAAGAATACGTAGGCTTAAATACCAAAAACATTTACAATGAAGGTTTTCACCCTAAAGGATGGATCTACATTTATTGGGATACTTATGCCTTTAAAAAAATTGAGTATGAGCTAGTAGCGGCATCAAGCGCGCAAAAGCGTAGAAGTAAAAGTTTATTTGATACGCTTGTAAACCATAAACTGGTGTTAGATTATAAAGAATATAATGAAAAAATGTATCCTAGTTATATGTACTATGAGACACCAAAATTGGTTCAAGTAGGAAATAGGTCTTCAGATATAATAGAGGAAGATAAAGCCCAAGCAAACAAAGAAGAACAATTTTACTATACCGTTCAAGAATTGCTTTTTACTGAAATCATTCAAGACGAAGAAGCGGTTCAACAAAAACTTCAAGAAAAATGGTCTTCAGATATTTTTGTTTCAAAACCCTACAATGCTTCTTTCTGGAAAAATTATAATGTTCTGTTAGAGAGTGAAGAAGAAGATCAGCTTATTAAAGATTTAAGTAAACGAGCTTCATTATATAAACAGTAAAACAAGTTCAGAAAAAAATAAAAAAGATAGCTTGTAATTGTTAAATTGCATGTATCTTTGCCGTCCTAAAGAAAGGAGGTGATGACACTATGTTAATAATACCAGTAAAAGACGGCGAAAATATAGATAGAGCTTTAAAGCGTTTTAAGCGTAAGTTTGACCGCACAGGAACAATGCGTCAACTACGTAAAAGACAGCAATTCACAAAGCCATCTGTAAAGCGTAGAGCCGAAATTCAAAAAGCTGAATACATTCAGCATTTGAGAGATCAAGAAGAAATTTAAAGAAATACTGCTTTGCAGTTTCTTTCAATTGATATACATCCGCTAGAACTTTTTCTAGCGGATTTTTTTTATTCATTTTAGCTTAGTTGATTAAGTTCAATTTCAGTATCTTCATTGTTTACATTGAATGATTATTTTATATTAACAAATGGCTTTTAAAGCTTTTACAGACTATCTTTCTTTAGAAAAAAAGTACTCGTCTCACACGGTAACTGCTTATACAAAAGATTTGGAGAGCTTTTCTGAATTTGCAAAATCTGAATTTGATTATAAGCATATTGATTCTGTAAATTATAGTGTGATACGAAGCTGGATTATTCATTTAGTAAATAGTGGTATCTCAAATAGAAGTGTAAATCGAAAAATTTCCTCTTTAAAAACATATTATAAATTTTTGCTCAAAACCAATCAGATAGAAATAAATCCCTTGGCTAAACATCGAGCATTAAAGACATCAAAAAAAATACAAGTTCCTTTTTCAGAAAAAGAAATAAAACAAGTCTTGCAGTTGCTTCAAGACGTTGAAGGTTTTGAAGGAATACGTAATAAGTTGATTGTAGAATTGTTTTACAGTACCGGAATGCGTCGAGCAGAATTGATAAATATCAAGTTAGATAACATTTCTGAAACAAAAAAAACAATTAAAGTTTTAGGAAAACGAAATAAAGAACGAATTATCCCTTTACTCAAACCGGTTCTTGAAACAATTGCACTATATAAGAATGAACGTAATGCTTTGCCAAACATTCAAGATAGTCAATACTTATTGCTCACAAATAAGGGCGTTAAAATATACGAAACACTTGTCTATCGGGTGATAAATTCTTATTTTAGTAAAGCGTCACAGAAGGTAAAGAAAAGTCCGCATATATTGCGTCATTCCTTTGCCACTCATCTTTTAAATGAAGGTGCAGACTTAAACGCAGTAAAAGAGTTGTTAGGGCATTCCAGTTTAGCTTCAACACAAGTTTATACACATAACAGCATAAAGAAGCTCAAAGAAGTATACCAAAACGCACACCCTCGCAACTCACAATAGGTATTAACTTAAAAACTTCGCTTATGAAAGTAAATGTGCAAACTCCAAATTTTGTTGCAGACGGAAAATTAATTGATTTTATTGAAAAGAAACTTTCCAAGTTAGAACAATTTTATGATCGAATAATTTATGCAGATGTTTTTTTAAAAGTTCAAAAAACAAGTGAAAAAGAAAATAAAACTGTAGAAATTTTATTGAGTATTCCAGGTGATGATCTGATTGTCAAGAAAGAAGCAAAAACATTTGAAGAAGGAACAGACGTTTGTGTGAGTGCTTTGCAAAGACAATTAAAGAAGCGAAAACAAAAACAAAGAGCTTTTTCTTAAACTTTTTTGATAAAATATTTTTTTAAATAATAAATTTATATAAATTTGCAGTCCGTTAGAAATAGCGGACTTTTTTATGCTGAATAATTGGTGTAAAAAAGACTAAAAGCCGATGTAGCTCAGCTGGCTAGAGCAGCTGATTTGTAATCAGCAGGTCGTGGGTTCGAGTCCCTCCATCGGCTCTTAAAAAAAGTAAAAATCAAAACCGTTAAATTTTGGTTTTTAATTTGAAATGTTGAAGTTTTTGGGGAGATACTCAAGCGGCCAACGAGGACAGACTGTAAATCTGTTGGTTTTTACCTTCGCAGGTTCGAATCCTGCTCTCCCCACTACGATTTGAAATGATAAATCGTTTTTCTGAATTTGTGAGGCAATGAGCTAAAGAAATTCAATAGTTGAGTTTTTTAAAATTTTAACTCAAACTATGTTCTAATAAATATTGAAATGTTTATTTTTGTACTCCTTTTTCAGAAAGTATCAAAATAAAAAATTAAGCGGGAGTAGCTCAGTTGGTAGAGCGTCAGCCTTCCAAGCTGAATGTCGCCGGTTCGAACCCGGTCTCCCGCTCAAAATTCCTGCGAAGGCAGGAATCTCTTGCATGGGTGATGTTCCGGCAAGAAGATTCAACTCTTTACGCCGGTGTAGCTCAGGGGTAGAGCGTTTCCTTGGTAAGGAAGAGGTCATGGGTTCAATTCCCATCATTGGCTCAACTTTGTTTAAAATTGAACACTAAATATATAACTAAGATTAAATTTAATACAACATGGCAAAAGAAACATACGATCGGTCGAAGCCTCACTTAAACATAGGTACAATTGGACACGTAGATCACGGTAAAACAACATTAACTGCAGCTATTACAAAAGTAATGGCTGATGCTGGTTATTCTGAAGCAAGTGCTTTTGATCAAATTGACAATGCACCTGAAGAAAAAGAAAGAGGTATTACAATTAACTCTTCTCACGTAGAGTATCAAACAGCTAACCGTCACTATGCACACGTTGACTGTCCAGGTCACGCGGATTATGTGAAGAACATGGTAACTGGTGCTGCTCAGATGGACGGTGCTATTCTTGTGGTTGCTGCTACAGACGGTCCTATGCCACAAACTCGTGAGCACATCCTTTTAGGACGTCAGGTAGGTATTCCACGTATCGTTGTGTTTATGAACAAGGTAGACTTAGTAGATGATGAAGAATTACTAGAGTTAGTTGAGATGGAAATCAGAGACTTGCTTTCTTTCTACGAGTATGACGGTGACAATGGTCCTGTTATCTCTGGTTCTGCTCTTGGAGCTTTAAATGGTGAGCAAAAATGGTCTGATACTGTTTTAGAATTAATGGAAGCAGTAGATACTTGGATTGAATTGCCACAACGTGATGTTGATAAAGATTTCTTAATGCCAATTGAAGATGTATTCTCAATTACAGGTCGTGGTACTGTTGCAACTGGACGTATTGAAACTGGTGTAGCAAACACTGGAGACGCTGTAGATATCATTGGTATGGGTGCTGAAAAATTAACTTCTACAATTACTGGAGTTGAAATGTTCCGTAAGATTCTTGATAGAGGTGAAGCTGGAGATAACGTAGGTATCTTATTAAGAGGTATTGAAAAATCTCAAATTTCAAGAGGTATGGTAATCTGTAAGCCAGGTTCTGTAACTCCTCATGCTAAGTTTAAAGCAGAGGTTTATATCTTGAAAAAAGAAGAAGGTGGACGTCACACTCCATTCCATAACAACTACCGTCCACAGTTCTACGTACGTACTACTGATGTTACAGGAACAATCAACCTTCCTGACGGAGTAGAAATGGTAATGCCAGGTGATAACCTTACAATTACTGTAGATCTTATTCAGGCAATTGCAATGAACGTTGGACTACGTTTCGCTATCCGTGAAGGTGGTAGAACTGTAGGTGCAGGTCAGGTAACTGAAATATTAGACTAATTATATTAGATACATAAAGTCAAAAGGTGTCCCGTACCACGGGATGCCTTGACTTTTATAAAAGGATAAGCTTGGTCATAATGATTTAGCTTTCCATATAAACGGGCGTAGCTCAGCTGGTAGAGCAGTGGTCTCCAAAACCAAAGGTCGTGAGTTCGATCCTTACCGCCCGTGCTAAATAGGTAAAAACCAATTGAAAATGGTGAATTATATAAAAGAATCCTATAGTGAACTTAAAAACCACGTAACTTGGCCTACTTGGGCTGAGGCTCAAAAACTAATGGTTATTGTAGCAGTATTTTCAGTAGTACTGGCTTTATTAACCTTTGGTGTTGATAAGGTGTTTAGTAGAGTTATAGAGTTTTATTTTGAATGGATTAAGTCGTAAATATGACTGAAACTAAAAGTGCAAAAAAGTGGTACGTTGTCCGTTCAGTAAGTGGACAAGAAAATAAGATTAAATCGTATATCGAAACAGAGATTACGCGTTTAAATCTTGAAGATTATATTGAACAAGTGCTCGTTCCTACTGAAAAGGTTATTCAAATACGTAACGGAAAGAAAGTAAACAAAGAACGTGTTTTTTTTCCAGGTTACATCATGATACAGGCAAGCTTAGCTGGAGAAATTCCACATATAATCAAGTCGATTAATGGAGTAATTGGCTTTTTGGGTGAAACCAAAGGAGGTGACCCTGTTCCGCTTAGGCAGTCTGAAGTAAACAGAATGTTAGGTAAGGTTGATGAATTAGCAGTTGAAGATGAAAGTGTAAACATACCTTACGTAGTAGGAGAGACTGTAAAAGTAATAGACGGTCCTTTTAATGGTTTTAACGGGACTGTTGAGAAAATAAATGAAGAAAAACGTAAGCTTGAAGTAATGGTAAAGATTTTTGGAAGAAAAACACCATTAGAATTAAGCTACATGCAAGTAGAGAAAATTTAATTGTTACACGCTATATAAATAGGTTTTTTCTTTAGCTTCCACATAAGAAAAAATCGAAGTAAAATTAAAACAATGGCAAAAGAAGTAGACAAAGTAGTAAAGTTGCAAGTTCGAGGTGGTGCCGCTAACCCGTCGCCTCCAGTAGGACCAGCTTTAGGTGCTGCCGGTGTGAACATTATGGAGTTCTGTAAGCAGTTTAATGCTAGAACTCAAGACAAACAAGGAAAAGTGTTACCAGTTGCGATTACGGTTTACAAAGACAAATCTTTCGATTTTGTTATTAAAACCCCACCCGCTGCTGTACAAATTCTTGAAGCTGCAAAGATCAAAAAAGGATCTGGAGAGCCACACGCAAGAAAAGTAGCATCTATTTCATGGGATCAAGTTCGAGCTATTGCAGAAGACAAAATGCCCGATTTGAATGCATTTACCGTTGAGTCTGCCATGAAAATGGTAGCAGGTACTGCACGATCAATGGGAGTGAAAGTAAAAGGAGCTGCTCCTTTTTAATCAAGAAAAAGAATCTATAAAATGGCAAGATTAACAAAAAAGCAAAAAGAAGCAAAGCTTAAGGTTGAAGACAAGTCTTACACTGTAGCAGAAGCTTCTGCTTTAATAAAAGAAATTACCAACGTAAATTTCGATGCTTCTGTAGACCTAGCGGTACGTCTTAACGTAGACCCACGTAAAGCGAATCAAATGGTTCGTGGCGTTGTAACCCTACCTCACGGTACAGGTAAAGATGTTAAGGTGTTGGCTTTGGTAACTCCAGATAAGGAAGCTGAAGCTAAAGAAGCTGGAGCAGATTATGTTGGACTAGATGAGTACCTCGAAAAAATTAAAGGAGGTTGGACAGATGTTGACGTTATTGTAACTATGCCAAGTGTTATGGGTAAATTAGGACCATTAGGTCGAGTATTAGGACCACGTGGATTAATGCCTAACCCAAAAACAGGTACAGTAACAATGGATGTTGCTAAAGCAGTTTCTGATGTAAAAGCTGGTAAAATTGACTTTAAAGTTGACAAAACCGGTATCGTACACGCAGCAATAGGAAAAGCGTCTTTTGATGCTGAAAAAATTGCAGGAAACGCAAGAGAATTATTAACAACACTCGTTAAACTGAAGCCTCAGGCTGCAAAAGGTGTTTACATTCAAAGTATTCATATGTCTAGTACTATGAGTCCTAGTGTAGAGATTGACACCAAGCGTTTCACTGAGCAGTAAAATTGAGAACTTATGACAAGAGAAGAAAAATCACAAGTAATTGAAAGTTTGACTGCACAGTTATCTGAGAATACTATTATCTATTTAGCTGATATCTCGGGGCTTGATGCAGGATCTACTACAAAATTACGTCGTGCTTGTTTTAAAGCAGGTGTAAGCTTGAATGTAGTAAAGAACACGTTACTTTCCAAAGCTATGGAAAGTTCAGATAAAGACTTTGGTAAATTAACCGGAGTACTTAAAGGAAATACCTCGTTGATGGTTTCTGAAACAGGAAACGCACCTGCCAAAGTAATTAAAGAATTCAGAAAAAAATCTGATAAACCATTACTTAAAGGAGCATTTATTGAAGAAGCAATCTATGTAGGCGATGAGCAACTAGATAAATTGGTTGAAATTAAATCTAAGGAAGAAGTTATTGGAGATATCATTGGATTACTTCAATCTCCTGCTAAGAATGTTATTTCAGCTCTTAAATCTGGTGGAAGCACAATCGCGGGTATTGTTAAAACCCTTTCTGAAAAAGAAGGATAAAAATTTAGCACTAATTAAATTATACATATTAATACAATTATTTTAAAACGATAGAAAATGGCAGATTTAAAAGATTTCGCAGAACAATTAGTTAACTTAACTGTAAAAGAAGTTAATGAGTTAGCTGAAATATTAAAAGAAGAATATGGTATCGAGCCTGCTGCTGCAGCTGTAGCTGTTGCTGGTGGTGCTGGTGCTGCCGGAGGCGATGAAGCTGACGAGCAAACTGAATTTGACGTAATTCTTAAAGCTCCAGGAGGTTCTAAATTAGCAGTTGTAAAACTAGTTAAAGAATTAACAGGTGCTGGTCTTAAAGACGCTAAAGAATTAGTAGACAACGCTCCTTCTCCAATTAAAGAAGGTGTAGCAAAAGACGAAGCTGAAGCAGTAAAAGCTCAGTTAGAAGAAGCTGGAGCAGAGGTTGAGCTTAAATAAGCTCACTAAGTTTCAAACCTTACGGTTTAGGCCTTCCGGAACACCGGAATAGGCCTAAACCATTTTGCGTATATAAAGGTTAAGGATTTTTTGAGTATATGCAATAGTAGTTTTTTTAATTAAAATTCCGTCCATAGATGTCAGCAACGCAAACTGAAAGATTGAATTTTTCTTCTGTACAGAACAAGCCAGATTATCCAGACTTTCTGGATATTCAGATTAAATCCTTCCAGGATTTTTTCCAGTTAGAAACAAAATCAGAAGAAAGGGGTAACGAAGGTCTTTATAACACCTTCATGGAAAACTTTCCAATTACCGATACCCGCAATCAATTTGTATTAGAGTTTTTAGATTATTTTGTAGATCCACCTAGATATTCCATTCAAGAATGTATAGAACGTGGACTTACCTATAGCGTTCCCTTAAAGGCACGTTTAAAATTATATTGTACAGATCCTGAGCACGAAGATTTTGAAACTATCGTACAGGATGTATATTTAGGGGTAATTCCTTATATGACCCCAAGTGGTACCTTCTGTATCAACGGTGCAGAACGTATCGTAGTTTCACAATTACACCGTTCGCCAGGTGTTTTCTTTGGACAGTCATTTCACGCCAATGGAACCAAATTATACTCAGCTCGAGTAATTCCTTTTAAAGGTTCTTGGATTGAATTTGCTACCGATATCAACAGCGTGATGTACGCTTATATTGATAGAAAGAAAAAATTACCTGTTACAACGCTTTTCCGTGCAATAGGCTTTGAAAGAGATAAAGATATTCTTGAAATCTTTGACCTTGCCGAGGAAATTAAAGCAACCAAAACAGGTCTTAAAAAATACCTAGGTAGAAAACTAGCAGCTCGTGTTCTTAAAACGTGGCACGAAGATTTTGTGGACGAAGATACCGGAGAAGTTGTATCTATTGAACGTAATGAAATTGTTCTAGACCGTGATACTGAACTTGAAAAAGAACATATTGAAGAGATATTAGATTCTGGTACAAAAACTATTCTGTTACACAAAGAGGATAATCAACAAGGAGATTATGCGATTATCCACAATACATTACAAAAAGACCCTACCAATTCAGAAAAAGAAGCGGTAGAGCACATCTATAGACAATTACGTAACGCTGAACCGCCAGATGAAGAAACCGCTCGAGGTATCATCAACAAGTTGTTCTTCTCAGATCAGAGATACAACCTTGGTGAAGTAGGTCGTTATAGAATGAACAAAAAACTAGGTCTTGATATTGACATGGAAAAGCAAGTGCTTACCAAAGAAGATATCATTACCATTGTAAAATACTTAATCGAGTTAATCAACTCAAAAGCAGAGATTGATGATATTGATCACCTTTCTAACCGTCGTGTACGTACAGTAGGAGAGCAGTTGTCATCTCAGTTTGGTGTTGGTTTAGCTCGTATGGCACGTACCATTCGTGAACGTATGAATGTTCGTGATAACGAAGTGTTTACTCCAATCGATTTGATTAATGCTAAGACACTTTCTTCAGTAATTAATTCATTCTTTGGTACAAACCAGCTATCTCAGTTTATGGATCAAACCAATCCATTAGCAGAGATTACACACAAACGTCGTCTTTCTGCATTAGGACCTGGAGGTCTTTCGCGTGAAAGAGCAGGTTTTGAGGTACGTGACGTTCACTATACTCACTACGGAAGATTATGTCCTATTGAAACACCTGAAGGACCAAACATTGGTTTGATTTCATCACTTTCGGTTTATGCAAAAGTGAACAATTTAGGTTTTATCGAAACTCCTTACAGAAAAGTTGAAGACGGTAAAATTGACCTGAAGAGTGAACCAATGTATCTTTCTGCTGAAGAAGAGGAAGAAAAGTTAATTGCGCAAGCAAACATTCCGCTTAAAGAAGACGGAAAAATAGACACCGATAGGGTAATTGCTCGTATGGAAGGTGACTTCCCGGTAGTTGAACCAAACACAGTAAATTATGCAGACGTTGCTCCTAACCAGATAGCATCTATTTCTGCATCATTAATTCCATTCTTGGAGCACGATGATGCAAACCGTGCGCTGATGGGAAGTAATATGATGCGCCAGGCTGTACCTTTATTGAGAGCAGATTCTCCAATTGTGGGAACTGGCTTAGAGCGTCAAGTAGCTTCAGATTCGCGTGTGTTGATTAATGCTGAAGGAGATGGTGAAGTAGAATATGTAGATGCAAATGAAATTACTATTAAATATGACCGTACCGATGAAGAACGTATGGTAAGTTTTGATAGTGACTCAAAAACATATCAACTTGTTAAGTTTAGAAAAACAAACCAAAGTACCTCTATTAACCTTAAACCTATCGTAAGTAAAGGAGACCGTGTTAAAAAAGGACAAGTACTTTGTCAAGGTTACGCAACTGAAAAGGGTGAACTAGCACTAGGTAGAAACATGAAAGTTGCCTTTATGCCTTGGAAAGGGTATAACTTTGAGGATGCAATTGTGATTTCTGAACGTGTGGTTCGTGAAGATATATTCACCTCTATTCATATTGATGAATATTCACTTGAAGTACGTGATACCAAATTAGGTAATGAAGAATTAACACATGATATTCCTAATGTTTCAGAAGAGGCAACAAAAGACCTTGACGAAAATGGAATGATACGTGTAGGAGCCGAAGTAAAGCCAGGAGATATATTAATTGGTAAGATTACTCCAAAAGGAGAAAGCGATCCAACTCCTGAAGAAAAACTACTTCGTGCAATATTTGGTGACAAAGCAGGTGATGTAAAAGATGCCTCTTTAAAGGCATCTCCATCATTACGAGGAGTTGTAATTGATAAAAAGCTTTTTGCACGTGCTATTAAAGATAAACGTAAAAGAGCAAAAGATAAAGAAGATATTTCTGCTCTTGAAATCTCTTATGACGCCAAATTTGATGCATTAAAAGATGTATTAGTTGACAAACTATTTGCTATTGTAGGTGGAAAAACAGCTCAAGGAGTAACAAACGACCTAGGTGAAACAGTTTTCCCAAAAGGTAAAAAGTATACGCTTAAAATGTTAAACGCTGTAGATGATTATACACATTTAACTGGCGGAACTTGGACTACCGATGATGAAACAAATGCTATGGTTGCAGACCTAATGCATAACTATAAAATAAAAGAAAACGATTTACAAGGTAGCTTACGTCGTGAGAAGTTTACCATTTCTGTTGGAGATGAATTACCATCAGGAATTTTAAAACTAGCTAAAGTTTACATTGCTAAAAAACGTAAACTTAAAGTTGGTGATAAGATGGCAGGACGTCACGGTAACAAAGGTATTGTGGCGCGTATTGTTCGTGAAGAAGATATGCCATTCCTAGAAGACGGAAGCCCTGTAGATATCGTGTTGAACCCACTTGGGGTACCATCACGTATGAATATTGGTCAAATTTATGAAACAGTACTAGGTTGGGCTGGACAAAAGTTAGGACGCAAATTTGCAACTCCAATTTTTGACGGTGCTACTATAGACCAAATTAATGAACTGACCGATGAAGCCGGAATACCAAGATATGGACACACGCACTTATATGACGGAGGAACCGGACAGCGTTTTGATCAACCTGCAACAGTAGGTGTAATCTATATGCTGAAACTAGGTCACATGGTAGATGATAAGATGCACGCACGTTCTATTGGACCATACTCATTAATTACACAACAGCCATTAGGTGGTAAAGCACAATTTGGTGGTCAGCGTTTTGGTGAGATGGAAGTTTGGGCACTTGAAGCTTATGGAGCATCAAGTACATTACGTGAGATATTGACAGTAAAATCTGATGATGTTATTGGTAGAGCCAAAACATACGAAAGTATCGTAAAAGGTGAAACCATGCCAGAACCAGGTCTCCCAGAATCATTTAACGTGTTAATGCACGAATTAAAAGGATTAGGACTTGACATTAGATTAGAAGAGTAATAAACTCCCCCACAAATGTGGGGGTTTCAAACTCTTTTGCAGGGACGCAAAAAATCGTCCCATTTCAAACATAACAAGATTAGTACACAGCATTATGGCAAGAAATAAAGAAAACACAGTTCAGAAATTCAATAAAATTTCTATTGGTTTAGCCTCTCCTGAATCGATTTTGGCAGAATCTCGTGGAGAAGTTTTAAAACCGGAAACGATTAACTACCGTACGCACAAGCCGGAGCGTGACGGCCTTTTCTGTGAGCGTATTTTTGGTCCTGTAAAGGATTATGAATGTGCCTGTGGTAAATATAAACGAATTCGCTACAAAGGTATTGTATGTGACCGTTGTGGTGTAGAGGTAACTGAAAAGAAAGTACGTCGTGATCGCGTAGGGCACATTAACTTAGTAGTTCCCGTAGCTCACATTTGGTATTTCCGTAGTTTACCAAATAAAATAGGATACCTTCTTGGATTGCCATCTAAGAAGTTGGATATGATTATATATTATGAAAGATATGTTGTTATCCAACCTGGTATCGCTAAAAATGAAGAAGGAGAGCCGCTTCAAAAAATGGACTTCTTAACCGAAGAAGAATATTTAAATGCTCTTGAAGCAATTCCGGTAGAAAACCAATATTTAGAAGACAGCGATCCAAATAAATTTATTGCAAAAATGGGAGCTGAGTGTTTAATTGAATTGTTACAGCGTATCGACCTTGATGCACTTTCTTTTGAATTAAGACACAAAGCAAATAACGAAACCTCAAAACAACGTAAAACCGAAGCATTAAAACGTCTTCAAGTTGTTGAAGCATTACGTGAGGCTAATAAAAACCGGGAAAATAAACCCGAATGGATGATTATGAAGGTGGTGCCAATTATACCACCAGAATTACGTCCTTTAGTACCACTTGATGGGGGTCGTTTTGCAACTTCAGATTTAAATGATTTATACCGTCGTGTTATTATAAGAAACAATCGTCTTAAGCGATTAATGGAAATTAAAGCTCCAGAAGTAATTTTACGTAATGAAAAACGTATGCTTCAAGAGTCTGTTGATTCATTATTTGATAACACACGTAAATCATCAGCAGTAAAAACAGATAGTAACCGTCCACTAAAATCACTTTCAGATTCATTGAAAGGTAAACAAGGACGTTTCCGTCAAAATTTACTTGGTAAACGTGTAGATTACTCGGCACGTTCGGTAATTGTTGTAGGACCAGAATTAAAACTATTTGAATGTGGTATTCCAAAAGATATGGCTGCCGAACTTTACAAGCCTTTTGTAATTAGAAAATTAATTGAAAGAGGTATTGTAAAAACAGTTAAATCTGCTAAGAAAATTATAGATAAAAAAGAACCTGTAGTTTGGGATATACTTGAAAACGTACTTAAAGGACATCCGGTATTATTAAACCGTGCTCCTACGTTACACCGTCTAGGTATTCAAGCATTCCAACCTAAATTAATTGAAGGTAAAGCAATCCAATTACACCCATTAGTATGTACGGCATTTAACGCCGACTTTGATGGTGACCAGATGGCCGTTCACCTTCCATTGGGACCAGAAGCAATTCTGGAAGCTCAATTATTAATGTTGGCTTCGCACAATATCTTAAATCCAGCTAACGGAAGTCCGGTAGCAGTACCATCTCAGGATATGGTATTAGGTCTTTATTATATGACCAAGCCAAGAAAATCTACAGATGATGTAAAAGTTAAAGGAGAAGGGTTAACATTCTACTCAGCAGAAGAAGCAGTTATCGCTTACAATGAAAAACGAGTAGATCTTAACGCTGAAATAAAAATAAAAGCAAAAGACTTTAACGAAAACGGAGAACTGGTATATCAAATTATCGAGACTACTTTAGGTAGAGTGATATTTAATCAAGAGGTGCCAGAAGAAGCAGGTTACATTAATGAAGTATTAACCAAGAAATCACTACGTGATATTATTGGTAGAATTCTTAAAGTAACTAGTGTACCAAGAACAGCAGCTTTCCTTGATGAAATTAAAACATTAGGATACAAATTTGCATTTGAAGGAGGATTGTCTTTCAGTTTAGGAGATATTATTATTCCTGAAGAAAAACTATCTATGATTGAAGATGCAAACAAACAAGTAGACGGTATTGTAGGAAACTACAATATGGGACTTATTACCAATAACGAGCGTTACAACCAGGTTATTGATATATGGACAGCAACCAATGCTGAGTTGACCGAACTTTCTATGAAACGTATTCGGGAAGACCAGCAAGGATTTAACTCTGTGTATATGATGCTTGACTCTGGAGCACGTGGTAGTAAAGAGCAAATTAGACAGTTAACCGGTATGCGTGGATTGATGGCAAAGCCTAAAAAATCTAACTCTGGCGGTGGTGAGATTATTGAAAACCCAATTCTTTCAAACTTTAAAGAAGGACTTTCAATTCTTGAATACTTTATCTCTACTCACGGTGCGCGTAAAGGTCTTGCCGATACCGCACTTAAAACAGCCGATGCAGGTTACTTAACCCGTCGTCTAGTAGATGTTTCACAAGACGTTATTATTAATGAAGTAGATTGTGGTACATTAAGAGGTATAGAAGTTTCAGCATTGAAGAAAAATGAAGAAATAGTTGAAACGTTAGAGGCTAGAATTATTGGTCGTATAGCATTAAACGATGTTATAAACCCACTTACTAAAGAAGTGTTGGCCGTTGCCGGTGAACACATTTCAGAAGAGAAAGCCAAAATTATTGGTGACTCTGCTGTAGAAACTGTAGAAGTGCGTTCTCCATTAACGTGTGAAGCTAAAAAAGGAATATGTTCACAATGTTATGGTCGTAACCTTGCAACCAACAAGATGGTTCAACGAGGAGAGGCTGTAGGTGTTGTAGCCGCTCAGTCAATTGGTGAGCCTGGTACACAGTTAACGCTTCGTACCTTCCACGTGGGTGGTATTGCAGGTAACATTTCAGAAGAAAATAAACTTGTTGTTAAATACGACGGTAAAGCTGAAATTGAAGACCTTAAAACTGTAAAAGGTGAAGATGCTGAAGGAAATGAGGTTGATATTGTAATTTCACGTACTTCAGAAATTAAATTGATTGATCCAAAAACAGGTATTACTTTAAGTAACAACAACATTCCTTACGGTTCTACACTTTATGTAAAAGATGGTGATAAGCTGAAAGAAGGAGATGTAGTTTGTCAGTGGGATCCATATAACGGTGTAATTATTTCAGAGTTTGCAGGTAAGATTAAGTATGAGAATATCGAGCAAGGTGTTACCTACCAAGTTGAAATTGATGAGCAAACAGGATTCCAAGAAAAGGTAATTTCAGAATCTAGAAATAAAAAGAAAATACCAACACTTCAAATCTTAGGCAAAAAAGACGAAGTAATCCGTTCATACAATTTACCAGTAGGTGCACACTTAATGGTAGATGACGGTGAAAAGATTAAAATTGGTAAAGTACTTGTAAAAATACCTCGTAAATCATCAAAAGCTGGTGATATTACCGGTGGTCTTCCACGTGTGACCGAGTTATTTGAAGCACGTAATCCTTCAAATCCTGCTGTAGTAAGTGAGATTGATGGTGTTGTTTCTTTCGGAAAAATTAAACGTGGTAACCGTGAGATTATCGTTGAGTCTAAGCTAGGCGAAATCAAAAAGTACTTGGTAAAGTTATCTAATCAAATTCTTGTACAAGAAAATGATTATGTACGTGCCGGTATGCCACTTTCAGATGGATCTATTACTCCTGAAGATATTTTACGTATTGAAGGACCTTCAGCAGTACAGCAGTACTTAGTAAATGAAGTTCAAGAAGTATACCGTCTACAAGGTGTAAAAATTAACGATAAGCACTTTGAGGTAGTAGTACGTCAAATGATGCGTAAAGTACGTATTGTTGATAGTGGTGACACTACATTCTTAGAAAATCAATTAGCTCATAAAGATGATTTTATTGAAGAAAACGATAAAATCTTCGGAATGAAAGTAGTTGAAAACGCTGGAGATAGTGATACTTTAAAAGAAGGACAGATTGTAACACCACGTGAGTTACGTGATGAAAACTCAATCTTGAAACGTAATGATAAAGCACTAGTTGAAGCTAGAGATGCAATTAATGCAACTGCAACTCCTATATTGCAAGGTATTACAAGAGCATCGCTACAAACTAAATCTTTTATCTCTGCGGCTTCCTTCCAGGAAACTACAAAAGTATTAAACGAAGCTGCTGTAAGCGGTAAAGTTGATACTCTTGAAGGATTGAAAGAGAATGTTATTGTAGGTCATAAAATACCAGCAGGTACCGGAATGCGTGAATACGATTCTATAATCGTAGGAAGCAAAGAGGAGCTTGAAGAAATGACTCGCGAAAAACAAGAAGTGAATTACAACTAATACGTTGTATTATATACATAAGTAAAGAAAAATCCCGTTCAAACGGGATTTTTCTTTTATATTTAGTTATCAATAATCATTTATGTGGCTTTGTTAAGTAAAGCTACAAACATTAATAAGAGATTTAAACCTATGTCAGACGATAAAAAAAAGCAAAAGCAAGGACAAATAAATATAGAACTAGATGAGAGTACAGCGCAAGGTATTTACAGCAACTTGGCTATAATCAATCACTCCCAATCTGAATTTATAGTAGATTTTGTTAGTATTATGCCGGGTGTGCCTAAAAGTAAAGTAAAGTCTAGAATAATATTAACGCCTCAACATGCAAAAAGACTTTTGAGAGCGTTAAATGATAACATTCAACGATTTGAGAAAGCGCACGGTGAAGTAGAAGAACAAGAACAACCTACTATGCCTTTAAATTTTGGCCCTACTGGTGAGGCTTAATTGAACAGATTATAAGTATTAAAGTACCCTACTTAAATTCGCTTACAAAATGCAATTTTATGTTAGGGTATTTTGTTTGTGTCATTTGTAAAGTAAAGGCAGAATCTGCAAAGAACACCAATTGGTTTCTTTTGTCTTTTGCCAAAAACTTTGCTTTTACACGCTTAAATTCTTTAAATTCTTCGCTTTTAGGATCTTTTGGTTCAACCCAACATGCTTTATGTACGTTAAGGTTCTCATAGCGACAAGAAGCTCCATATTCGTGCTCCAATCGATATTGAATTACTTCAAATTGAAGAGCACCTACAGTTCCTATTACTTTTCTTCCGTTTAATTCTAAGGTGAATAGTTGTGCAACCCCTTCATCCATCAATTGATCAATCCCTTTTTCTAGTTGCTTGCTTTTCATAGGGTCT
This sequence comes from Marixanthomonas sp. SCSIO 43207, assembly GCF_019904255.1. GTDB lineage: Bacteria > Bacteroidota > Bacteroidia > Flavobacteriales > Flavobacteriaceae > Marixanthomonas. Next base: position 1,786,551 of record NZ_CP063203.1, read on the forward strand.
GCATTATTGATGTACTTAAAATGTTCTGGAGAAAAGCTGGGAATACCTTTATATTGCATTTCTTCACCTTCTGTAAGGGTGTCACCAATTTTAAAATTACCTGTATCGTGAAGGCCTACAATATCACCTGGATAAGAAATGTCTACAATTTGTTTTTTTTCTGCAAAAAATGCATTGGGGCTAGAAAATTTAAGTTTTTTTCCATTTCTCACGTGTAAATATGGAGTGTTGCGTTCAAAGGTACCAGATACAATTTTTACAAATGCAAGACGGTCACGATGCTTAGGGTCCATATTTGCGTGTATTTTAAACACAAAACCTGTAAAATCTTTTTCATCTGGTTTTACTAAGCGAGTATCACTTTCTTTTGGTCTTGGTTTTGGGGCAATTTCTACAAAACAATCTAATAACTCGCGTACCCCAAAATTATTTAAGGCGGAACCAAAGAAAACGGGTTGTAGTTCTCCATTAAGATATTCTTCTCGATTAAATGTAGGGTAAATATCAACAAGTTCTAGTTCTTCTCTAAGTGTTTCAGCAGATTCGCTTCCTATTAATTCATCGAGTTGTGGATTGCTTAAATCCTCAATTTCAATAGTTTCTTCAATGTTTTTTCGGCTACTGCCACTAAAAAGGTTTACATTTTTTTCCCAGATATTATAGATTCCTTTAAAATCATATCCCATTCCAATTGGAAAACTCAATGGGGTAACGCGTAGGTTTAATTTTTGCTCAATTTCGTCTAATAATTCAAATGCGTCTTTACCTTCACGATCCATTTTATTAATAAAAACAATCATGGGTATGTTACGCATTCTACAAACTTCAACAAGTTTTTCGGTTTGAGCTTCAACACCTTTTGCTACGTCTATTACAACAATAACACTATCTACTGCTGTAAGTGTTCTAAACGTGTCTTCTGCAAAGTCTTTGTGACCGGGAGTGTCTAGAATATTAATTTTAATTCCTTCATATTCAAACGCTAATACAGATGTAGCAACTGATATACCACGTTGCCTTTCAATCTCCATAAAGTCACTTGTGGCTCCCTTTTTAATTTTATTACTTTTTACGGCTCCAGCTTCTTGAATTGCACCTCCAAAGAGTAATAATTTTTCGGTTAAAGTGGTTTTACCTGCATCTGGGTGAGAGATAATTCCAAAGGTTCTTCTGCGTTCTATTTCCCGTTTAATTGACATGGATTGATTTCTAAATTTGATGGCAAAGATACGTGTTTTTAAAGTAGTTTTTTAGGGTGTTTTAAAGAGTTTTAAAAACAAAAATTCCCACAAAATAAAACGCTCTCATCCTAGTGAAAACCGATATTCTACGTAGTTATACGTATATATGTTTCCTACAAAAAAAAGGGTTAAAAAGTAAAAAATATTGTAGTTCACCGAGAATATTCAACATTTAGGCTAATAGTTGCTTTTTAGTAAGACTTTAACATTTTTTCCTACGTATCTTAGCACTCAGAAAGCGATTAAGTAATCTATTGTGATGGTTCATTTATATACCAATAATTTTAGATATTCCTCTACTGAATTTCGTTTTATCCAAATCAAATTAATAATGTAACCTATAGAGTTGAAAGGATGATGTTCTTTTGCTAGAAGTTATTTTAATGAAGATTTAAGTTATAGTTAATGATAAAATTATGAATACTAATAAAATTCAAGCTTATGTATAAAATAATTACTAAATTATTTACTTCTGATAAGAGGTTTTTAATAGGTCTCATTTTAATAGTTTGCTTGGGTAGTCAAGGATTTGCTCAGGTGAAAACCTCTACAGATGAGGGAGAAGTAGTATTACCTTATACTCAAGAGTATTTGGATCAATACAATGCAGAATTAGACAAAAAGGCTGCTAAGCATAATACCTTGTTTCGTTCTAAATCTAAAGCACAAGCGTTGCATAACCATTCAGAATCTAGAAATGTAGGTGGTTGTAACTTGATTACGTGTGGTTCTTTTGAAAAAGGGGATGTAAGCGGAGGAACTTTTCGTACTGCTATTGGTGGAACAAATGGTCAATATCAAGCAGATGCAAGATATACGTGTTGGGATGATAACGGTACAGTAGATTGGTCTGAAGGACAATATATTTCATATTCAACAACAAATTCAAACTCAGTTTATCCAGGTATAATTGAGCCTTCAACTTATGATGGAGGCGGTTTTGCTATATTTTCGTTTAGAAATGAATCTATAGAGCAAACATTATCTGTTATACCAAATACTGTATATACGGTATGTTTTGAAATAGCTGTTATACCTCGTTATGCTACAGTAAATAATAATAATAATGGTGGGCAAATTTTGGAGTATAGACCAAATTTACAATTTGGTGTTAGAAACGGAGCTGTTGTGGTTAGCGATCCACTTACTTATACAGATGATGACCTTATTCAACATCCTACAAGTGATTTTCCATCTAGATTATCTTTCTCTACTACGGGACCAAACCAAAACCCTGGAGGATGGACTGAAATAAACCCATATTGGGAAAACAGATGTATAACTTTTAGAACGGGACCTTCAGCAAATTCTGTAGAGGTGTTTTATAAAACCGGAAACCCGGGAGAATCTGTAGTTTTAGTAGACGGTTTAAGACTGTCTGTTGAAGGTTATGCAAACTCTCCAGAACTTTCTGTTACTGCAAAAACGTATTGCGAACCTACTCAGGTTCAGCTGAATAGTTTTGTTACGTCTACAACACCTACTGGTGCTGAATTGAGATGGAGTGCTAATGCAGATTTAAGTAACCCTCTTCCTAGTAATCCTACAGTAACAACTCCTGGTGAGTGGTATGCTTATTATTATAATCCAGATTTAGGATGTACTTCGCCTTCGCGAAAACTTACATTAACTAATTCTGATATAGCTATCACAAATACTAAGAAAGATGTTACTTGTTTTGAAGGTAATGATGGAGAAATCGATATAACTGTAACTGGAGGATCTTCGTCTTATACATATGCTTGGACAACTAATGATGGTAGTGGCTTAAACCCTACAGCAGAAGATCAAACGGGATTAACTGCAGGAACTTATAAAGTAACTGTAGATGACGGTATATGTACCATTGATAAAACTATTGTGATAACTCAACCCGATCAAATTGATGTTGAGGCCAATGAATATAATCCATTATGTGATAATGGAAATGAAATTGTTTTAACAGGAGTACCAACAAACTCAAACGGTGAATGGACCGGAACCAATGTTGTAGATAATGGAGATGGTACGGCAAGCTTTGATCCTTCTGGATTGAGTGGAACTATTACAGTGACTTATACCTACACAGACGGAAACAATTGTACAAATAGTGATACAGCAGACATTGTAATCAATGAATCTCCAGAGGCACCGATAAGTAACGGTGATATTGCAGAATGTAAAGAAGAAATTACACAAACACTTGATGCAAATGATGCAATTTCAGCAGCACCTGGTACTAGTATTGTTTGGTATACAGATGCTACCGGTAACTCAGTAGTTAACAATCCTATTCTTAATTCGGTAGGAACGGTTACCTATTATGCTGAAGCGATAAGTAATACAGGATCTTGTTCTAGTTCAGATAGAACAGCAGTTACTTTAACTATTTATAACTGTTCTATTTCAATTGAGAAAACAGCAAGTCCTAATAATACTCAAAATTGTAACACTATCGCTCCAGGTGAAATGATAACCTACACTTTTAAGGTTACAAACCTAGGAGACGTTGCAATAAATGACATTGAAGTAAACGATCCATTAATAGATACTGTAAACCCAGTACCAGGTCCAAACGGTGGTGACACAAATAATAACGGAATTTTAGACGTAGGAGAAGAGTGGACTTATGAAGCAAGTTATGAGGTAACTCAACAAAATATTATTGATGGTCAAGTTGAAAATACTGCAACTGTCGATGGTACAGTTACTGGTTCATCAGCTTCTTACAATGTAACAGATACAGATTCAGTAACTGTAACACTTTGTCAAGATGCTGAAATATCTATTGTAAAATCAAGTACTAGTGAATCTCAAAATTGTCTTGACCTTAATGTTGATGATACCATTGATTATAAATTTGAAGTAACAAATGAAGGCGATGTTGATATCACGAATGTAGAAGTTATCGATCCATTATTCCAAGCTCCAAATCCTGTAGTTTCAATTACATTGGCTTCTGGAGATATAAATAATGATAATATATTAAATGTTGGTGAAGTATGGATGTTTGAAGCAACTTATACAGTAGATCAAGATGATATTGATGCTGGTCAAGTAGAAAATACAGCAAGTGTAAATGGAGAAACCGGATTAGGTTCAGTAAATGATACTAGTAACACTATTACAATTCCTATTTGTCAAGACGCATCGATAGCATTGATTAAGGAATCAGATATACAGATTGATCCGAACACGGGTTGTTACGAAGGAGAAGTAGGGGAGACGATCACCTATAGCTTCAAAGTAAAGAACACAGGAGATGTAACATTAACCAATGTGATGGTAACCGATTTAGTAGGCGGTGTAACGATGAGCGGTGTACCTATTGCTAGTTTAGCACCGGGAGCAGAAGACACCACTACCTTCACAGCGAGTTATGAATTAACCCAAGCTGATATAGATGCAGGATCATTTACCAACCGAGCGTTAGCCACAGGAACGCCACCAATCGGTGATGATGTAACCGATGAGTCAGACGACACGAGTTATACAGAAAACGGCGATACGGTAGTACCGCTATGTCAGAATGCATCGATAGCATTGATTAAGGAATCAGATATACAGATTGATCCGAACACGGGTTGTTACGGAGGAGAAGTAGGGGAGACGATCACCTATAGCTTCAAAGTAAAGAACACAGGAGATGTAACATTAACCAATGTGATGGTAACCGATTTAGTAGGCGGTGTAACGATGAGCGGTGTACCTATTGCTAGTTTAGCACCGGGAGCAGAAGACACCACTACCTTCACAGCGAGTTATGAATTAACCCAAGCTGATATAGATGCAGGATCATTTACCAACCGAGCGTTAGCCACAGGAACGCCACCAATCGGTGATGATGTAACCGATGAGTCAGACGACACGAGTTATACAGAAAACGGCGATACGGTAGTACCGCTATGTCAGAATGCATCGATAGCATTGATTAAGGAATCAGATATACAGATTGATCCGAACACGGGTTGTTACGGAGGAGAAGTAGGGGAGACGATCACCTATAGCTTCAAAGTAAAGAACACAGGAGATGTAACATTAACCAATGTGATGGTAACCGATTTAGTAGGCGGTGTAACGATGAGCGGTGTACCTATTGCTAGTTTAGCACCGGGAGCAGAAGACACCACTACCTTCACAGCGAGTTATGAATTAACCCAAGCTGATATAGATGCAGGATCATTTACCAACCGAGCGTTAGCCATAGGAACGCCACCAATCGGTGATGATGTAACCGATGAGTCAGACGACACGAGTTATACAGAAAACGGCGATACGGTAGTACCGCTATGTCAGAATGCATCGATAGCATTGATTAAGGAATCAGATATACAGATTGATCCGAACACGGGTTGTTACGGAGGAGAAGTAGGGGAGACGATCACCTATAGCTTCAAAGTAAAGAACACAGGAGATGTAACATTAACCAATGTGATGGTAACCGATTTAGTAGGCGGTGTAACGATGAGCGGTGTACCTATTGCTAGTTTAGCACCGGGAGCAGAAGACACCACTACCTTCACAGCGAGTTATGAATTAACCCAAGCTGATATAGATGCAGGATCATTTACCAACCGAGCGTTAGCCACAGGAACGCCACCAATCGGTGATGATGTAACCGATGAGTCAGACGACACGAGTTATACAGAAAACGGCGATACGGTAGTACCGCTATGTCAGAATGCATCGATAGCATTGATTAAGGAATCAGATATACAGATTGATCCGAACACGGGTTGTTACGGAGGAGAAGTAGGGGAAACGATCACCTATAGCTTCAAAGTAAAGAACACAGGAGATGTAACATTAACCAATGTGATGGTAACCGATTTAGTAGGCGGTGTAACGATGAGCGGTGTACCTATTGCTAGTTTAGCACCGGGAGCAGAAGACACCACTACCTTCACAGCGAGTTATGAATTAACCCAAGCTGATATAGATGCAGGATCATTTACCAACCGAGCGTTAGCCACAGGAACGCCACCAATCGGTGATGATGTAACCGATGAGTCAGACGACACGAGTTATACAGAAAACGGCGATACGGTAGTACCGCTATGTCAAGACGCAATTATTGCGATTGTAAAAGAGAGCAGTTATGATGACGGAGGAGATTGTTCACAACCAGGTGAAGAGATTAACTACACGTTTACGGTAACCAACGAAGGCAACGTAAGTTTATCAAACATAGTAGTAACCGATCCATTATTAGCGAGTATTTCTGGACCAACCGGTGATACCGATGGAGATGGTGAGTTAGATGTAACAGAGACTTGGGAGTATACAGGAGTGTATGCTATCACTCAAGAAGATATTGACAACGGTCAAGTAGATAACCAAGCTATGGTAGAAGGAACAGCACCAGATGACACAGTAGTAGGAGACGATTCAGGAAGTACAATAAGTACTGATGAAATCACAACCACAATGTTATGTCAGAGTCCAGCAATTGCAATTGTAAAAGAGAGCAGTTATGATGATGGAGGAGATTGTTCACAACCAGGTGAAGAGATCAACTACACGTTTACAGTAACCAACGAAGGCAACGTAAGTTTATCAAACATAGAAGTAACAGATCCATTATTAGCGAGTATTTCTGGACCAACCGGTGATACCGATGGAGATGGTGAGTTAGATGTAACAGAGACTTGGGAGTATACAGGAGTGTATGCTATCACTCAAGAAGATATTGACAACGGTCAAGTAGATAACCAAGCTATGGTAGAAGGAACAGCACCAGATGACACAGTAGTAGGAGACGATTCAGGAAGTACAATAAGTACTGATGAAATCACAACCACAATGTTATGTCAGAGTCCAGCAATTGCAATTGTAAAAGAGAGCAGTTATGATGATGGAGGAGATTGTTCACAACCAGGTGAAGAGATCAACTACACGTTTACAGTAACCAACGAAGGCAACGTAAGTTTATCAAACATAGAAGTAACAGATCCATTATTAGCGAGTATTTCTGGACCAACCGGTGATACCGATGGAGATGGTGAGTTAGATGTAACAGAGACTTGGGAGTATACAGGAGTGTATGCTATCACTCAAGAAGATATTGACAACGGTCAAGTAGATAACCAAGCTATGGTAGAAGGAACAGCACCAGATGACACAGTAGTAGGAGACGATTCAGGAAGTACAATAAGTACTGATGAAATCACAACCACAATGTTATGTCAGAGTCCAGCAATTGCAATTGTAAAAGAGAGCAGTTATGATGATGGAGGAGATTGTTCACAACCAGGTGAAGAGATCAACTACACGTTTACAGTAACCAACGAAGGCAACGTAAGTTTATCAAACATAGAAGTAACCGATCCATTATTAGCGAGTATTTCTGGACCAACCGGTGATACCGATGGAGATGGTGAGTTAGATGTAACAGAGACTTGGGAGTATACAGGAGTGTATGCTATCACTCAAGAAGATATTGACAACGGTCAAGTAGATAACCAAGCTATGGTAGAAGGAACAGCACCAGATGACACAGTAGTAGGAGACGATTCAGGAAGTACAATAAGTACTGATGAAATCACAACCACAATGTTATGTCAGAGTCCAGCAATTGCAATTGTAAAAGAGAGCAGTTATGATGATGGAGGAGATTGTTCACAACCAGGTGAAGAGATTAACTACACGTTTACGGTAACCAACGAAGGCAACGTAAGTTTATCAAACATAGAAGTAACCGATCCATTATTAGCGAGTATTTCTGGACCAACCGGTGATACCGATGGAGATGGTGAGTTAGATGTAACAGAGACTTGGGAGTATACAGGAGTGTATGCTATCACTCAAGATGATATTGACAACGGTCAAGTAGATAACCAAGCTATGGTAGAAGGAACAGCACCAGATGACACAGTAGTAGGAGACGATTCAGGAAGTACAATAAGTACTGATGAAATCACAACCACAATGTTATGTCAGAGTCCAGCAATTGCAATTGTAAAAGAGAGCAGTTATGATGATGGAGGAGATTGTTCACAACCAGGTGAAGAGATCAACTACACGTTTACAGTAACCAACGAAGGCAACGTAAGTTTATCAAACATAGAAGTAACAGATCCATTATTAGCGAGTATTTCTGGACCAACCGGTGATACCGATGGAGATGGTGAGTTAGATGTAACAGAGACTTGGGAGTATACAGGAGTGTATGCTATCACTCAAGATGATATTGACAACGGTCAAGTAGATAACCAAGCTATGGTAGAAGGAACAGCACCAGATGACACAGTAGTAGGAGACGATTCAGGAAGTACAATAAGTACTGATGAAATCACAACCACAATGTTATGTCAGAGTCCAGCAATTGCAATTGTAAAAGAGAGCAGTTATGATGATGGAGGAGATTGTTCACAACCAGGTGAAGAGATCAACTACACGTTTACAGTAACCAACGAAGGCAACGTAAGTTTATCAAACATAGAAGTAACAGATCCATTATTAGCGAGTATTTCTGGACCAACCGGTGATACCGATGGAGATGGTGAGTTAGATGTAACAGAGACTTGGGAGTATACAGGAGTGTATGCTATCACTCAAGAAGATATTGACAACGGTCAAGTAGATAACCAAGCTATGGTAGAAGGAACAGCACCAGATGACACAGTAGTAGGAGACGATTCAGGAAGTACAATAAGTACTGATGAAATCACAACCACAATGTTATGTCAGAGTCCAGCAATTGCAATTGTAAAAGAGAGTTATGATGATGGAGGAGATTGTTCACAACCAGGTGAAGAGATCAACTACACGTTTACAGTAACCAACGAAGGCAACGTAAGTTTATCAAACATAGAAGTAACAGATCCATTATTAGCGAGTATTTCTGGACCAACCGGTGATACCGATGGAGATGGTGAGTTAGATGTAACAGAGACTTGGGAGTATACAGGAGTGTATGCTATCACTCAAGATGATATTGACAACGGTCAAGTAGATAACCAAGCTATGGTAGAAGGAACAGCACCAGATGACACAGTAGTAGGAGACGATTCAGGAAGTACAATAAGTACTGATGAAATCACAACCACAATGTTATGTCAGAGTCCAGCAATTGCAATTGTAAAAGAGAGCAGTTATGATGATGGAGGAGATTGTTCACAACCAGGTGAAGAGATCAACTACACGTTTACAGTAACCAACGAAGGCAACGTAAGTTTATCAAACATAGAAGTAACAGATCCATTATTAGCGAGTATTTCTGGACCAACCGGTGATACCGATGGAGATGGTGAGTTAGATGTAACAGAGACTTGGGAGTATACAGGAGTGTATGCTATCACTCAAGATGATATTGACAACGGTCAAGTAGTAAATCAAGCTTTTGTTGAAGGTACTGCTCCAGATAGTACTGTTGTTACTGACGATTCAGGAAGTACAATAAGTACTGATGAAATCACAACCACAACGTTATGTCAGAGTCCAGCAATTGCAATTGTAAAAGAGAGCAGTTATGATGATGGAGGAGATTGTTCACAACCAGGTGAAGAGATCAACTACACGTTTACAGTAACCAACGAAGGCAACGTAAGTTTATCAAACATAGAAGTAACAGATCCATTATTAGCGAGTATTTCTGGACCAACCGGTGATACCGATGGAGATGGTGAGTTAGATGTAACAGAGACTTGGGAGTATACAGGAGTGTATGCCATTACTCAAGATGATATTGACAACGGTCAAGTAGATAACCAAGCGATGGTAGAAGGAACAGCACCAGATGACACAGTAGTAGGAGACGATTCAGGAAGTACAATAAGTACTGATGAAATCACAACCACAACGTTATGTCAGAGTCCAGCAATTGCAATTGTAAAAGAGAGCAGTTATGATGACGGAGGAGATTGTTCACAACCAGGTGAAGAGATTAACTACACGTTTACAGTAACCAACGAAGGCAACGTAAGTTTATCAAACATAGAAGTAACCGATCCATTATTAGCGAGTATTTCTGGACCAACCGGTGATACCGATGGAGATGGTGAGTTAGATGTAACAGAGACTTGGGAATATACAGGAGTGTATGCCATTACTCAAGATGATATCGATAAAGGTCAAGTAGTAAATCAAGCTTTTGTTGAAGGTACTGCTCCAGATAGTACTGTTGTTACTGACGAATCAGGAAGTACAGTTACTACAGATGATGCTACTACTACAACGTTATGTCAGAGTCCTGCAATTGCGATTGTTAAAGAAGGAATCTTAAATGACGAAGACGGAGACGGTTGTAGTAATGTAGACGAAACAATAAGCTACACATTTACAGTAACTAATCAAGGAAATGTATCCTTAGACTTTGTTTCAGTTTCTGATGCTTTATTAGGAGGTGAGATTGCAGGTCCAGATAGCGGTGATACTGACGGAGATGGAAAACTAGATGTTTCCGAAGTTTGGATATATTCAGCAAACTATGCCATTACTCAAGATGATATTGACAATGGAGAAGTAATTAACCAAGCTATTGCTAAAGGAGAAGCTCCATCAGGTCAAATTGTTACAGATGAGTCTGGAGCTACAATAAGCGATGATGATCCAACAGTGACTACGCTTTGTCAAAATCCAGCAATCGCTATCGTTAAAGAAGGAATTTATAATGATGAAGACGGAGATGGTTGTAGTAATGTAGATGAAACAATTAGTTACACATTTACAGTAACTAATCAAGGCAACGTAAGTTTATCAAACATAGAAGTAACAGATCCATTGATAGCAACAATTGATGGTCCTTCAGGAGATGATAATGGTAATGGTCAATTAGATGTAACTGAAACTTGGGTGTATACAGGAACTTACGCCATTACTCAAGCAGATATAAACAATGGAGAGGTAGTAAATCAAGCAACTGCTGAAGGTACTGCGCCAGACGGAACAATTGTAAGTGATGATTCAGGAACGTCTATAAGCAATGATGACCCAACAATTACTATTCTTTGTCAAGAAGGATCAATCGCTCTTGTGAAGATAGGAACCTTCTCTGATGAAAATGGAGATGGGTGTACTCAAGTTGGAGAAACTATTGTATATGACTTTATTGTAACCAATACAGGAACAGTTGATTTAACAAATGTAATTGTAACAGATCCACTTGTAACAGTAACTGGAGATCCAATAGATCTTATTGCTGGTGAAACAGATGACACAACTTTTACGGCGGTGTACACTATCACGCAAGCAGATATAGATGCAGGTCAAGTTACCAATCAAGCAACCGCTGAAGGTACTACACCTGAAGGAAATACAGTAAGTGACCAATCTGGTGAAACAATTGATGATGATAATCCAACAATAACAGAACTTTGTCAGACTTCATCAATGTCATTAGAAAAGTCAGGTGCATTCAACGATGAAAATGGAGATGGAATACCTCAAGTAGGAGAAACAATAAGTTATGTTTTCAGTGTAACAAACACAGGAAGTACAACATTATACAACATAACGATTGAAGATCCATTACCAGGTATTGAAGTTCAAGGAGGACCTATTGAAGAATTAGCTCCAGGTATTACAGATGATACTACATTTACAGCAACCTATGCAATTACTCAGGCAGATATAGATGCCGGTCAAGTAATTAATCAAGCAATTGTAAATGGAGAAGATGAAGACGGAGTATTAGTAACTGATGAGTCTGATGATCCAAACAATGATGAAGATGTTGATAACAACGGTGATGGAGAACCAGATGATCCTACAGTAGTTGTAATTGGAAACGTAGATCCAGAAGGAGACTTTGAAATATTCAATGGTATAACGCCTAACGGAGATAACTTAAATGATTACTTTGTGATTGCTGGAATACAAGATTACCCAGACAACAATGTTAAAATTTACAACAGATGGGGTGTTCTAGTATGGGAAACAAACGGATATGGAGGTTCAAACGGTCAAGAGAATGTATTTACCGGAGAGTCTAATGGTAGAGCAACAATACGTGCAAACGAAGAATTGCCAACCGGTACTTACTTCTATATTCTTAGCTTCCAGTCAGACAATCCAGGGAAAGCAAGTTATTCAGGATACTTATATATAAATAGATAGAAAGTCAAAAACCTCCCGGAGTAGTTACTCCGGGGGTATAAAAATATGTAACGATGAAACACAGTTATTTAGCCATTTTAGTTTTGATTTTACTTGGGAGCTTTTCAAGCAATGCCCAGCAAGATCCGCAGTACACACAATATATGTACAATACACAGATTGTAAACCCTGCGTATGCGGGATCTAGAGACGCCTTAAGTTTCGGCTTATTGCTACGTTCACAGTGGGTGGGTCTAGAAGGAGCACCAAAGACAGGAACCTTTACTGTAAATTCTCCTATTGGAGCATTAGACAATATGGGACTTGGTCTTTCAATTGTTCGTGATGAAATAGGCCCGGCAGTAGAATCAAATGTTAACATAGATTATTCATATACCATCAATACCTCAGATGCTGCAGAATTATCCTTTGGACTTAAAGCAGGTTTAGATTTATTAGATGTGAATTTTAATAGACTAAACATATTTGATGAAAATGATGTGTTTGAACAAAACATTGACAATAAGATACAACCACAAATAGGAGCAGGTGTATATTTTAATACAGATAAGTTTTATGCCGGTTTATCGGTTCCTAACTTCTTAACATCAAAACACTTTGATGAGTCAACTCTAGAAAATTATGACTTTGATGATGATGTTGCTCCAGCAGAAAGACTACACTATTTTTTAATTGCTGGTTATGTATTTGATATTAATGAAAATTTAAAGTTTAAGCCAGCAACATTGGTGAAAGCTGTAAGCGGGTCACCTCTACAATGGGATGCTTCAGCAAACTTTTTAATCTATGATAAATTAACATTAGGAGCTTCTTATAGATGGAGTGCAGCATTGAGTGCTATGGCTGGTTTTCAAGTAAGCGATCAAATATTTATTGGTTTTGGGTATGATTATCAAACCACAGATATTGAAGATTTCAGTGATGGTTCTTATGAAGTATTTCTACGATTTGATCTATTTAACAGACCGGAAAGGGTACTTACACCAAGATTCTTCTAAATACAAACTAACTCATTATGAAATTTATATTTAATAAATCGATTTTTTTTCTCCTCTTCTTTTGCATAGTAACTGTGTCTTTTTCACAGCGTAAAGAAATAAAAAAAGCTAATGAGGATTTTGACAAATTCGCATACATAGATGCACGCGAAATTTACCTAAAAGTTGTAAAGGACGGCTATCAATCTGCTGAAATTTATAAGAAATTAGGCGATACCTATTATTGGAATAGCGATTATGATAATGCAGCAAAATGGTATTCCAAATTAATAAAAGAATTTCCGAACGATATCGAGGCAGAATATTACTACAGAGCTGCACAGTCTTTAAAAAGTTTAGGTAAATATAATGAGTCTGATGAGTTGATGGCTCAATTTGCGGCAATAGGTGGTGAAGGCTTAATGGTTAAAAACTTTAAAAGTGATCCCAATTACTTAAATAGTATTGCAAATGCTTCTAGAGAATTTGTGCTAGATAAAGTTTCAATTAACAGCAATGCGTCAGATTTTGGACCTTCATATTATAAGGACCAAATAGTATTTGCGGCTTCAAAAAATAATGCTGAAGGAAATAAAGTGGCAGAATGGAATGACCAGCCTTTTTTAGACCTCTATGTTGCAGATATAGATTCAGAAACAGGTGAGTTATCAAACGCTCAGTCTTTACCAGGTGATATAAACACTGAGTTTCATGAATCTACACCTGCTTTTACAAGAGACGGGTCAACCATGTATTTTACTAGAAATAACTTTCTAGACGGTAAAAAAGGTAAAGACAATAAAAAAACTATTCGATTAAAGTTATATAAGGCTACCAAAAGCGGTGAATTTTATTGGACAAATGTTGTAGAACTTCCCTTTAACAGTGATGCTTATTCGGTAGCGCATCCTACGCTAAGTAAGGATGAGAAAAGACTGTATTTTTCTTCAGATATGCCAGGAACCAAAGGAATGTCAGATCTTTGGTATGTAGATATTTTAGGAAACAACAACTATGGTGAACCGGTAAATCTAGGTGATAATATCAATACAGAAGCACGAGAATCATTCCCGTACATTAGTGAAGCAAACAACCTTTACTTTTCTAGTGACGGAAGAGCAGGACTTGGAGGTTTTGATATTTTTGTAACTCCTTTGAATGATCAAGGAAACCCTGGAGAAGTAAAAAACATAGGAAAACCAGCAAATAGTAGTCAAGATGACTTTGGTTTTATTATCAAAGAAAGTAAACGTAGAGGCTATCTTACTTCAAATAGAGACGGAGCTCGAGGAAGTATTGATGACGAGATTTACCTTATTAAAGAGAAATGTGAAGTTACTATTACAGGTCTTGTTACCGATGAAGATAGCGGTGAATTATTACCAGGAGCATTGGTAGTTCTTTTAGACACAAATAATAAAGAAGTAGGTTCACAAACCGTAGGAGCTGATGCTCGATATAAATTTATCGCGGGTTGTGAGAATCAATATGCCGTGAGAGGAACAAAACAACAATATGCTCCTAATGAAAAAATAGTAACAACACCAGCAAAAACAGAAACTCTTGAAGTTCCATTACCGTTAAAACTTGTAGACCCGTGTCCTCCTAACGATTTAGGATGTCGCTTAAGCTTACAGCCTATCTATTTTGATTTTGACAGGTATAATATCCGTCCCGATGCCGAGATAGAACTTGCAAAAATCTTAGCTGCAATGAGAGAGTATCCAGAGCTTGTAATACATATAGAATCTCATACAGATTCTAGAGGTAATGATAGTTATAATGAAGCTTTATCTGAAAAAAGAGCTCAAGCAACTCTCAACTGGTTAGTGAAAAAAGGAATTGATCGCAATAGGTTAAGTGCCAAAGGTTATGGTGAAAATCGTTTAGTTAATGAATGTTCTAATGGTGTAAAATGTACAGAAGAAGAACATCAATTAAACAGAAGATCAATGTTTATAATCCAAAATTAAATTTTTATAACTAAAAACTCCCCTAATAATAGAGCTATGTAACAAACACTTTTAGATACTAAAGAATCTTTTTATCCCAATAAAAACAAAAAGGTTCATAAGTAGCACACTAATACATTTTAAAACATTATTAATTTTTTAGAATGTAAATAATGAAAGTTATAGCGAAGTTAATAACAACCTTAGGGGTATTGTTTTTAGGTTTAACAACTGGATTATCACAAACAAATAAAATTGCCAAAGCAAATAACGAGTTTGATAAATACGACTACATAAATGCCAGAGAGATTTATCTTAAGGTAGTTGAAAACGGGTTTACTTCTGGTGAAATTTATAAAAAACTAGGAGACACCTACTATTACAATAGTGATTATATCAATGCTGTACATTGGTATAACAAATTGCTTGCTGAATATCCTTCTGAAATTAATACTGAAGATTACTATAGAATTGCTCAATCTTTAAAGAGTATAGAAGACTATAAAAAATCTGATGAACTTATGCAGATTTATGTAAGTCAAGGTGGAGCAGAAAAAGAAGTAAAAGCTTTTGAAAACGATCCAGACTATCTTAAGTCATTAGGGATACATCCTTTTAAATACATTATAAACAAGGTAGCTGTTAACTCAAAATATTCAGATTTTGGGCCATCATACTATAAAGACAAGTTAGTTTTTTCAGCTTCAACATTAGATAGTAAACATTTTAAAACCCATAGTTGGACCAATTTACCATATCTAGACCTTTATATTGCAGATATTGACAGTGTAGGAGGTTTATCAAACGCAACACCATTTAAAGGTGATATAAATACAGAATATCACGAATCTTCCACGGCCTTTACAAAGGATGGCAAGACAATGTTTTTTACTCGTAATAATTATTATGATGGTAAAAAAGGATATGATAAATCTAGAACTATAAGATTAAAGTTGTTTTCTGCCACCCTTAATGAAGATGGTGTAAGTTGGGGTAATATAAAAGAATTACCTTTTAATAATTCAAATTACAGTACAGCACACCCTACTTTGAGTAATGATGAAAAACGATTGTATTTTGCCTCAGATATGCCTGGCACCTATGGTAGATCAGACCTTTGGTATGTTGAACTAACAAAAGGAACCGATGGCTCATTTATGTATGGAACTCCTGTAAATTTAGGAGAAGAAATTAATACAAAAGCAAGAGAAACATTTCCGTTTATTAGTGAAAATAACAACCTTTATTTTTCAAGTGACGGGTATGGTGGTTATGGAGGATTAGATGTTTTTGTTTCAGCTATAGATTCAGAAGGAAACCTTAAACAAATAACAAACTTTGGAGAACCCATCAACACGAAAATGGATGATTTTGGTTTCATCACAAAAGAATCAAAAGGAACAGGCTATTATACATCAAATATCAGTGGAGGACGCGGAACCATAGATGATGAAATTTATTATTTCTATGAGAAATGTATCATGACTATTAACGGAATTGTTACAGACATTGATACAGAAGAGCTACTTCCCGGATCAATTGTATCAATACTTAGCGATGATAATAAGCTTATTGAAAAAATTACTGTAGGTGAAGATGCTGCATTCAGTTTTACAACAGAATGTGATACAAAATATATTATTAGAGCAACCAAATCCAATTATTTTCCTAACGAAGAAATTATTGAAACGCCAGACGAAGGCGGAATAATTAATTTAAATATTCAATTAAAACTAGAAGACCCTTGTCCTCCCAATGATTTGGGATGCCGTTTAGATTTGCAACCTATATATTTTGATTATGATAAAGATAACATTCGTCCAGATGCATCTGTAGAGTTGGCAAAAATTTTGTATGCAATGCAGCTATATCCAGAATTAGTAATTCATATCGAGTCACACACAGATTCAAGAGGAAAAGATGCATACAATAAAAACCTTTCTGAACGAAGAGCACAATCTACCTTAAAATGGTTAGTAGAACGTGGTATTGAAAAGGATAGGTTAAGTGCAAAAGGGTATGGTGAAACAGAATTGGTCAACGCGTGTAGCAATAATGTAAAATGTACAGAAGAAGAACACCAATTAAATAGACGATCCATGTTTATAATTCAAAACTAAATTAATAGATAGATTGTTTTAAAAAGCGTTCAATAGTTGTTGAACGCTTTTATTTTGGTTTTATTTACAAGGCGCTATTTCGTATTTTTGAAAAAATTGAAATTGCATGTCAGAAGAAAAAGTTGTCCTTGTTAATGAAAAGGATGAAAAAATAGGATTAATGCCCAAAATGGAAGCCCATGAAAAAGCCTTATTACATCGAGCTTTTTCTGTTTTCGTTTTTAATGATAAAAACGAATTAATGCTTCAGCAACGGGCTCTGCATAAATACCATACGCCTGGTTTATGGACCAATACTTGTTGCAGTCATCAAAGAGATGGAGAATCTAATATTGATGCAGGAAAACGAAGACTACAAGAAGAGATGGGGTTTACTACAGACTTAAAAGAAACTATATCTTTTATATATAAAGCTCCTTTTGATAATGGCCTTACCGAGCACGAGTTTGATCATATTCTAGTAGGTAAATACAATGAAGAGCCAAATATAAACCCAGATGAAGTAGCTGCCTGGAAATGGATGACTCTAGAAGATGTAAAAAAAGATATAAAAAACAATCCAGCTATATATACTGAGTGGTTTAAGATTATATTTGATAAGTTTTATCAACATTTAGCAGTATGAGTTTAACAGTTTTCAGAAAAGCACATTTTAATGCAGCACATAGACTGTTTGTAAAAGAGTGGAGTAAAGAAAAAAACCTCGAGTTTTTTGGTAAATGTAGCAACCCAAACTTTCACGGGCATAACTATGAACTTGAAGTTGGGATTACAGGTAATGTTGACCCTAAAACCGGTTATCTAATAAACCTAGATATTCTGAAAACAATTATAAAAGAAGAAGTTGAAGATCACCTAGATCACAAAAACTTAAATGTTGAGGTAGAAGAATTTAAAAACCTAAACCCCACCGTTGAAAATATTGCAATGGTAATTTGGGATAGATTAAGAAAACGCTTAGACAAAAAGTTTGAAATTTCAGTAAAACTATATGAAACTCCTCGAAATTTTGTAGTTTACACAGGCTAAAAAAATGACTAAACTCCCTGATTTATATCCTTTAAAATTTGTTCCAATTCTCAAAGAGAAAGTCTGGGGTGGAGATAAGTTACATACTGTTTTAAAGAAAAAAGGAACAAAAAAAACAGGGGAAAGTTGGGAAATTTCGGGGGTTGAAGAAGCTATTTCTCAAGTAGCCAATGGATCTCTTAAAAATCAATCATTAACAGAGTTAATCAAAAAATATAAAGAAAAGTTAGTTGGTGTTGATGTGTATAAAAACTTTGGTCACACCTTTCCGTTACTTTTTAAATTTATAGATGCAGATCAAGACCTTTCTGTACAAGTGCATCCAGATGATAAGCTGGCAAAAGAAAAACATAATAGTTTTGGTAAAACCGAAATGTGGTACATAGTAGCTTCAGAAAAAGGGGCGCGATTAATATTAGGTTTTCAAGAAGGAACTAGTGAGCAAGAATATTTAGAAAGCCTTTCAAAAGGAACACTTTCTGAAATTTTAAATTTTGAATACATACAAGCCGGTGATGTTTTTTACTTAACCCCAGGAACCGTCCACGCAATTGGAGCAGGAATTCTTTTAGCTGAAATTCAACAAACATCAGATATTACTTATCGTATTTATGATTGGGATCGTCCAGATTTAAATGGAAAAATGCGCGAGTTACATACAGATCTAGCTAAACAAGCTATAGATTATAACGCTACCAATGCAGAAGTTACCTATGAAAACTTAAAGAATGAGGTAATTCCTTTAAAAAGTACACGATTTTTTGAAACCAATAAACTTTTTATTACCCAAACCTTTGAACGAGATTTAAAAACGATAGATTCTTTTATTGTCTATATGTGTGTTGATGGAGAAGCAACCATTAAAGCAAATGGCTTTTCAGAAAAAATACAAAAAGGAGAAACATTATTGATACCAGCAAGTTTTACTTCGCTTACAATTATTTCATCAAGTGTTTCACTTTTAGAAACGTACATTCCCTAAATGTTCGTATCTTGCGCAAAATTTTAAAAATAAAAAAATGGCAAGTGTACGTGAATTAAAGAGAGATATAAATTACGTTTTGGGTGATATTATCGAGGCTGTCTATATCTGGCAACTTACCCACCCAGAAAAAGAAACTGAAGATTCTGAAAAAATAATTGATGAAGCCATCGCTGTCTTTGATGCTTTAATTGTAAAAGTTAACCAAAGAGATGTTGAAAATAAACAACAACACTTTAAAGGTATTAATCAAGAACTTGAAGCAGAAGGTAGAAAGTTAATTGATAAAATTAACGCTTTATAAACTATCGTTCATAGTTTTTCGCTCACTAATAAAAGACTCCAAAAGCTTCCCGTATTTGGAGTCTTTTACATTTGGAGTAAGTGAAGTATACACAGTATCTAGATATTTTACGTTAGCATCATATATTTCACTAAGTAATAGATAAGGAGCTACTTCTTTATCTTTATTATTAAGAGCAAAATTTACTGTGGCAAGATATTTACTTGAGAGTGCAGCAGCTTTTTTCTTTTTTATAGCATTTATTAGTGAATCGCCACCTTCTTTTTGCGCAGTAAGCTCTTCTTTGATTAAATCTAAATCTCTGTCAGAAAAACGCTTCATCAATTTTTTATAATCATTAAGTGCTTTTTCATTTTCTGAACCGTTAATGCTAAAATCTTTTCCAAAGTTTTTCAAGCTTGTTTCAATAGTAATTTCTCCCGGCTCTGCAAAAAACGGAATTCTATCATCACGTAAACTTCCATCCTTTAACCGAAGGTATAAATAATACATTTCAGGGCTGTTTATTTCTTCAGAAAAAGAAAAATTTGAATTACCGTCTACAACCACAGAATCTATAGATACAAGTATTGAGTCATCAATTTTTTGTAGTAATAATGTGCCTTTTTTTAGTCCTTTTACATTCCCAGAAAGCTGCATTTCTTTTTTAGAATCTGAACTACATGCAACAGTTATTGCGATCAATGTCAATATGAATAAGTTTCTCATGTATTATCAATTTTTAAGGTCGCAAAGATGCATATTTTGAATAAAACTGAAAACTTGAAAGCTGAATAACTTTCATAATTTATAGTTCATTTAATAACCTTACTTATGAAACCGCAGCCAATTGCATTAATATAGTACAAAGTATTGCTGCTACTGTACCAATTGCGTACCCAAATACAGCCAATAATACTCCAACTGTTGCCAGCGAGGGATGAAATGCTGAAGCTACAATAGGTGCTGAGGCAGCACCTCCTACATTTGCTTGGCTACCTACTGCAAGGAAAAAATAGGGAGCTTTGATAAGCTTCGCAACGAGTATCAATAAACCAGCATGAATGGCCATCCAAACCAAGCCAATAAAAATAAGACCGAAATTATCAAAGATTAGCGTTAGGTCCATTTTCATTCCAATACTTGCTACAAGAATGTAAATAAAAACGCTACCAAACTTACTTGCCCCGGCCCCTTCATAGCTTTTAGCTTTTGTAAATGAAAGAAGTACACCTATAATGGTCGTTATGGTAATCATCCAGAAAAATGAAGAACTTAAGAAGGTGAAAATATTGCGTGTGATTCCCTTTGGAAAACTATTTACAAAATCTTCAAAAAAAGTGCTTAAATATCCTGCTCCAAAATGAGCAAAACTTACCGTCCCAAAGGCAATGGCGGCTAGTATCATCAAATCTGTTAAAGTAGGATTGCGATCTACGGTTTTTGCATAGTCTGAAACTTTTTGTTTTAAAGCTTCAATTGCAGAGGTGTCAGACTTTAACCACTTGTCAATTCGGGTTGATTTTCCTATTCCTATTAAAATTATAGCCATCCATATATTGGCAACAACAATATCTACAAACACCATCCCACCGTACAACTCTTGATTATAACCATAAATTTCAAGCATAGCCGTTTGATTAGCACCACCACCAATCCAGCTTCCGGCTAGGGTAGATAAACCTCTCCAAACAGCATCTGCTCCGGCTCCTCCCACAGTTTCTGGAGATATAGTTCCTATCAATAATACAGCTAATGGACCGCCAATAACAATACCCACTGTACCTGTAAAAAACATTATTAATGCCTTAGGCCCAAGATTAAATACAGCTTTAATATCGATACTCAAAGTCATTAGTACTAAAGCGGCAGGTAATAAATACCTACTAGACATATAATACAAACTAGAACTACTTTCAACCGTTTCTCCCGTATCTGTTACAGTTGTCCATTCTGGAGCTATTACGCCAAAAGTGGTTAACAAAGCCGGTAAAAAATAGGCCATAAAGAGCGCGGGAACAATTTTATAGAAAGATTTCCAAAATCCCGTTTCTCTTGATGAAGTATAAAATATAAAACCTAAACATAGTATTAACACACCAAAAACAATGGTGTCATTTGTAAATAGGGGAGTGGTGTCAATAATTTTTTCGGCTGTATCTTGCATTGGGTATATAGTTTAGCTGCAAAATACAATTATTTGAATAAAAACCATATGTTAGTCTTTTTTCTTAGGAAGTCTATTTTCTTTTTTCAGCATTTCGTGAAGCATCCATTCAATCTGCCCATTGGTACTACGGAATTCATCTGAAGCCCATTTTTCAATAGCTTTCATCATATCTTCGTTTACACGTAAGGCAAAGGCTTTCTTTTTAGGCATACATTAATTTTCTTCAATAAATTGAGTAATAGTGGTTATAAGTTCTTTAGAAACTGGAAGATTATACTGATTGTATGATTTACTGTTTTCAAGGTCATTTCCTTCTATTTCTTTTAAAACGTGGTTCATTTTTGGAATAACCTTATACATCGCATCTGGTTTTACAGCTTGTAATTTCTCTGCTTCACTAACCTGAACTTGTAAATCTTTATCGCCATTAATTATTAAAACAGGAATAGATAGTTTATCAAGCTCTTCTTGAGGGTTGTATTGCATCCAATTATAAATAAAAGGTTGTATTTGAGGTCTAAAAATAGAAGCTAATCCAGGGCTGTAATTTTGCGCAACACCATTGACACGAAGATCATCAAAAGATTTTCGGGCGTTTTCAACTAGCCCGGGAGCTTGTTTTGATAATTGGTCTACAATTACATCATCAATTTCTTGACCGGCACCGGCTATTGAAATAAAACCATCTGCTTTATCTTTGGCTGCAATCATTCCTACTAAAGATCCTTGACTATGACCGAGGATAAAAATTTTTTCAAAACGAGAGTCATTTTGAAAATAATCTGTCACTGCAATAGCATCATCAATAAAATCATCAAATTTTATTTTTTTTTCATCAATAGTACCAGACTTCATAATTTTTAAAATACGCTTATCATATCGGTATGTAGCTATTCCTTTATTGTATAATTCTTCTGCTAAAAACTTAAGCGAGTTGTTTTTCATCATATTTTGGTTGCCATTTCTGTCTGTAGGACCAGACCCGGCTATTATGATGACTAGAGGTTTTTTTTCAGAAGTTTCAGGTAGTAATAATGTACCTTCAATCAAAGGTGTTACAGCAATTTCTTCTGAAATAAATGGGTTTTGTGCAATACTGTTTCCGAAGCACAAAAAGCAGAATGCTATAAGTAGATTTTTCATAATGATATTGTTTACATATTTAAAGTACCTGTATTTACAACAGGTGAGGCATCTTTGTCACCACATAAAATTACCATTAAATTGCTTACCATAGCAGCTTTTCGTTCTTCATCAAGATCAACTACTTGTTTTTTACTAAGTTCTTCTAGAGCCATTTCAACCATACTAACAGCGCCTTCTACAATTTTATGTCTTGCGGCAACGATAGCTGTAGCTTGTTGTCTTTTAAGCATGGCGCTTGCAATTTCATTTGCATAGGCTAAATACCCAATACGAGATTCTAGAACTTCAATTCCAGCGATAGTTAATCGTTCATCAAGTCCTTTAACCAAAGCTTCATTTACTTCTTCCATACTGGAGCGAAGAGTGATATCTGCATCCATTCCTTCATCTGCAAAATTATCATAGGGATATTTACTGGCTAATTCTCTAACAGCGGCATCGGTTTGAATACGAACAAAATTTTCATAATTATCTACATCAAATGCGGCTTTATGTGTGTCACGTACACGCCAAACCAATATGGTGCTTATAATAACGGGATTGCCTAACTTGTCATTTACCTTAAGACGTTCACTATCAAAATTACGAGCTCTAAGTGATATTTTCTTCTTTGCATACAATGGGTTTACCCAAAAGAGACCGTTTTTTTTAATAGTTCCTATGTATTTACCAAATAGCAAAAGCACCCGAGAACCATTAGGATTTACCAATACAAACCCAGGTAGGCATATAAACGCTAAAAAGAATAAACCGATAAACCAAGGATTTTTTGTCATTAAAATGCCAAGAACCCCTATGATAATTATAATAAAAAATATAAATAGCATTAAATAGCCATTAGCCGGAACAATAGTTTTTTCATTTGACATAGTTTGAAAATTTAATTTGATATTAAAATGATATTAATCAAATATAATTTACTTTTCCATATTTTGCAAGTTTTTATAACAGTAACTTAATTTTAGGAATAGTATCTTTGCTTACAATTTCTTCTGAATAAGCAATAATATCGTATTATGAGACAACCTATTATATTATCTTTTTTAGTTTTCTTAATCACTATGACCTCAATCGCAGCAGATGATTGGGGAAGAAATGGCCATAGAGCAACCGGTGCAATCGCCGAAAAATACTTAACAAAAAAAGCAAAACGCAACATAGCAAATTTACTTAATGGACAATCACTCGCAATGGTCTCAACCTATGCAGATGAAATAAAAAGTGACAACAAATACCGTAAGTATGGTCCTTGGCATTATGTAAACTTTCCTTTTGATGGGACATATGAAACACACCCCAAAAATGAAAAAGGTGATATTATCGTTGCAATAAATACGTGTATAGAAAAACTTAAAGATGAATCTGTTTCAGAAGAAGAAAAAATCTTTCATTTAAAACTTTTAGTACACTTTATTGGTGATTTACATCAACCTTTACATATTGGACTTGCAGAAGATAAAGGAGGTAATGATTTTCAGGTAAGATGGTTTAATGAGGGCACTAATTTACATACGGTTTGGGATACCAAAATGATTGAAGAGTATGAAATGTCTTATTCTGAATTAGCCTTAAACGCAGAAGAATTATCAAACTCACAATTAAATACCATACAAAGTGGTACTGTGATTGACTGGATGTATGAAAGCCGTGCTCTTTGTAAAGATATTTACAGCCAAACAGAAAAAGGAGATAAACTATGGTACCCATATATGTATGAATATATGGATGTTTTGAGAGGACAACTACAAAAAGGAGGAATACGCTTGGCCAAAGTCCTTAACGAGATATTTGGCTAATCATACATTACCGCTTTGAAATTTTATTATGTGTAATATGCTTTTGTCGGCTGCTTTTAAACCTGTCAAAATCTGTTTCTCTTAGTTTTGCATGTTTAGTTTTTCTGCCCTGTACACGCTCGCGCCATAACCTAAAACTAGACGGTTTTAATTGGCGCCGCATAATTTCAATCGTTTCCTGTTCGCTAATGTCAAACTGAAATGTAATAGCATCAAAAGGAGTGCGGTCTTCCCAAGCCATTTCGATAATTCGATCAAGCTCTCTGTCTGTAAACTTTTCTTCTTCTTTTTTCATAAACTGAAAAATACAATTTAATTACTTAATTGTTCTAAAGGTTAAGTTAATTCGAGGGTTTACAGTTTTCTTCGTTTTCGGAATTTGGTGCTTCCACTTCTCTTGTGTAGCTCCTTTCATTATCAAAAGACTGCCGTGTTGTAGCATGATTGACTTTTTTAAACCTTTGTTTTCTTTATGCTTTAAATGAAAGATACGCTCTGCACCAAAACTTACTGAAGCTATCATTGGATTTTTACCTAATTCCTTTTCATTGTCGCTATGCCAACCATTGCTGTCATTTCCGTCGCGGTATAAATTAAGAAGAACCGTGGTAAATGCCTCTTTTGAAACTGTTTCAACCATACTTTTAATCTCTTTTAAAACTGAAGTAAAAGGCAAGGCTTGCATAGTAATGCCAGAGTAGGTGTATGACTTTCCTTTCTCGCCGTACAAAGCAGTAAGGCGTGGTTGCTGGTAAACCTTTCCAAAAACTTTTATATCATCTTGTTGCCAAGGCGTGTTATTTATTAATAATTTGTAAAACTGATTGGCCTTTTTATCTGAAATAAAATTTGGATAATATACTACAGAAGCGTCCGGCAGCTCAAAATGAATAGAATCATTATTTTTTCTGAAGTAAATAAACTCATCATACATATTGGTAAGCCCAATAGATTAAAGCAAATTGAAGAGGAATACGCAGAATCAATACCCATTTGGGTAGTTTCATCGCGGCTTTTTCATCTTGCAGCATATGAATGTGGACGGTAAAAAACACAATTAGCATAGCAATGATACCCCAGGCAGCAATACTTTGAGTGTCTTTATTTAAGAGCATAAATCCAAGTAACATTTCAGCAATGCCACTTAACAAAACCATTGTAGCGTGTGCAGGAATGTAAGGAGGCATAATGCGCTCATACATTTTTGGTTTTCTGAAATGATTTACACCTGCCAAAATTAATAGAACACCCAATAGGTATTGATGCCAAGGTAATATCATGGTTATTTATTTTGTTGTTGGTAGTTTTACTTCTGAAGCGTTTTCTGGAACGGTATAATCTACCGATTCAACAAATTTTATATTGGTCAATTTTGCTTCTCCTAATGGTTCGCCAAACAATCCTTTTTCTTCACTCCAATTATAAAACTTCCATTTATCTGAAATGGCTACACCATCTATTACTTGGTAATTTTCATACAAAATTGCGTGAGGGTTCTCTTCAGCTTTATCTAGACTTTTTCCAAAAGTTACAATGTAAGAGGCATAGTTTAATAAATTTGTCTCATTATCTGCATAAACTTGATACCAATCGTCTGAGGTGTCACCTACATCATTCTTAAAAGAAAGTTTTGCTCTAGAATATGATTTGTTTTTTTCTGAAATTTGCTCAACATCTCCCCAAACGGTTCCTGGGTCTGTGAGTTTAAAGGGCAAAGCAAAAAAGTATGGCCAGGTAAGAATATCAAATCTAGCAGATTTCATATTTGAATTCTCAGGACTCATATATACATCCTTTCCATCATAAATAATGGTTGTGCTGTCCTTTGTAATATACTTTACCTTAGAAGAATTGGTTCGCATGATAAATGTTCCGGCTAATCGCTCTTCTCCATTAAAGTTGAGAGAAATGTCAAAAGAAACATTATTATTATTTAAAAAAGCTTCTTTATTGTGAGTACTCTCAATAGTGTTGGCAAATGCTGTAGAAAGAGACGGTGCTCCATCTCCAATACCGTTATTTTGCTCCGTTGGAATTTTTTCTTCTTGATTCTTTTTTTGATTGGTATTACAACTTGCTAGAAGTAATACTACGCCTAATAATAGATATAATTTTTTCATGCCATAAAAGTATAAAACCAATCTTAACTTATAATCCACTTTATATTTATTTTATAATTTGAAAAATGAAAACCCCTTCTCAATATTGAGAAGGGGTTTTACTTTGGTTGGTTATTATGGAATTATTATTCCTTAATCAATCGTTTTGTAACGCTTGATTTATCACTAACAATTTGTACCATATATACGCCAGTTGCCAATGCAGATACATCAATCACCTGCTCTCCTTGCATATTGCGAAGGTCGTGTTGGCTAATCAACTTACCGTTAACATCATAAATAACAGCATTTTGTAATGCGATATTTGATTTGTTTGAAATAGTAACTTGACTAGATGCTGGGTTAGGATACATAGCTACTGCAGAGCTAAGTTGAGAATCATCAACACCTAATACGCTTTCAACTGTTAATTGGAAGGTACACGTACCAACGTTTCCGTACTCATCTTCAGCAGTTAAAGTAACTGTGTACTCACCATCTGCAATTAATTCACCTGGAGCTGGATCTTGAGACGTGATAGTCACAGGATCTGTACAGTTATCTACTGCAAAACCTTCTCCTAGTGCAAAATAATCTGGCACTTCGTAGAATAAGTTGCCTTCGCCCGGATCAACTGTTTGGTCTTCAGGACATGTTACTTCAGGTGCAATAGTATCAATTACATTGATTTCAGCAGTACAAGAAGCAATGTTTCCACTTGCATCACTAGCAAATACAGTTATCGTCATTGGTGTACCTATGTCTGCACAACTTACTTCAGTAATATCTGAAGCTACTGTTGTGATTCCACAAGCTTCAGTAACATTATTTATAATGTCATAAGGGTCAATAGTTGCTGTTCCGTCAGGTCCTAATTCAATAAAGATATCAGGATTAGGATTAGCATATGAATAGGTTATTCCCCAACTATTAAGTGTACCTGTGTCGCCGCCTGCATTATCAGATACAGTTAAGGTCCAATCTCCCATAGAGCTCTCTCCATCAAAAACAGAAAGCGGGTTGTTAGGTGTAAATGAACCACCAATAGCAGGAAGATCTTCACACTCGTCTTCTACAGCTTCTGTAGCTTCGTCATCTAGTGTAGCCATTATATCATCTCCGCTACATCCAAAACCTGAACCATCAAAACCTGGTCTGTCAACAATAACTGCTGAGGTCCCTGCTGGAGAAGTAAGAGTAACAATAACATCTCCTACCCAAGTATGAGAAATGTCAAGGTCTACATTTAAGTCATCAATAGTGATGTCTTCGGTAACAGTAAGTGTTGTAGAAACTCCTGTTGAGCTATCATCAGGAATTGCGACACCTGGGCTCACATTTACATTTTCTGAAAGTGTTGGTTCGGGACCACAAGTGATTATAGGTGCTGTAACGTCAATCACATTAACGGTAGCGATACATGAAGAGAAGTTTCCGCTGTCATCTGTAACAAATACTTCTATTTCGCTTTCACCTAGGTTTGAGCAATCAAAACTTACATCTGTGTCAATTTGAGGGCCTACATCATATATGATATTTCCATTGAAAACACGAGGATCAAACGTTGAACTTCCGAACGGATATGATTTACCGGCTCCTTCAAGAAATTCGATATTAGCATCTGATGCAAACACATTTCCTGTAGTGCCCCCGTCGGTATAATTCATTCCTCCTGCAGTTGTAGTAACATAGAATGCTCCTGTTTCTCCAGCTGCAATTGCTTGTCCTAAGCTTAAATTTAACGCTGTTGGTAGGCCGTCTCCTGCTGAGGTAACGGTAGCTGTACCTAATAAAGTCCAAGCACTTGGGTCTTCTTCAAACCCTTCCCAAGTACCAGATTTATAATAAACTTCAATATCATCAGATACACCTGTATCTAGGTTTACATCAAAAGAGTTAATGGTTACATCATTGATTGCTACTATGTCAAACATAGCGCCATCAAGACCATTTCCTCCTGCAAAAGTAGTTTCTAATGTTTCGGTAGTTGATCCGCCGCCAGTGGCTGGTCCTCCAACTGTTACTGTGTATCCACATGATTCAGTCACAGATTGAATAAGATCAGAAGCAGGGATTGTTGCGTTTCCATCAGCGTCTAATGTTACTTCAAGAGGTTGAGTTGAAGCAAGTTCATAGTTGAAAACAAAGTTGTCAACTCCTGCTCCCCATGCAAAACCTCCGTTATCATCATAGGTAAAACGCACTTGGAAATCTGAGTTTGCAAATGACATTACATCGGTTAAACCGAACGTAGTAGGAGGTGTGTCTTCTGTTATAAATAATAGCTCTTGCCAAGCCGCACCGTCCCATACTTCAACAATTAAATCACCGGCACCTACAAAGTCTTGCAGTGAATAATCAAAGTTAAGTTCTGCTGAGACTGCTCCAGAAATATCATAAACAGGAGATAGTAATCTTACGAGGTTTACTTGTCCACTTCCAGCAGCATCGTCATCAAAAATAGCAGCGTTGGTTGGGAAATCATCTGCAGATCCTGGCATGTCTCCAGATCCAAATGCCCAATCGTCAGCTCCAGACTCAACAACAGTTGTCCATCCGGCTGGGATGGTTGCTGCTTCAAATTCTTCAAGAATATTAAATACTGCAGGTTCACCTACACACGTAATATCTGGTGCAGTGTTGTCTTCAACTGTTACTGTAGCAGTACATGTATCAATATTTCCTTCATCATCAGTTACAGTTAATGTAACTGTATTATCACCTACGTTAGCACACGTAAATGTATCCATATCTAAAGAGTAATCTACAATTCCGCAGTTATCTGAAGAACCGTTGTCAATATCTGCTGGTGTAATAGATACTGAAGAACCACCCATTAAGTCAAGCGTAATGTTTTGACAAAGCGCCTCAGGTGCTTCCATATCGGTTACTGTTACAATAAATTGACAAGTTGCTATAGATCCTTCATCATCGGTAGCGGTAAATTCTATAGTTGTATCACCGGTAGGAAATTGACTTCCACTTGTAGGACCGGCTGTTTGTGTAATGGTAACAGTTCCGCCGTCAGGATCAAGACCAATAGCATCTGTAAAGTTAACTATAGCACCACATTCTCCCGGATCTGTATCTGCCATAATATCATTAGGACAGGCAATTATTGGAGCGGCACTTCCTATTACATTAACGACAATATCTTGTGAAAAACCTAGAGAGGTTAAAGTTACTGGAGATGTTACACCGCAATCGGCTGCTTGTATCCAAGTTTCACTTGAATACCCATCATTATTACACCCAAACCGCATGCCGTGTTGCTCAGTACCATCGTCAACAAGTACTAATTCTATAACCATATTATCACCTAGTGGAATAGTTGCATTAACGGGTACAGATACAATAGAGTTGACATCGGCATTGGTTGCTGTGTAAACACCAGAACCTTGTAGGGTAAGTGCTCCTCCGGGAAATGCTCCCACAGATGACCAAACATTAACGGTGATTGGAAATGAACTAGGAGTGTTTATAGTTCCTATCGCAAATTCAACACTGGTTACCCCAAAGTCATTTGTTACGCCAAAATCATTGACAAGGTCATAATCATTAAAAATGTTGTTATCTCTAAAAACAGAAGGTACTCCAGATGTGGCACAAGCAATTTCTAGACCGGGTGTGATGTTTTGAGTTGCGTTGTGTGTGATAGTTAAAGGAGCTCTAACTGCAGGATTGTTTTTAATGGTCGCAGTTCCGGCCGGACCATTTTTAATAGAAACAGTGGAGTTTCCTGAGTGAGTAGATGTTAGTGATGTTTGGCCCCAAGCTATAGGAACCGTCATTAACATACATAAAAAAGCTACGAATGTAATTTTTTTCATAATTGTTAAATTTTTGGTTATACCTCCAAAAATACGTTAAAATAATTTTAAATCAGAGGTTTATGGTTAAAATTATTAACAAAAAAACCGTCAATTAAGACGGTTTTTGACAATTATGTAAGAAATTACTTATTACTTTATCATATCGTAACTTCGTTTGATAAACGCGGTCATATCTTCACCTTTTAAAAGATTTTTGCTCAACTTGGCTAAATCTAAAGCTTGATTAACCAAACGTTCTTTCTTTTTCTGAGTTTTGGTGTTTAATATTTCAGAAACCAATTCGTGATTTGTGTTTACAATTAAATTGTACATTTCTGGCATATTACCCATACCGAACATGCCACCGCCACCGGTTTGCTGCATCTCTTTCATGCGGCGCATAAACTCAGGCTCGGTAATTACAAATGGGTTTGCTTTACTATCCATCGCTTCTAGTTGAACGGTAAATTTTTCAGAAGGAATTGTTTCAGTCAAAAAGGTTTTTAAAGTTTCTTTTTCTTCGTCTGAAAGTTTTGAAACTTGATTTTCTTCTTTTTTGATTAAATTTTCAACAGGTTCACTGTCAACACGTACAAAGTTTACATTTTCTTTGCTTCCTTCTAGTTTCTGTAATAAGTGAGATACTATAGGAGAGTCTAGCATTAATATTGTGTAACCTTTGTCTTTTGCTTCTTGTATGTAGCTGTGTTGTTCGTCTTTATTTGAAGCATATAATACAACTAGTTTACCATCTTTATCGGTATGGTTTTCTTTAATTTTTTCTTCTAGTTCTTCAAATGTGAAATAGTCTCCATCTACTGTTGGGTATAATGCAAACTTTTGAGCTTTTTCAAAAAACTTATCTTCGGTAAGCATTCCGTATTCAATAACAACTTTTATGTCATTCCACTTTTGTTCAAAGTCTTCGCGATTATTGTTAAATAACGTTTTAAGCTTATCTGCTACTTTACGAGTAATGTAACTAGAGATTTTCTTTACAGCTCCATCTGCTTGTAAATAGCTTCGCGAAACGTTAAGCGGAATGTCAGGGCTGTCAATCACACCACGAAGCATCGTTAAAAATTCTGGAACAATACCTTCTACATTATCTGTTACAAATACTTGATTTTGGTATAATTGAATTTTATCTTTTTGAATGTTCATATCGTTTGTCATCTTAGGGAAATAAAGTATTCCTGTAAGATTAAACGGATAATCAACATTTAAGTGAATATGAAATAAAGGTTCTTCAAATTGCATAGGATACAACTCGCGATAAAATCCTTTATAATCTTTTTCTTCTAGCTCGGTTGGTTGTTTTGTCCACGCCGGGTTTGGGTTATTAATAATGTTCTCAACCTCTTTAGTTGGCGCAGGATCATCTTCTTTGGCATCTTCTGGTTTTGGTAACGTTTCGGTTTTCATTCCAAACTTAATTGGAATAGGCATAAACTTGTTGTATTTAACCAATAACTCACGTATGCGACCTTCTTCCAAAAATTCGGTCTCATCTTCAGAAATGTGAAGTATAATTTCGGTACCACGGGTTTGTTTATCTGCTTCTTCTAAGGTGAAGTTTGGTGATCCATCACATACCCAATGTGCAGCTGGTTCGTCTTTAAAACTCTTTGTGATAATTTCAACTTTACTCGCCACCATAAATGAAGAGTAGAAGCCAAGGCCAAAATGACCAATAATTCCGGTGTCTTCACCTTCTTTATCTTTATATTTTTCAATAAACTCTTCGGCGCCAGAAAATGCAATTTGATTAATGTATTTTTCAACCTCATCTTTGGTCATCCCAATACCTTCATCAATTATATGAAGAGTTTTATTCTCTTTATCAATTTTTACTTCAATCTTTGGGTTTCCGTAAGCAACATCATTTGCCTCCCCAATGTTGGCTAAATGTTTTAGTTTAAGTGTTGCATCTGTTGCATTTGAAATAAGCTCACGCAAAAATATCTCGTGATCGCTGTATAAAAACTTTTTTATCAGCGGAAAAATATTTTCAACTGATACATTAATAGTTCCTTTACTCATGGTTATATCTATTTTTATTTTTTTCTGAAATATACTTGACAAATAAAATACCATTTGTAGTATATATGACAGCTTGTCACTTTGTAAGTTTTTGAAGTAATTTACTACTAATCAACCGGAAACTTTAACACAACATTTTGTTTATTGATTATTAAAAAAGATTAAACAATTTGTATCTTTACATTGTTAAGGATTTGATTTTTAATCCATAATCAACACTACACATAAAAGCATATACTATGGCAACAAAGAAAACAGCGACCAAAAAGAAAGCAATCACTCGAGAGGATATAATCACTAATTATATGACGTATGTTTTAGAGAATGAACAAGTGCCTAAGAGTGTTTACAAATTCTGTAAAGAACATGCTATGAAAGAAGAAGAGTTTTACAACTTTTTTGGTTCTTTTGATGGGTTACGCAATGAAATCTGGAACACTTTTTTTGATCATTCATTACAATTGGCTCATAAAAATAAAGCATATAATGGCTTTACCAACCAAGAAAAAATGCTCACTTTTTTCTTTACTTTTTTTGAAATGCTAACCGCAAATAGAAGTTATGTTCTTTTCGCTCTCAAAGAGCATAAAGATATGATGAAAAACCTCTCACAATTAAAAGGACTTCGCAGTAGAGTAAAAGAATTTTCTTCTGAATTGATCAATGAAAAAAACAAAGAAAAAAATCTTAAAATATTAAAACAGCCTGTTTCTGTTTTTTCTGAAGGCGCTTGGCTTCAAACTCTATTTATTTTAAAATATTGGATGGAGGATAGTTCACCTTCTTTTGAAAAAACAGACGTTGTGATTGAAAAATCTGTACGAGCAATCTTTGATGTTTTTGAAACGACACCTTTAG
Source organism: Marixanthomonas sp. SCSIO 43207 (assembly GCF_019904255.1). GTDB lineage: Bacteria > Bacteroidota > Bacteroidia > Flavobacteriales > Flavobacteriaceae > Marixanthomonas. The sequence continues at coordinate 1,820,093 of NZ_CP063203.1, forward strand.
AAAGTGTGATAGACTTTGGTAAATTTCTTTGGAAAGATAAAATGAATTAAATGAAGACAATAGATTCAATTCCTACGGGAAAAATAAAACGCGCCGGAAAATTAGTTAGTACCGGAGTAAAAGTTGGCGGAAACTATCTTAAATATTATAGTGGTAAACTTGTTAACCCAGACCTCAACAAAGATGCTTTAAATGAAAGTAATGCCGAAGATATTTATGACGGTTTAAAAAACCTGAAAGGAAGTGCTCTTAAAGTAGCACAAATGCTTAGTATGGAAAAAAACATCATGCCGAAAGCATATGTAGAAAAATTTTCGTTGGCACAATTTCAAGTTCCGCCATTGTCTGCGCCTTTGGTGCGTAAAACGTTTAAAAAATATTTTAATCAAGAACCTGAGGATTTGTATGATTCTTTTAATGCAAACTCAGTGGCGGCTGCCAGTATTGGTCAAGTGCATAAAGCTGAAAAAGATGGAAAAAAATTAGCTGTTAAAATTCAATATCCGGGCGTTGCAGACAGTATAAGCAGTGACCTTGCACTAGTTAAACCTTTTGCCATCAAAATGTTTAATTTAAAAGGTAAAGATTCTGAAAAATACTTTAAAGAAATTGAAGAAAAGTTACTTGAAGAAACAGACTACAATCTAGAAGTGGCTCAAAGCAAATTTACTACTGAGGCTTGCAAAAACATTCCCAATTTAAAATTTCCGAAGTATTATGAAGATCTAAGCACAGATCGCATCATTACAATGGATTGGATGACAGGAAAGCACCTTTCAGAATTTACAAAAGATAATCAAGACAAGGCCAAAGCCAACAAAATAGGGCAGGCATTGTGGGATTTTTATATGTTTCAAATGCACGAACTTAAAAGCGTTCATGCAGATCCGCATCCCGGGAACTTTTTGGTTGACGAGGACGGAAATTTAATTGCTATCGATTTTGGCTGTATTAAAAAAGTACCTGAAGAATTTTACACACCCTATTTTGAACTCGCAAAACCCGAAAACATCAATAACCCCGATGTTTTTATGCAGAAAATGTATGAGTTAGAAATTTTAAGAAATGATGATTCACCCGAAGAGGTAAAGTTTTTTTCAGAGTTATTTCATGAAATGCTGAGTTTGTTTACAAAACCATTTCACGGCGAAACGTTTGATTTTTCAGATGAGGTTTTCTTCGGAAAAATTGCCGAATTAAGTGATAAATATTCAAAAGACACAGAATTACGTAAAATGAATGGTAATCGAGGTTCTAAGCATTTTTTATATATCAATAGAACTTTCTTTGGGTTGTATAATTTATTAAATGATTTGGGAGCAGCGGTTTCTATCAATAACTACAAAAAGTATATTTAATAAAAAATTAACTTTATGTTTAACTTTCTGTATTTAAAATTAAACAAAATATTGTATCTTTATATCAAATAATTGAGTTTCAAAAAAATGCTATGAAAAAAATCAATTATTTTATTGGTTAGGTTGTTTAAAAAAGGGTGCATACAATGCACCCTTTTTGTTGTTTATGTTGTGTTACTATTTACTTTCCTTCTGCTTTGGCATTTTTGGCGTCATCACTTTTTTCTTTGTTTTTAACATAGGTATCTAGCCAAGTATCTTGTTCCCACAATAAGTGTAAAATGCTTTCTTTTGCTCTATAACCGTGACTTTCTTTAGGAAGCATTACAAGTCTGGCTGTAGCACCAAGTCCTTTTAAAGCATTAAAATAGCGTTCGCTTTGCAGGGGATAGGTTCCAGAGTTATTATCAGCTTCACCATGAATTAAAAGCAACGGTGTTTTCATTTTTTCAGCGTGCATAAAAGGTGACATGGTATAATACGTTTCTGGAGAGTCCCAGTAACTACGTTCTTCGCTTTGGAAACCAAAAGGAGTTAAGGTGCGATTGTAAGCACCACTTCTTGCTATTCCTGCGGCAAACAAATCACTATGGCTTAAAAGATTTGCAACCATAAAAGCTCCATAACTGTGACCACCTACAGCAACACGATTTCTATCAATATATCCCATATCATCTACAGCATCGATTGCAGCTTTGGCATTTGCTATAAGTTGACTTCTAAAAGTATCATTTGGTTCTTCATCACCTTCACCTACAATTGGGAAAGCAGCATCATCTAGCACTACATATCCTTGAGTCACCCAATATATAGGACTTCCCCAAAATGGATAAATAAACTCATTAGGATTGGTTGTGTTTTGCGAAGCACTGCTTTTATCCTTAAATTCTCTTGGGTACGCCCAAAGAATCATTGGCTTTTTTTCTTTTTTATCCTTGTCATAACCTACCGGTAAGTAAAGTGTTCCTTCAAGTTCAAGACCATCATCACGTTTGTAAGTAATTACTTCTTTGTGAACATTTTGTAAACTTTTAAAAGGGTTTTCAAACGAAGTAACCGGTGTTAAATCTTCTTTTTTATTGATATTTCTGAAATAATAATTAGGATACTCATTTTGTGATTCTATTCTAACAAGTATTTTCCCTTTTTTCATATCAATTGCATCATATAAATTTTCCTTTTTATCGGTATAACTAGATTGATACACACGCTTTGTCTTTTTATTTTTTAAATTAAATTCATCCACAAAAGGAAATTGCCCTTCTTTTGAATATCCTTCGCCCATTAAATAAGCCGTTTGATTGTTAAGTTCTAGCACTGAGCGGTTAAACTTATTTCTGGTAGTAACAAAGTTTCCAGGATCACTGTATCGATCTTGATAGTTTCTATCAAAAATAATAACAGGCTTTTCAGACATGTTTGAAGGATTAAAAAGATAGGTTTTAGTATTTCTATCATTCCACCAATAATCATAGGCAATGGCATTTTTATCATCACCCCAAGTAATACCTGAAAATCTATTTTTTGTTTTTAAAATTTCTTTTCCTTTTCCGGTAAAAGGTGCTTCAACTTGATATACAACATCTCTATAGTCTACTTCATTTTCTGGATCTCCTTCATCTAGAGCTTCAACCCAATATAAAGTTGCAGGTTTATCATTTCGCCAGCTAAAGTTTCTTTTACCGGTTCTAGTTGCCATAAATCCTTTTGGGCGAACTTCATCAAGCGGTACTTCATTAATTACCGTAACTACCTTTCCATTATTATCATAAACAGTTTCGTTGTACGGAAAGCGATAATAAGGAACTAAATAAGAAAAAGGTTTTTTAATTTCTGAAACCAAAATATAATCGCCATTTGGTGAAAAACTAATGCTTCGGTACATTGCCGTAGGAAGAAAGTTTGAAATCTCACCAGTGACAGAAACCTTTTTTATTTCTGAAAGAGCTAATTGCTCAAAGTTTGCTTCGTCATTAGGATTTTTTAATAAATCTTGATAGGTTCTATTCTGTGCTTTTTCTCCATCACTCACAGAAATAGTAGGGCCTGTAGGAACAGCTTCAGCAGTATTGATTAGTTCTTTTCGGTTGTTTGGTAACATTTTAACCAATAAACTAGAGCTGTCTTTAAACCAATTAATAACGTCTCCCATATTGGCATTGACAGATGCATTGGTCAATTTTTTGACAGATTTATTTTCAATGTTTAACACCCAAGCTTCTACACCTTCTTGACCGGTATGTAAAAAAGCAATCATTTTTTGATTGGGCGACCAGCTAAAATTTGATAACCTTGCGTTTTTAGGAAGACCAGTGACTTGTTTTGAGTTTTTATCAGTAGCTTTTTTAATTTCTATATTATTATAGTAATTGGTGCGGCTACCAATATTTGTTTTTGGATTAATACGTAAACCGCCCAAGCGCATTTCAGTTTCTGAAAGTTCAGCGATAGACTTATAGGAGTCTCTGTATAAAAGAATAACATTTTCACCCTTGTCATCAATAATTACTGAAGGTGCCGGCGGTGCCTCAACAAGGTCAAGAATTTCTTTTGGAGGTTTTTGATAGTTCTTATCTACTTGTGCATAAATTGCAGAAGAAATAAGTAGAAAAATAAATAATGCAGTAAGTTTTTTCATGAGAATTAAATTTTTTGAAAAGATACTCAAAAAATAAACGAGAAGCTATTCAATTTGCTATGCATGCATACTATAAAAAGCGTATTTTCTTCCCTCACATAGCTTGATTATGTATCTTGCCTTTTACTTTATATTATAGTTTATGTATACTTCAAAAATTACAGGGCTTGGTCATTATGTGCCTGAAAACGTTGTAACCAATGACGATCTTTCAAAAATGATGGATACAAACGATGCTTGGATTCAAGAACGTACCGGAATTAAAGAACGAAGACACATTAAAAAAGGAGATGGTAATTCTACTTCAGTAATGGGTGTAAAAGCTTCTGAAATTGCTTTAAAAGAAGCAAATCTAACTCCCAACGATATTGATATGATTGTTTTTGCCACTTTAAGTCCAGATATGTATTTTCCGGGTGGTGGCGTAGAAGTACAAGAAATGATGGGTATGCGTACTATACCGGCGCTAGATGTGCGTAACCAATGTAGTGGGTTTGTTTATGCTATGTCTGTGGCAGATCAATTTATTAAAACAGGAATGTATAAAAACATTTTAGTAATTGGGAGTGAAAACCATAGTGGCGGCCTCGATTTTACCACTCGCGGTAGAAGTGTGTCTGTGATATTTGGTGATGGAGCAGGAGCTGCAGTTGTTTCAAGAAATGAACAAGATGATACTGGTATACTTTCATCTCATTTACATAGCGAAGGAAAACATAAAGATGAATTGGCATTACAAGGACCTAGTACAGAATATTGGGTTCCAGAAATTATTGAAAAAAACCCACAAGAAGACATTCCTTATTATCCTTATATGAATGGTCAATTTGTATTTAAACACGCGATAGTCCGTTTTGCAGAAGTAATTCACGAAGGGCTCGAAGCCAACGGTCTTACCGTGGCAGATATAGATATGCTTATTCCGCATCAAGCCAACTTGCGAATTTCTCAATTCATTCAACAAAAATTAAAATTGAGTGATGATCAAGTTTTCAATAATATTCAAAAATACGGAAACACCACTGCGGCGTCTATCCCTATCGCACTTTCTGAAGCACATAAAGCAGGTAAAATAAAGAAAGGAGACTTAGTGGTTTTAGCTGCTTTTGGTAGTGGTTTTACGTGGGGAAGTGTGATTGTTAGATGGTAACTTCTTTTTAAAACAAACAAAAAGCCTTCCAGAGACATGGAAGGCTTTTCTAGCTTAACAAAATATGTTATTTGAACTAATTCAAAAATAATATTTCGGAGTCTTATTGACTTCTATTATATAGACTACTTAAAACTTGAAATGTTTCATTTATTTTGAGTTTTTAACATTAAAATAACATTGCTTTTTTAAAATATTCCGCCACCGCCATCTTTCTCTCTATCATCACGTTGCTTTCTTGATTTGGCACGATACTTTCCACCACCAAAACGATATGAAAGTCCTACATAAACTGTGTTACTTTCCCAATTAAATGCACCTACTTGACGGTATGGACGGTTGCCATCTATTGCAAATTTCATAGTGTCAAAAATGTCATTATAGTTTATGCTAAAAGTTCCTTTACCATCCCAAAGGCTATATCTGGCACCAAGATTTACAAAATACATTGGGTCTACCTCAAACTGAAGCCCCTTGTTTTTACCACGATAAAAACCAAATGCCGAAAGCGTAAGTTGCTTAGTTACCTTGAAATTATTAATCATTCTAAAATTCCAGGCAGTATTATCAACTTCTATGGTTTCGGAAATTATATCTCCTACAGTTGGATTGTCACCAGCGTTAATAAGGCGTTCTGTTATACCTTTTTGTGTTTGAGAATACAAATCAAAACTGGTGTTAAAATTCCACCATTTAAAAGGACGGTAATTACCTGAAAGCTCTATTCCGTAGGCTGATGTATTTGCAAAGTTGTCAAAGGTTAAAATTACTTTGTTTAAATCGGTTCTATCTATAAAAACAGCGCGATTAATTTCATCTTCAATTGCCCGATAAAAAACACCTCCTGTAATACTTCCTTTTTCTAAGCTTCTAGTGTAATTGGCTTCAAATGAGTTGGTAAATTGTGGTTCTAATTGGGTGTTTCCGAATGAAGAAATTAACGGTGTGCTCCATTCTCTAATTGGGTTTACTTGCTCTAAACCGGGTCTATCTACTCTTCGGCTATAGCTTACTTGAAATTGATTTTTTTCTGTTGGTGTATACGTAACGTAAGCCGAAGGGTATACTTGAACGTAGTCATTTGTAAAAGCACGTGTAGTATTGGTATCTGCTTTTACGTCAACGGTTTCAACTCGGGCACCGGCTTGAAAAGACCATTTTTCAAATTCTTTTCCGTAGGTTACGTATGCTGAATATATATCGCGATTGTAATCAAAAGCAGTATTGGGAGTATCAATTAATTGTCCGTCTGCATTAAATGTTTGACCGGTAGAAGCGTAGTCAATATTGGTTTCAAAAAGACGCGCTTCAAGACCTGCTTCAATTTTTGCAGTTTCTGAAATAGGGTTTACATAATCTACATTTACCGTAAGCCTATCTCGTTCTGTGTCTACAAAATCCATGTAGTTTGGGATAAGGTTATTTCCGGTAAAACGGAAATCGGCTATTTCATCGTTGGTAAAGGTGTTGTAGTCTGCTTCAACCTCTATGTTGTGCCCTTCTTTATTAAAATCTAACTTGTAATTAAAATTGTATTGTGACGATTGGTTTTCAGAATCACTAAAAAATAATTGTGTTTGGTTGAGTGAAGGTTGATTATAATAAAGTATATCTGTTGTTCCTGAAAAATCGCCATCAAATATATTTTGGTTTGTGAAAAAAGACAAGGTGTTTTTGTCATTGAGGTAAAAATCAAGCCCTACTTTAAATAAATTTGACCTTCTATCATCTAGGAAGAAGAAAAATTGTTCAGAGTTATCATCTGGACGAAAGATGTTTCCAAAATTTTCATTCTTTGACGTATTATGCCCCCAGTTTCCGTACAGGTTAATTTTTCCGTTTCGGTAATTCATATCTATAGAGCTGTTAAACTTTGCTTGTTCTTCATAGGTTAGTCCTACATTGGCATTTCCGTTAAAGCCTATATTCACGTTTTTATGAAGTATGATATTAATAATACCGCTCATACCTTCAGGATTATATTTTGCTGAAGGGTTTGTGATTAACTCAATTTGTTTGATTGAAGTAGAAGGTATTTGTTTAAGCAATTGGGCCACCGGAACATTAGATAGTTTTCCGTCTACCATTACCCGAACATTTTGGTTTCCTCTTAATGAAAGGTCGCCTGTTTGTTGATCAACACTTACAGAAGGAAGATTATTCATAATATCTGAAGCGGTAGGTCCCGAAGTAGTGAGGTCTTTACCTACATTAATTACTTTTCTATCTAGTTTTTGTTCAATGGTTGAACGTTCTGCCACCACAGTAACTTCGTCTAATGAATCTACATTTTCTTCTAGATAAACGGTACCTAAATTGATAGAGGAATTTTCTTTTGAAATTTCAATTTCGGAAGTATGTATTTTGTACCCAATAAACTGTATACTCACTATGCTTTTGCCTTCAGGAATATTTTCTATTAAAAACGTTCCTGAATCATTTGTTACACCACCGGTGATTATAGTTCCGTCAAGTTTTTTTACGGCAACCGTTACGTACGGTATAGGCTGCTGTAAGAGTTTGTCCATAACGACACCCTGAATAGAGCCGTTTTTTTCATTGTGTGAGCTAACTGAAGCCCAAGAGGTTGTAAATGCCAAAAAGGCAAGTAAACAAAATAACTGTTTCATTTTTTGATTGATTTTTGTTGTTCATTAATTGATTGATGATGGTTAAACTTAGTAGCTTGTATTGCATATTAATAAGCAATAGGTTTTTCAAGAATCTAAGTCTTTAAACATGAGACGCTCAATCTAAAAATATGTTACAAAATAAGTGGGATAAAAAAATAAACCCGAAGCAAATTGCTTCGGGTTTATAGCTTTACTGCTAATATTAACACTAACCATCAACGTAAAAAATTTCACAGTAAAGTCAGAAATATTTCTATTCAATAGACGAAGCAATTATTATATTGTTACACTAATATCTCTTTTTAACATAGTTTTAGCGAAGCTTCATTAAAAGCTATTGTATTTTTTGACCAGAAAAAGAAAATTATGAAAAAGACACTTGTATTGGGAGCAAGCCTAAAACCCTCTAGATATTCAAATATCGCTATTAATAGATTGGTTAAAAATAATATTGAAGTAGAAGCTGTTGGGTTACGAGAAGGAGAAGTAGCGGGTATTTCTATCACTACGGAAAAAGAAAACTTTAAAAATATAGATACTGTTACTCTTTATTTAAATCCAAAACGCCAAGAGGCTTATTATGATTACATTCTTTCTTTACAGCCTAATAGAGTAATCTTTAACCCAGGAACTGAAAACCCTGAGTTTTATACGCTTCTAAAAGAAAATAATATTGAGTTTGAAGTTGCTTGTACGTTAGTTCTTTTGGCTTCTAATCAATATTAAACCAATGAATGTTAAACAACCATTTACAATGAGTAATTCATAATTAAAATGGTATCCGCCAAGATATTCAGGCGGGATGCTGCCCAGTACATAGGTGATTGCTACCGAAATAATTGAAACCAACCATACCCATTTGTCTTTCACTTGCATTTTTGTGAAAATTCCGAAAGCAAAAAGACCTAATAAAGGGCCATAGGTGTAACTCGCTGCTTTTAATAAAAGATCAATAACACTACTGTCTAAAAGATATTTAAACGCAATAATAACCAAAACTAGTAGGGCGCTAATACCCATATGTACTTTTTTCCGAATGCTTTTTTGATGTTTTACTTCTTTGCGTTCTATTCCAAGAAAATCAATACAAAAACTAGTGGTTAATGATGTTAGTGCGCTATCTGCACTTGAATAGGCTGCGGCGATTAATCCTAAAATAAAAATGATGCTTAAGCCTAATCCCATTGAGCCATTAAGTGCCACTTCAGGAAACAATAAGTCGGTTTTTTCTTTACCGTCTAGCACCGGAACACTAATACCATTTTGTTCTGCATAAACAAAGAGCAGCGCTCCTAGAAACAAAAACAATAGATTAACAGGGATAAAGACGAAGCTGTATGAAAGAACATTTTTTTGTGCGTCTTTTAAACTTTTACAGGTTAAGTTTTTTTGCATCATATCTTGGTCTAGACCCGTCATACAAATGGTGATAAACATACCTCCAAAGAATGATTTCCAGAAATAATTTGCATCTAGAAAGCTATCTGTAAAAAATGTTTTTGTGTAGGGAGCTATTTCTGGAGCAGAAACAAGCTCGGTAAATGTCCAGTTTAATTCATCTTTAATAAAGAATATGGCAACAATAACAGAGCCCAACATAAAAAGTGTTTGTAGTGTATCTGTCCATACTATGGTTTTAATTCCTCCTCTTGCGGTATAAATCCAAATTAATAAAATTGATAAAATAACCGTTATAAAGAAGGGAACATTCCAAGCTTCAAAAACAAAATATTGTAAAACGGTTGCTACTAAAAATAACCTGAATGAAGCACCCAAAACTCTAGATATAAAAAAGAAAAAAGCACCAGTTTTATAACTAACATTTCCGAAGCGATTGTATAAATATTGGTAAATAGACGTTACGTTCATTCGGTAATAAATGGGCAGTAAGATAAACGTGATGACAAAATACCCAACCAAATAACCCAACACTACTTGCATGTAGCTAAACTGAGAATCCTTTACCCAGCCAGGAACTGATATAAATGTAACGCCCGAGAGTGATGCACCTACCATTCCAAAGGCTACAATATACCAAGGTGATTTTCCTTCAGCTTTGAAAAAAGCTTCATTGCTGTCATTTTTTCCTGTGAAATATGAAATCAATAACAAAACCCCGAAATAAATGGCAATTAATAAAAGAATATGTAAAGGCTGCATAAAACTTTCGACTTAAGCTTAGAATGTGTCAAAAATACAAAGTTTGACGAGCTTTAAAACTTTATTTTTCGTTACATTTGAAAACTTTTTTTAAAATTTTTATTTCACATTATAACCAACTGAAGTTATGCGTTTTAAGTTTTTATTGTTTGCAGCCCTTACTTTTATTGTTAGCACGTCATTTTCACAAGAATATTTAAAGATGATTGATGCAGGAACCTATAAAGTACAAGAAATTATTGATAGTGCAGAGGCCTATTTTGCCGGAAAAGATAAAGGACGAGGGTCTGGGTATAAACAATTTAAACGCTGGGAATATAATGCATTGCGTTTAATGAATAGTGAAGGGTACCTTCCTTCAATTAAAGAAAATATTCAAGAACTAGAACGGTATAATGCTTATTTAAATAGAACAGCAGAGACAAGAACCGCATTAAATGATAACTGGACCGAGCTTGGCCCAACATACTGGAATGCTACTTCTGGTTGGAATCCTGGTGTAGGTAGAATCACTTCTTTATCTGTTGATCTAGCAGATAATGACCATATAATTGTTGGTGCTAATACTGGAGGTGTTTGGAAAACCACAAATGGTGGCCAAGACTGGACGCCAATGAGTGATAATTTCACAAACTTAAGTGTGTATTCAGTAGCTATTGACCCTTCAAATGCTAATACCTACTTTTTTGGCTCTTCAAGTGGTTTAATTTTTAAATCTGAAGATGCTGGTTCAACTTGGAATCTTTTAGCAGATTTGAGCAATTCTTTAGTAAACAAAATACTCATTCATCCTACAGACAGCGACATTATGTTTGCATCTTCACAAAATGCAGGTATTTACAAAACTACTGATGGAGGAAATAATTGGCAGCAAGTAACATCAGACTCTCAAGGATATGATATAGAGTTTAAGCCAGGTGATCCTTCTGTAGTATTTGCTTCAGGAACTGGTTTTCATAAATCTACAGATGGCGGAGATACATTTTCTCAAATAGGAGGTTTTAATAATGGTCCTAAAATGATTGGAGTTTCTGCAGATGATACTTCAGTAGTATATGTTTTAGAAGCTTCATCAGGTATTTTTGGTGGGTTTTATGCTTCAAATGATGAAGGCGATAGTTTTACTGAATTAAATCACACTGGAAAAAATTATTTTGGTTACAGTACAACTGCACAAGACAACAGAGGGCAAGCACCAAGAGATATGGATATAGCTGTAAACCCAACTGATGCCGATGAGGTTCACATAGCAGGTATTTTAACCTGGCGCTCAACCAATGGTGGAGTTGATTTTAGTATAACATCAGATTGGATTCCTGGTAATGCTGCTGGAGCAAACATAGGATATTGTCACGCCGATGTAGACATTATGGAATTTGTTGGTTCTACGCTATATGTGGGATCTGATGGAGGTATTTTTAGAGCAGATGACACAGGAAATGTAAACGCCAATTATTATACCGATTTAACACAAGGACTTGGTATTAGACAGTTTTATAAAATAGGGGTATCACAAACTCAAGATGTCATTATTACCGGAGGATCTCAAGATAATGGTTCATCTGTGTATACAGAAGCTGCAGGATGGAGAGATTGGTTAGGTGCAGACGGTATGGAAGGTTTTGTTGACTATGACAACCCTAACAATTTATATGGAACTTCTCAAAATGGATCTTTATACAGATCTGTAAATGGAGGAACTAGTTATTTTGGATTAAACGAACCAAGTACAGGAAACTGGGTTACACCTTTTGAACAAGATCCAGCCGTGCCCGCTACAATTTATACGGGTTATAGTAGAGTTTATAAGTCTACAAACAGAGGAAGTTCTTGGAGTTCAATTTCACAAAGTTTTGGAAACAATCTTGACAACCTTAAAATAGCCCCATCAAACAATCAAATAATGTATGCCAGTAGGTCAACTACCTTTTATAAAACTAATGACGGAGGAGCAACCAATTGGGATTCTAATATAATTCCGGGTAGTGGTAGAATTAATTATATTGCCGTACATCCTACAAACCCTAATAAAGTTGCTGTGGCCGTTGCAAGTAATACCAAAGTAATGATATCAAATGACGGAGGTGAAACTTGGGAGAACTACCGTAAAAACCTACCAAATTTTACAGCGCTATCTTTGGTATGGGATGATAACGGAGCAGATGGTCTCTATGTGGGAATGAACTATGGTATTTATTATATTGATAACGGACTTTCTGAATGGCAACCGTTTAGCAATAACATACCAAATGTTCAAATTAATGAACTTGAAATCAATAATGAAACAGATATGATTTATGCTGCCACCTACGGAAGAGGTCTTTGGGCATCTCCAGTAGAGGAGCCAGTATTAAGTGTAGACGAAAATATACTTTCTAGTGATAATGTAAATGTTTATCCTAACCCAACAAATGACAACCTAAACATTCAGCTTTCAAGAAACCTTGAGGCCGACATTCGTATTTTTGACACTTTGGGTAAATTAATGGTTTATCAACCGAATGTTTCTATTTCAGAAACGCACACAGTTTCAGTTTCAAATTTAAATACGGGTATATACTTTATCAGAATCAATACAGAATTGGGCACAATAACTAAAAAGTTTATAAAAAATTAAACTAAGTATGTGTTATTAAAAATGCTTCGGAAATGGTATATTTCCGAAGCATTTTTTTATCTTACAACTCAATGGATTTTTCATCAAAATTACTGGAAAACGCAGTCAATGAAGTCTCTCAGCTTCCTGGAATAGGAAAAAGAACAGCTTTGAGGCTGATGTTGCATTTGTTGAAACAACCTGAAAACCAAACGCTTCAGCTTTCTGAAAGTCTTCAGAAAATGAGACAAGAAATAAATTTTTGCTCAAATTGCCATAACATATCAGATACAGCGTTGTGTGAAATTTGCTCAAACCCAAATAGAATTGAAGAAATTGTATGTGTGGTTGAAGATATTCGTGATGTTATGGCTATAGAAAATACCAGTCAGTATAAAGGGCATTATCACGTTTTGGGAGGTAAAATATCACCTATGGATGGTATTGGGCCCGGTGAGTTGTCTATTACTTCTTTGGTTGAAAAAGTAAAATCTGGAAAAATTAAAGAACTTATTTTTGCGTTAAGTTCTACAATGGAGGGTGATACCACAAATTTTTATATTTTTAAGCAAATTGAGCTTTATAATGTGGTAACGACCACCATTGCGCGAGGAATTTCGGTAGGTGATGAATTGGAATATGCAGATGAGGTTACTCTAGGGCGCAGTATTGTAAATCGTATCCCGTTTGAAACCTCATTAAAAAACCAATAAAGAGTGAAGCTTTCTGTAGTTATTTTAAATTACAATGTGCGCTATTTTTTGCATCAATGCATTTTAAGTGTACAAAGGGCTACCAAAAATATAGAAACTGAAATCATTGTTATAGACAATGCCTCTGCAGATGATAGCTGCCAGATGGTAAAAGATGTATTTCCTCACGTCACTTTAATTGAAAATAAAGAAAACGTAGGTTTCAGTAAAGCAAATAATCAAGCCGTAAAAGTAGCAACAGGAGAGTATGTTTGTATTTTAAATCCCGATACAGCAGTAGCCGAAGGTGCTTTTGAAAAATGTCTGGGAACACTAGAGTCTTCAGCAAATATAGGTGCAATAGGCGTTTATTTACTTGACGGAACTGGCAACTTTCTTCCCGAAAGCAAACGAAACATCCCAACACCTTGGGTTTCGCTTTTAAAAATGCTCGGGTTTACAAAAAAATATTATGCAAGCCACCTTTCTGAAGCTGAAACAGGACACGCCTCTGTCTTGGTAGGAGCCTTTATGTTTTTAAAACGAGCAATTTACAATCAAGTAGGAGGTTTTGATGAAGATTATTTTATGTATGGTGAAGATATTGATTTGTCATACAAAATTGAACAAGCCGGGTATAAAAACCATTACATAGGCTCTACTGAAACCTTACATTACAAAGGAGAAAGCACACAAAAAGACGCAGCGTATCTTGACCGTTTTTACGGAGCAATGCAAATATTTTATAAAAAGCACTTTAGCTCCAATATTCTTTTAAATTCTGCCGTTAATTTTGGGGTGTCTGTTGCCAAAAAAATGAAAAGTTCAACTTCAGAAACGATACAGAATACCAAACCTGAGTTATCCAAAGCCGTTCTTTTAACCGAAAACTTAAACCTTCTTAAACAACTTTCTGAGACAATTCAAATTCCATTAAACGCTTCTTCCAAAGCAATTTTTCAGGATGCAGACTTAAAAGACACCCTCTTTATTTTTGATGTTGATTATATGCCGTATCAACAAATATTTATGGTTATGAAGCAGTTCAGGAATAAAAACAATCAATTTAGAATCCGACCACCGGGTTGCAATTTCATTATAGGAAGCGATAAAAGCGACGAAAAAGGTAGCGTTCTTGTATTTTAAGGCTTTTTAAACATAAAACGTTTAAAATTTAACTAATTTTGCAGCGTTAAAACTGAAAACTACTTGTAAAACGTTATGGCAAAATTTGAATTAAAACTACCTAAAATGGGTGAAAGCGTTGCAGAAGCAACCGTAACCAACTGGCTTAAAGAAGTGGGTGATACCATAGAAGCTGATGAAGCTGTACTTGAAATCGCTACAGATAAAGTAGATAGCGAGGTTCCCAGTGAAGTAGATGGTGTTTTGATAGAAAAACTATTTGATACAGATGATGTTGTACAAGTAGGTCAAACAATTGCTATTATTGAAACTGATGGTGACGGTGGAAGTGATGATACCCCTGAAAGCTCAACGGTAGAAACCAAACCTGAACCGGAAATGGTTGAAGCAGTTGAAAAAAATGTAGAAACTGCAAAACAAACAACACAAACAATTGAAAGTAGTGAAGATCGTTTTTATTCTCCTTTGGTAAAAAATATTGCCAAAGAAGAAGGTATCTCTCAATCTGAACTTGATACCATTAAAGGCACCGGTAAAGACGGTCGAGTGACAAAAAATGATATGTTGGCTTACGTAAAAAATAGAGGTCAACAAGCAACTCAAGCAAAACAAGAAACACAACCACAGCCTGCAGCACCAAAACCTGCTGAGGCACCAAAACCAAAACCTGCTGTATCAGTAAGTGGTGAAGATGAAATCATTGAAATGACTCGTATGGGTAAAATGATTTCTAAGCATATGGTTGATAGTGTACAAACATCTGCTCACGTTCAATCATTTGTAGAATGTGATGTGACAAATATTTGGAACTGGAGAAATAAAGTAAAAGGAGACTTTGCAAAAAGAGAAGGTGAAAAGTTGACATTCACTCCAATCTTTATGGAAGCAGTTGCCAAAGCTTTAAAAGACTACCCATTAATGAATATCGCCGTTGATGGAGATAAAATCATTAAACGAAAAAATGTAAACTTAGGTATGGCTGCAGCTTTACCAGATGGCAACTTGATTGTTCCGGTGATAAAAAATGCAGACCAACTTAACCTAGTGGGGATGAGTAAAGCAGTTAACGATCTAGCAAACCGAGCTCGTCAAAACAAATTAAAACCAGATGAGATACAAGGAGGTACCTATACAGTAACCAATGTAGGAACCTTTGGTAGTATTATGGGTACACCAATTATCAATCAGCCGCAAGTAGGTATTCTAGCACTTGGAGCCATTCGTAAAGTTCCTGCAGTGATTGAAACTCCAGATGGTGACTTTATTGGTATTCGTTACAAGATGTTCTTATCACATAGTTATGACCACCGCGTTGTAAATGGAGCATTGGGCGGTCAATTTGTAAAAGCCGTAGCCGACTACTTGGAAGCTTGGGATGTGAATAGAGAAGTATAACACACTATATATTCAAATTTGCTTCGGAAGTTATTTCTTCCGAAGCAATCAAAGTTTTATAAAAAATCTGAACCTATCATATGGATTTAAACCTCACGAAGCCTATTTGTTTTTTTGATTTGGAAACCACGGGAACCAACGTAGCAAAAGATCGCATTGTTGAAATTTCTATATTAAAAGTATTTCCAAACGGAAACAAAGAAAGCCACACGTGGCGCGTTAATCCAGAGATGCCTATTCCACCTTCAACTTCGGCAATCCACGGAATTACCAATGAAATGGTAGAAAATGAACCTACCTTTAAAGAGTTGGCCCATAGAGTGCAGGATTTAATGAAAGATAGTGATCTGGCAGGATACAATAGCAATAGGTTTGATATTCCGCTATTAGCTGAAGAACTATTGAGGGCAGAGGTAGACTTTGACCTTAAAAAAGCAAAAGCTGTTGATGTTCAAACTATATTTCATAAAAAAGAAAAAAGAACACTAGAAGCAGCATATAAGTTTTACTGTGATAAGGATTTAACAGACGCTCACAGTGCAGAGGCAGATACCAATGCAACATTTGAGGTGCTCAAAGCACAACTAGACCGCTATGATGATGTTGAAAATGATGTGAACTTTCTGTCTACCTTTAGTGCTCATAAAAATTATGCAGATTTTGCAGGTTTTATAGGGTATGATAAACAAGGTGAAGAGATTTTTAGCTTCGGAAAACATCGAGGAAAAAAAGTAACCGATATTATTGAGAAAGAACCCGGTTATTTTGGATGGTTATTAAATGCAGATTTTCCATTGTATACCAAAAAAGTTTTAACTCGAATTAAATTAAGCCAATTGAATAATAAGCTGTAATATTTTATGAAAATAATTTGTGTAGGCAGAAATTATACCGATCATATTTCAGAATTACAAAATGAAAAACCTACAGATCCGGTTCTTTTTTTAAAACCTGATACCTCAATTCTGCTTAAAAAACAGCCTTTTTTCATACCAGATTTTTCTGAAGAAGTACATCACGAAGTAGAAATTTTGGTAAAAATCAATAAAATAGGTAAGCACATAGACCGCAAATTTGCACATAAATATTATGATGAGATTGGTCTGGGTATAGACTTTACAGCACGTGACCTTCAATCAAAGTTAAAAGAAAAAGGATTGCCTTGGGAAAAAGCCAAAGCTTTTGATGGTGCTGCTGTGATAGGTAATTTTCTATCAAAAGATACGTTTAAAACTGTAGACAATATTGAATTTAGTTTAGAAAAAAACGGAACCATTGTTCAAAAAGCTTCCACTGAGTTAATGCTTTGGAAAATTGACGAGCTTATTGAATATATTTCAAAATATTTTACATTAAAGATAGGAGACGTTATCTTTACGGGTACTCCCTCGGGCGTAGCAAAGGTTCAAGCTGATGATCGATTAAAAGGGTATATAGAAGATAAACAAATGTTCTCCATAAAAGTTAAATAAATGAGTAAACATTATTCCATAGAAAAAATACAAGAAATTGCCGGTGGTGATGAAGATTTTATGGCAGTTGTAGCACAAACCTTTCTAGATGAAATACCACCAGACCTTGAAGCTTTGCAAGAAGCTGTAAGTAATAATAATAAAGAGTTGGCCTACCAATTTGCACACAAAATGAAACCAAATTTTGAAATGTTTGGTGTAGAAATTAATAAAGAAATTTTGGCTATAGAGTCTTGGACCAAAACATCAAAAAAACAATCTGCAATAGAATCAAAGCTAGAAACAGTAGTCACTACTGTAAAAGAGGTAATTAAAGAGCTTAAAGAAGATTTCAATCTATAGATGTTAGCAGAAATAATAACCATTGGCGATGAGATACTTATAGGTCAAATTGTAGACACAAACTCTGCCTATATAAGTAAGCAGCTCAATAAAATAGGAATTCAAGTTTATCAAATAACTTCTATACAAGACGATAAACAACATATTTTAAATACACTTGAAGACGCCAAAAATAGAGTAGATATTGTTCTTGTTACCGGTGGTCTGGGGCCTACAAAAGATGATATTACAAAAGAAACCTTTTGTGAATATTTTCAAGATACGCTAATTGAAAACCCAGAAGTACTTCAAAATATCAAACATATATTTTCAAAATATATTAAAAAAGAGCCTTTGGCAGCCAATTTAAAACAAGCATTGGTGCCGTCAAAAGCAGATGTATTACAAAACCTAAATGGTACTGCTCCAGGAATTTGGATGGAAAAAGAAAACACAGTTTTTGTTTCTATGCCTGGCGTACCTTATGAAATGAAGCACCTTCTTACTGAAGAAGTATTTCCTAGAATCATAAAAAAATATAACCGACCACATATATATCACAAAACACTTTTAACTTATGGTCTAGGCGAAAGTGCCGTTGCCGAGCGCATTGAAGATTGGGAAAATAACCTTCCAGAATCCATAAAACTTGCATATTTACCCTCATTAGGTAGGGTACGGTTACGCCTTTCATCAAAAGGAGCCGATAAAAATAAGTTGCAAGAAGCTGTAGATGCTCAAATGGAAACACTTAGTAGTATGCTAGATGATATTGCTGTGGGATATGAAGATGAAACAAGTATTGTAGAACGGGTAGCTTCTTTGTTAACTCAAAAAAAGCAAAGTCTAAGCTTAGCCGAAAGCTGTACAGGCGGTTCAATAGTAAAAGAGATAACAGCTGTAGCGGGAGCATCATCATACTTAAAAGGAAGCCTTGTTCCTTACGATACGTATAAAAAAGTATCTGTTTTGGGTGTTGATGAAGATTTAATAAAAAAACATACCGTTGTAAGCGCTCCGGTAGCAGAAGCGATGGCAAAGAATGTATCTCGGCTTTTTGATACAGATTATGCCGTAGCAACTACAGGAATTGCCGGACCTACAAAAGGGGATGGAGAAGATGAGGTAGGAACCGTTTTTATCGCAATCGCTTCACCAAAAGGAGTTATTTCAGAAAAATTTAGTTTTGGTAATAACCGCGAAAGGGTTATTATAAAAGCAACCAATAAAGCTTTTGAAATGCTTCTAAAAGAAATTTTAAAAAACTGAATGTCTTTTATTGTGCATACCGATAAATTTATTTAAATTTGCACCCTGTTTAAAAATAACTATAAACAATTAAGGCAATGTCAAGAGTTTGTGAGCTTACGGGCAAAAGAGCAATGGTTGGGAACAACGTATCCCACGCGATGAATAAAACCAAGCGCAAGTTTAATGTTAACTTGGTAAAAAAACGCTTTTACATTCCTGAAGAAGATAAGTGGTTAACACTTAAAGTATCTACTTCAGTGTTAAAAGACATCAATAAAAAAGGTATTTATGCAGTAGTTAAAGAAGCTCGCGCTAAAGGCTTTCTTAACAAATAATTGCAGTAACACATAAAGTCGGTAACAATGGCTAAAAAAGGAAATAGAGTTCAAGTAATCTTAGAATGTACGGAGCATAAAAATTCTGGTCAACCAGGAACCTCTCGTTACATTACTACAAAAAACAAAAAAAATACTCCGGACAGATTAGAGTTGAAAAAATTCAATCCTATTCTTAAGAAAATGACTGTTCACAAGGAGATAAAATAATTGAGTTATGGCAAAGAAATCAGTAGCATCATTACAAACAGGATCAAAACGATTGACAAAAGCCATTAAAATGGTAAAGTCTGAGAAAACAGGAGCTTATGTTTTTGTTGAGTCTATTATGGCTCCAGATCAAGTAAGTGATTGGTTAAACAAAAAATAACCTGTACAAAATAATATATAAAAAGCCACTTTTTTTCAAAGGTGGCTTTTTGTATTTTTGAATGCTAACAACCATTAATACAAGGGCGTGCCCCTAACCGGGTCGGGCTTTCGTCGCTACAGGATAGCGTACTCAATCCCTCACGCAGTATCATACCTAACAAAAA
This sequence comes from Marixanthomonas sp. SCSIO 43207, assembly GCF_019904255.1. Lineage (GTDB taxonomy): Bacteria > Bacteroidota > Bacteroidia > Flavobacteriales > Flavobacteriaceae > Marixanthomonas. The sequence continues at coordinate 1,839,776 of NZ_CP063203.1, forward strand.
CTATGAGTCTTTTTAAAAAAATATTTTCAAAAGAAAAAAAGGAAACCTTAGACAAAGGTTTAGAAAAGTCAAAAACTTCCTTTTTTGATAAACTTTCAAAGGCAGTTGCCGGTAAAAGTAAAGTAGATGACGCGGTGCTAGATAACCTAGAAGAGGTTTTAGTAACAAGCGATGTAGGTGTAAATACAACTCTTAAGATTATTGAACGTATTGAAGCTCGAGTTGCCAAAGACAAATATTTAGGAACAGACGAGCTAAATAAAATTCTTCGTGAAGAAATTGCCGGCCTCTTAAGTGAAACCAATACCGGCAATGCTACTCAATTTGAAGTTCCTAAAAAGACTACCCCGTATGTTATTATGGTTGTAGGAGTTAATGGGGTAGGAAAAACAACCACGATAGGTAAATTGGCATACCAATTTAAAAAAGCCGGTAAAAAAGTTGTTTTGGGCGCAGCAGATACCTTTAGAGCTGCAGCAATAGACCAACTTCAAATTTGGGCAGACCGCACCGATGTACCCATTGTTAAACAAAGTATGGGAAGCGATCCGGCAAGTGTAGCCTTTGATACGCTACAAAGTGCTGTTAACCAAAATGCAGATGTAGTACTTATTGATACAGCAGGAAGGTTACACAACAAGGTAAACCTAATGAATGAGCTTTCAAAAGTAAAGCGTGTTATGCAAAAAGTAATTCCAGATGCTCCACACGATGTATTACTTGTATTAGATGGATCTACTGGTCAAAACGCTTTTGAACAAGCTAAACAATTTACCAATGCTACCGAAGTAACTTCACTAGCAGTTACAAAACTTGACGGTACAGCAAAAGGAGGAGTAGTTATTGGTATTAGCGATCAATTTAAAATTCCTGTAAGTTATATAGGAGTAGGTGAAGGAGTAGAAGACTTACAAGTTTTTAATAAATTTGAGTTTGTCGATTCATTTTTTAAGTAACTTCACGTAGAAGTTTATATAAAAAATGATTCATCCAGATACCGAACTACAATTTATAAATAATGATATTGGCCACGGGGTTGTGGCTACCAAATTCATTCCAGCAGGTACCATTACCTGGGTACTTGATAAGCTTGATAGAACATTTACCAAAGAAGAGTTTTTACAAATGGAAACTCTCTATCAAGAAATTTTAGACACTTACACTTATAGAAATAGTAAAGGTCACTATGTGTTATGTTGGGACCATGGCAGATTTGTAAACCATAGTTTTAAATCAAATTGCTTAACCACGGCCTATGATTTTGAAATAGCAATAAGAGATATTCATCCCGGAGAACAATTAACAGATGATTATGGGTACTTAAACATCTCAGAGCCCTTTCGGCCAAGTGATGAAGGAACGAAGCGTAAAATTGTGTATCCAGATGATTTACCCAAATATTTTAAACAATGGGATAAACAAATTGCAGCCGTTTTTCCAAAGATTCTTCAACAAAAACAACCTTTAGCATCTATACTTTCTGAAGAAACAAAAAAAACTATTGAAGAAATAACCTCAGGAAATAAACAAATAGCTTCAATCTTAGAAAACTATTACAAAGAAAATAATTGAACGTACTCAAACAATACTGTATTGGTTTCTTATTAATTAACAGTATCTTTGCCCGCCTTAATAAAATTGAGTTATGCGTACCAAGTCACTGAAAAAAAATAAAATTAATGTAGTAACACTAGGATGTTCAAAAAATGTCTATGACAGTGAAGTATTGATGGGCCAATTGCGTGCCAATCAAAAAGAAGTGGTACACGAAGAAGAAGGAAATGTTGTAGTTATCAATACCTGTGGATTCATTGCAAATGCTAAAGAGGAAAGTGTAAATACAATTTTAGAATACGTTCAGAAAAAAGAAGAAGGAGTTGTTGATAAAGTGTTTGTAACGGGATGTCTTTCTGAGCGATATAAACCTGATCTTCAAAAAGAAATTCCCAATGTAGATCAATACTTCGGAACAACAGAATTACCCGGTTTGTTAAAAGCTTTGGGAGCCGATTATAAGCACGAATTGGTAGGAGAACGCTTAACTACAACTCCAAAAAACTATGCCTACTTAAAAATAGCTGAAGGTTGCGATAGACCGTGTTCATTTTGTGCCATACCCTTAATGCGCGGAAAACATAAAAGTACACCCATTGAAGACTTGGTTACCGAAGCAGAAAAGCTTGCAGCCAATGGAGTAAAAGAATTAATTCTTATTGCACAAGACCTTACCTATTATGGTCTTGACCTTTACAAAAAAAGGAACCTAGCCGAATTACTGAAAAATCTAGTCAAAGTTGACGGTATTGAGTGGATTAGACTACATTATGCATTTCCAACTGGATTTCCTATGGATGTGCTTGATGTAATGCGTGAAGAACCAAAAATCTGTGATTATATAGATATTCCTTTACAACATATATCTGACCATATTTTAAAATCTATGCGTCGAGGAACTACTTATGAAAAAACCACCAATCTTTTAAAAGATTTCAGGAAGTATGTACCTAATATGGCTATTCGCACTACCTTGATTGTGGGATATCCCGGCGAAACAGAAGAAGACTTTCAATTGCTCAAAAACTGGGTTGAAGAAATGCGCTTTGAGCGTTTGGGTTGCTTTACTTATTCACACGAAGAAAACACCCATGCATTTAACTTAGAAGATGATGTTCCAGATGATGTAAAAATGGAACGCGCTAATGAAATTATGGCTATACAATCCCAAATTTCTTGGGAGCTAAACCAACAAAAAATAGGAAAAGAATTTAAAGTATTAATAGACCGAAAAGAAGGAAACTATTACGTTGGTCGCACCGAGTTTGATAGCCCAGATGTAGATAACGAAGTATTAATTAATGCTGAAGAAGGTTATTTACGCACAGGCGAATTTTTTAATGTAAAAATAACAGCAGCTGAAGATTTTGATTTATACGCAGAGGTTGTAACAGGATAATCGCATTACAATACCCAAAAATCTTGAAAAAGATACTAATTATAGGGCACACATTCCCCGAACCCACTACAACAGCAGCGGGTTCAAGAATGATGCAGCTTATAGAGGTATTGCGCCAAGAATACACTATTATAGTTGCAAGTACAGCTGTTAAAACTGATAAAACAGCCAAGTTAGAAAGCACAACAGTCTCTTCAAAAAATATTGAATTAAACAACAGCTCTTTTGATGAATTTCTTCGGAAAGAACAACCTACCATCGTTATTTTTGACCGTTTTATTACAGAAGAGCAATTTGGTTGGCGTGTTAGCGAAGTATGTCCAAATGCTATAAAAATTTTAGATACCGAAGATTTACATTTTCTTCGGAAAGCTAGAGAAAAAGCAATAAAAGAAAACATACCTGTTGAAAAAGCACACCTTTTTACCGAAACTGCCAAAAGAGAACTTGCCAGTATCTATCGTTGCGATCTTTCTTTGATAATTTCCGAAGCAGAATTAGAGCTTTTAACAACTACCTTTTCGGTACCTAAACAGTTACTTTTTTATGTACCGTTTTTATTTAAAACGGAAGTATCTCCTTCTAAAACACCGGGTTTTTCTGAAAGAGAACACTTTATAACCATAGGCAATTTGTTGCATGCGCCCAATGTAGATTCGGTTAAGGTTTTAAAAAATGAAATCTGGCCACAACTTAAAGAAAAATTTCCGAAGGCAGAATTACATATATATGGCGCTTATGCACCACAACAAATCACTCAATTACATAATGACAAAGAGGGTTTTATAATTAAAGGCTGGGTAGAAGATTGTAAAACAGTGATGCAACAAGCAAAAGTTTGCTTGGCACCCATTAGGTTTGGCGCCGGTTTAAAAGGAAAACTGTTTGATGCCATGCAATGCGGAACCCCTTATGTAACTACAAAAATTGGAGCCGAAGGAATCGCAGAAACAACTCTTGGTGATTGTAAAAAAAATAATTGGCAGCACTTTATAGATACCGCAGCAATGCTGTACAGCGATGAAAAGCAATGGTTAAAAAGCCAACAAATAGGTTTTGAAATTCTTTACAACCGATTTGCAAAAACTAATTTTGAACCATCTTTTTTAGAAAAAATTAAGCATCTCGAGGCACATTTGCAAAATCATAGAAATACAAATTTCTTTGGGCAAATTTTACAACATCATACCACGCAAAGCACAAAATATCTAGCAAAGTGGATTGAAGAAAAGAATAAATAATTATAAAGGGTAAACCATTTTAATATTACTACGTTCGTAAGGAACGTCAACCTCTTGTTTTACCTCTACAAAACCAAATTTTCGATATATATAAATTGCGTTTTCTAGCTTTGTATTTGAGTATAAAAAAAGTTTTTTAAAGTCGTTTTGTTTAGCAAAATCTATACAATGCTGCATTAACTTTTGACCTATTTTTTTTCCTCTTTGGTTAGGTAAAACGGCCATTTTGGTTAATTCAAACTCTTTTTCGCCTCTTTTTAAAAGTGCGACTGTGCCCAAAACTGTTTCATTTTCAATAGCAAAAAAAATGTGGCCGCCAGGCTTTAAAATATACTTTTCTGGTTTGCTTAAAACTTCGCGATCAAAATCTTCTACATAAAAGTGGGTTTCTAACCATTCTATATTTAACTCGTAAAAGTCTTTGGCGTATTTGGGATTAAATGGTATGATTTTCATGATGATATACAATCTGATATTAAATAAGAAATTACCTTTCCCAACTGCCCAAGATTACTAGAAAAAATAGGAGCGCCTTCACAAATATGAATGTATTTGCAGTTTTCTTTTTTTGAAAAGAAATGAATAAATTTCCGAGCTTCAGTTACTGTAAAACCACTAGGCGTCATAGCGCTGCTACCTATATTTTCAACTGCATCAAGATCTAGTTCAATACCAAAATATTCAGTATCGGTTTTAAGAAAGTTTGCTGCGTTTTGTAAAATGGCCGCAAAGGATGTTTTTTCAGAAACTGCGACATCTTCAAATACAGAATATTGTATTCTACTTTGTTGTTTATGCATCGCATCAAAAACACCTTTTGAAGTATAATTTCTATGCAATCCAAAAATGAAATACTTGTTTAAAAAATCATTTTCAAAAGCATATGAAAATCCGTTCCCGCTGTGTCTATGCTCTAGTGTTCTAAAATCTGTATGTGCATCAAAATTTATACAATTAATAGCTTTTCCTATTGCTTGAGAAGCTCCTTTTAAATTTCCGAAACTATTGTTATGACCACCACCAATGATAATTGGAGTTTTATTTAGCTGAATGATTTGTTTTATAGTTTCAGAAACTTTATCATCAATTTGAGAAACTAATTCACCTAATTTTTCATAATAATGCGAATCATTTTCAGAAATTTTTTCAGCTTGTTCCATTTGGATTTTACAGTCTATTTCGCCCAGAATAATTAAGTTTTTAGCTTGCGTTAGGCTATTGTTTTGAATATTACAAAAGCTTTTTAATGTAGTTGTCCAAGCTTCTCTAGCGCCGGCTTTGCCGTGGTTTGCTCGTACGCCAATATCTTCAGGAATACCCAATAAAACATATTGAGAGGCAGTGTTTTTTAATTCTTCCCAACTTGAAACACTCTTTACTGCATCACCCAATTTTTCTTCACCAGCGCGAGCATTTGTAAATAGTGAAAGTTCTTTTTCTGAATAAAAGCGAACGTAGTTCATTATATAATTTTTCCATTAATAATTACAGAATCTATTAAATTACTACCAAAAGAGTAAGGTAAATACCCATATGAAGGAACTGCTTTTGTAACAATGACACTAGCAGATTTTCCTTTGGTAATCGTTCCGTGGGTATCGCTAATTCCCATCGCATAAGCCCCATTAATTGTAGCGGCGTTTATTGCCTCTTCAGGAGTTAATCGCATTTTTATACAAGCTGTTGCAACTACAAAATTCATATTTCCGCTGGGTGTAGACCCTGGATTATAATCGGTAGCCAGCGCAAGTGGTAATCCTGCATCTATCAATTGCCTACCTGGTGTGTATGGGATGCTTAAAAAATAAGAGCAGGAGGGTAGTGCTACTGGCATAGTCTCACTGTTTTTGAGGGCTTGTAAATCATCATCGGTTAGTACCTCTAGGTGATCTACACTAAGTGCATTGTGTTTTACCCCCAAAGCAATACCGCCAATTGCGTTAAATTGATTTACATGTATTTTTGGAATAAGGTCATACTTTTTTGCTTCGTTTAAGATGCGTTCTGTTTCTGCTACTGAAAAATACCCATCTTCACAAAATACATCTACATACTCTGCTAAGTTTTCTTTAGCGATGTGAGGTAGCATTTCTTCACAAATTAAATCAATGTATTTTTCTTTATTTTCCTTGTATTCAGTAGGTACAGCATGAGCGCCCAAAAAGGTAGTTTTTACTGTAACTGGATAGTTTTTTTCTAGTTTTTTTGCCACTCGAAGCATTTTTGCCTCGGCATCTGTTGTAAGACCATAGCCACTTTTAATTTCAATAGCAGCAGTGCCTAGTTTCATAACTTCTTCTAGACGTTTGGCAGATTGTTTATAGAGTTCTTTTTCAGAAGTTTGCTGAAGCTTTTTTGCACTATTCACAATGCCGCCGCCTTTTTCGGCAATTTGTTGATAAGATAAGCCTTTGATTCTATCCACAAATTCTTGTTCACGATTTCCGGCATAAACTATATGTGTATGAGAGTCACACCAAGCCGGCATTACAATTTTACCTGTGCAATCTATGGGTTTAAAGCCTTCAATTTCCGGAAGGCTTTTCATCTCACCATAATCTATAATTTTTTCATCTTCAATCAATAACCAAGCATTATTAATAGAAGGCAATTGACTCATTTCTTCTCCACAGACTTTCTTAGGAGGATTTTCACGTGTTTGTAACAGTGTTTTAATGTTAGTAAGTAGTAATTTCATACCATAAAGATAGCAAACTTGATAAGGAATTTATACCTTAGACGTTCAGAAAAATAATATTTCTATGAATACAAAAAATCTAGGTGTAAATACTATTTGTACTCACATAGGCGAAGTAAAAGATGAGCAATTCAAAGGTGCTGTTTCACCTATATTTCCGTCAAGTTCATATGCATATGAAGGAGTAGATGTAAAACGATACCCCCGTTATTTTAATACCCCAAACCAAGAAGCGCTAAGCAAGAAAATAGCGATGCTTGAAAAGACAGAAGCCGGTTTAATTTTTGGTAGTGGAATGGCAGCAGTAAGCACCACTATGTTAGCTTTTTTGCACGCTGGTGATCACGTAGTATTACAAAAAACATTATATGGTGGCACTTATAATTTTGTAGTTGAAGAGTTTGATAAATTCGGAATTGAATATGATTTTACAGAAGGTTTTTCTGAAACAGATTTTACTTCAAAAATTAAAGAGAATACCAAGGTGATTTTTGTAGAAACGCCATCCAATCCATTGATGGTGGTAACAGATTTGGAAATGATTTCAAAAATTGCCAAAAACCGAAATATTGTGACAATGATTGACAATACATTTGCGTCACCTATTAATCAAAACCCTGCAGATTTCGGAATTGATATTATGATACATAGTGCTACCAAATATATGGGCGGTCATAGTGATATTTGCGCCGGTGCAGTAGCCGCTTCAGAAGAGCACATTACCAAAATATGGAATATAGCAAAAAACCTAGGTGGAAGTTTGAGCGACTACACGGTGTGGCTTCTTGAACGAAGTATTAAAACCATGAAATTACGTGTTAAAGCGCAAAGCCGAAATGCTAAAAAACTGGCAAAATGGTTGCAGAAGCATGATATGGTAAAAAAAGTATACTACCCCGGTTTAAAAAACCATCCAGAGTATCATTTAGCAAAAAAACAAATGAAAGGATACAGTGGTATGCTCTCTTTTGAACTAAAAGAAGGATTAAGTGCCTCAAAGTTTATGAAGTCTTTACAGTTGATTAAAGAATCTATGAGCTTGGCCGGTGTAGAATCAACCATCCTTTCACCTGCAAAAACCTCTCACGCTTTGCTTTCGGCAGAAGAACGTAAACGACAAGGAATAAGCGATGGGTTATTACGATTTTCTGTAGGAATTGAAGAAAAAAAGGATTTGATAGCAGATTTGGAACAAGCATTTGAAAACATTTCAGAAAAAGAATTAGAAAAAAAGTAAAAAAATGAAGTTAGATATACTGGCCATTGGTGCACACCCAGATGATGTTGAGTTAAGTTGTTCAGGGACTATTGCAAAAGAAATAGCAAATGGTAAAAAGGTAGGAATACTTGATTTAACTAGAGGAGAGTTAGGAACTAGAGGCTCAGCTGAAATACGAGATAAAGAAGCTGCTGAAGCTGCAAAAATTTTGGGAGTTTCTATGCGTCAAAATTTGGAATTTTCAGATGGTTTCTTTGTTAACAATCCTGCAAGCCAATTGGAGATTATTAAAATACTAAGAAAATATAGACCAGAGGTTGTATTGTGTAATGCTGTTGATGATAGGCATATTGACCACGGTAGAGGTAGCAAACTGGTAAGCGATGCTTGTTTTTTAAGTGGTTTACGAAAGATAGAAACTATACACGAGGGCAATAATCAAAAAGAGTGGCGTCCTAAGCACGTATATCATTACATACAATGGAAGGACTTAACACCCGATTTTGTTGTTGATATTACAGGTTTTCTAGATAAAAAAATAGAATCTGTCGCAGCATACAAAAGCCAATTTTATGATGAAAACTCAGAAGAACCGGTAACTCCTATTGCTACAGCAAACTTTAATGAGAGCATTAGGTATCGTGCTCAAAACTTGGGTAGACTAATAGGAGTAGAGCATGGAGAAGGATTTACTGCTGAACGATACGTGGCAGTAGATTCTATTTTTGATTTAATCTAAAAATTCCGCTATTTTTATATTGTGCAAATGTGGTAAATGCCTTATATTTGCATCCGCTTTCAAAGCGATTATTTATGGTGGTTGTAGCTCAGCTGGTTAGAGCGCCTGATTGTGGTTCAGGAGGTCGTCGGTTCGAAACCGATCTTCCACCCAAAGAAAAAGCTTCTCAAAATTTTGAGAAGCTTTTTTTGTTTTAGGATTTTAATGCTATTATTTTCCGTTTCCTTCAAGTTTGTCTGCGGTAATTCTATCATCTCGATTGGCTACTTCCCAAGCTGTTTGAAAGATTAACTTTGTTCGCTTTGTTAGTAAATCATATTCAATTTTATCTGCTGTATCTGTTGGTTTGTGATAATCTTCGTGTGTTCCGTTGAAATAAAAAATTACTGGAATGTTATTTTTTGCAAAGTTGTAATGGTCACTTCGGTAATAAAAACGGTTGGGATCATTTTCAGCATTGTATTTATAATCAAGCTCTAGATTAATATACTTTTCATTAACCATTTCAGATAAATCGTGTAAATCTTGACTCAGTTTATCACTTCCTATTAAATAAATATATTCTGGATTATCTTTTTTATCAGGGTCAATGCGTCCTATCATATCAGTATTAAGGTTGGCAACAGTATTTTCTAGTGGAAAGAGTGGATTTTCGGTATAATATCGAGAACCGTAAAGGCCTATTTCTTCAGCTGTTACGTGTAGGAAAAGTATTGATCTTTTAGGTCCGTTTCCATCTTTTACGGCTTGTTGAAAAGCTTCAGCAATTTCTAAAAGTGCAACCGTACCGCTTCCATCATCATCGGCACCATTATAAATTGTACCATCTTCTTTCATACCTACGTGATCATAGTGTGCAGATAGAACTATTATCTCATCGGGTTTTTCTGATCCTTCTATAAAAGCCACAACATTTTCAGATGATTTTGGCTTTGACATTCTACTGAAATATTCAGCAGGGATGGTTTGATAATAATTGTTTTTCTCAATAGGAGAAGCAATTCCGTTATCTTGGTAAAAATTGCGTAGGTATTCTGCAGCTAGTTTTTGCCCTTTTTCACCAGTCATTCTACCTTGCATTTCGTCACTTGCAAATGTGTATAACATAGTTTTAAGCTCATCTGCAGTAATGCTATTTGCATAATCTACTCGAGTTTTCTTTGAAACTTTTGCAGTTTGAGCGGTATTACACGATACAACTAGTATCGATAAAATAGAAAGAAAAAAATACTTCATTTAGATTCTGAATTTTAATTTAAAATTAATTTGAGTTTATTCGTTAAATGAAACAAGCTTGTAAGTATCTCCATCACCCTTTTCATATTCTAGTGTGTGGGTTTTTATTACTTCATTTCCATTTTGATCTTGTGAATTTATTGAAACTTTAACCATATAAATAGTTTCAACACCTTCAGTATCTGAAGTTTTTTCGGTTACTTCAATGTTTTCATTATTAAAAGTGGTTCCTTCAGGAAGGTTTAATTTACTTTTTACTTCTTCCACAGCCATATCTCTAACTGTGTCACTTTCACTTTTATCACCTGCACAAGCAACTAATAATACTGTTATTACAATAAATACAAATCGTTTCATATTATTTTATTTTTTGGTTGAGTATAAAGATAAACTAAGTTATAAGTGATTTTCTAAAAATTATGTGAAAAGTGAATTAAGGAATTTTTTAAAATGTAAAGTCCAAATAAGTTTAAAAACACAAGAATGTAAATAAAAAACCCTGAAGCGGAGGTACTTCAGGGCTAATCTTGCTGTCTTACATCATAACATCTTAATTTTCAGCAAGATCTTCTAGTGATTTTACTTTGGCAACTGTGCCTTTAATCTCTGCGAGTTGGCTATCAAGTAATACTTGTAATTGCTGCGGAAATCTATTTTCTTTTAATGTATTTTCATACTCTTCAAGACTCGCTTTTTCTCCGCGAATGCATTCTTCTAGAACGGCTTCGTCGTCATTTCCGCTTACGGCAGACTTCAGCTCTATCCAAGTACGATGCAAGGTCCCGGTTGTACTTCCGCTTTCTTTTGGCGTTTCATTTAAATCACGAATTTCCTTATCAAGCTCGGTAGCAAACCTATTTCTTTGTAAAGCTTGTGTTTTTAAAAACCGTTTTAAATCTTGACTTTCTGCATCTTCCATTGCTTTTTTAAAGCCTTTCTCTGCATCATAATTTTTTTCAAGAAGACCTTGAAGATTATTAACTAGATCTTGATGTATAGTCTCTTTTGCTTGTTCTCTTGTAGTTTTCATAGTTGTTTCTTTTACTATAAAGTTACAATCATAATCAGAGAAATTTCTTAGCATTTTGCTAATTGAGAAGTGTTTAACAATTTCTGTTAATGTATGATAATTGTGTTGAAAATTGTAAAATGCAATGGTATATTTATGTTGAACTAAAAATTTGTATTATGGATAGAGATAAAAATGAAAAGAATAAGCAAAAACAAAGCATAGAAGAACAAGCTATTAATAAAAAGGAGAAAGAGGCAGATGGAAGAGAGATTAACCATCAAGTAAAACAACGTAAAGAACAACATCAACCGCGCGACACAGCGTAAGCTAGCCTTATAAAAGTAGAAAACCTCGCAATATATTGCGAGGTTTTCTTTTTTGATCAAAACCTGATTAATAAACCAGGTAGGAGCAAAAAAAGATTATTTACGCGAGATTACTTTATTTACCGCATGTACAATAGCTTTTGCGTTTAAGCCGTATTTATCCATTAATTGATCTGGTGTGCCAGATTCTCCAAAAGTATCTTGCGTAGCCACAAACTCTTGTGGAGTTGGGGCATTTTTGGCTAATACTCGGGCAACACTCTCACCAAGACCACCTAAATAATTATGCTCTTCAGCAGTAACAATGCACCCTGTTTTAGTAACGCTATCAATAATACTTTTATTGTCTAAAGGTTTTATAGTGTGTATGTTAATCACTTCTGCACTTATACCTTTTTGGTTTAACTCTTCTGCAGCTTGTAATGCTTCCCATACCAAATGACCTGTTGCTACTATAGTAACATCGGTACCTTCTTGCAGGTGAACGGCTTTTCCTATTTCAAAGGTTTGATTTTCATCTGTAAAGTTGGCTACTTTTGGTCTTCCAAAACGTAAGTAAACTGGTCCTTGATGTTCTGCAATAGCTAGGGTTGCTGCTTTTGTTTGATTGTAATCGCAAGTGTTTATTACAGTCATTCCCGGAAGCATTTTCATAAGCCCAAGATCTTCAAGAATCTGGTGTGTTGCTCCATCTTCTCCTAGGGTTACACCGGCATGTGAAGCACAAATTTTTACATTTTTACCGCTATAGGCAATGCTTTGTCGTATTTGATCGTATACTCTTCCTGTAGAAAAATTTGCAAAAGTACCTGTAAATGGAATTTTACCCCCTATAGTCATTCCTGCTGCCATACCCATCATATTGGCTTCGGCAATTCCTACTTGAAAGAACCGCTCTGGATGATTTTCTTTAAACTCATCCATCTTTAACGAGCCGGTTAAATCTGCACAAAGTGCGACTACGTTTTCATTGGTTTTTCCCAATTCAGTCAATCCTGCTCCAAAACCAGATCGTGTATCTTTTTTTCCGCTGTCTGTATATTTTTTCATTGTACGTTAATTCAGAATTAATAATCACCCAGCGTTTCCGGGTTTTGCGATAGTGCTATTTCTAGCTGTTCATCATTTGGTGCTTTTCCATGCCAAGCGTGGGTGTGCATCATAAAGTCTACACCATTGCCCATCACCGTGTGTAGTAAAACACAAATAGGTTTCCCATTGCCTGTTCTATCCTTTGCATTTTCTAGCCCGTTAATTACTTCAGATAGTTTGTTACCTTCTTCTATTTCTAAAACTTCCCAACCGAACGCTTCAAACTTTTCTTTTACGTTGCCTAACGGAAGCACATTTTGAGTAGCACCATCAATTTGTTGACCGTTTAAATCAACAGTAACAATCAAATTATCTACTCTATTTCCGGCAGCATACATTAATGCTTCCCAGTTTTGACCTTCTTGAAGTTCGCCATCACCGCAGAGAGCATAGACAAGGTTGTTGTCATTATTTAATTTTTTTGTTTCTGCAGCACCTATAGCTACAGAAATACCTTGACCTAATGATCCTGAAGCTATGCGCACACCGGGCAACCCTTCGTGAGTTGTTGGGTGTCCTTGTAAGCGAGAATCAATGTGACGAAAGGTCTTTAACTCTTCTACAGGAAAATAACCCGAACGTGCTAAAACACTATAAAAAACTGGAGAAATATGACCGTTTGAAAGAAAGAAAAGGTCTTCTCCAATACCATCCATATTAAACTCTTTGTTGTGATTCATTACCTCTTGGTATAAAGCCACAAAAAATTCTGTACAGCCTAATGAACCTCCTGGGTGCCCCGAATTTACTGCGTGAACCTGCCTTAAAATATCTCTTCTTACTTGTATCACCAAGTTTTCAAGATGTTGTAAATCTGCCATTTGTATTATTTTGGTTTTCAGCATCAAAAATACAGTATTCTAAAAGGGAGGCAAAACTAATTTTGAGCAGTTATTAACGATTTTAATGAAGTTATTAAGGTTACCTTTTTTACTCAATTTTATTTAAACTTAAATTTCAGAAAACTTTCAAAATAAAACTTAACCTATTTATCTAAACAAATCCTACTATCTTTGCAACTGCTTATTAAAGAAGATAAGCAATTCAGAAAAAGTTGTGAATGCATTTTAAATTAGAGAAAACAGATCCTCAAAGTAAAGCTCGAGCCGGTACAATAACCCTAGACCACGGAACCATCGAAACCCCTATTTTTATGCCGGTAGGAACGGTAGCGAGTGTAAAAGGTGTACACCAAAGAGAACTTACAGAAGAGATAAACCCAGACATCATCTTAGGAAATACCTACCATTTATATTTACGACCTGAAACTCATATTCTTGAAAAAGCAGGTGGGCTTCATAAATTTATGAATTGGGACCGAAATATCCTTACCGATAGTGGCGGATATCAAGTGTATTCACTTTCGGCAAATAGAAAAATTAAAGAAGAAGGTGTAAAGTTTAAATCACATATTGACGGAAGTTACCATTTTTTTACTCCCGAAAATGTGATGGAAATACAACGTAGCATAGGAGCAGACATTATTATGGCATTTGATGAATGTACTCCATACCCTTGTGATTATAACTATGCAAAACGATCTATGCATATGACCCACAGGTGGCTTGATAGATGTATTAATCATCTTGAGAAAACACCCTTAAAATATGATTATAATCAAACACTGTTTCCTATAGTTCAAGGAAGCACGTACAAAGACCTTAGAAAACAATCTGCAGAGTATATAGCATCTGTAGAAGCAGAAGGAAATGCTATTGGCGGACTCTCTGTAGGAGAACCTGCTGACGAAATGTATGAAATGACAGAAGTTGTTACCAATATACTTCCTGAAGATAAACCACGTTACCTTATGGGAGTAGGAACTCCTATAAATATATTGGAAAATATTGCCTTGGGTGTTGATATGTTTGATTGTGTAATGCCTACCAGAAATGGAAGAAATGGTATGCTATTTACAGCTCACGGAACAATCAATATTAAAAATAAAAAGTGGGAGGCAGATTTCTCACCTATTGATGAAATGGGAATTACTTGGGTAGATACTGCATATAGTAAAGCATATGTAAGGCATCTATTTAAAGTAAATGAACTGTTAGGAAAACAAATAGCAACCATTCATAACTTAGGTTTTTACTTGTGGTTGGTTCGTGAAGCGAGAAAGCATATCTTAGCAGGAGATTTTGCTTCTTGGAAAAACAAGATGGTTAAACAAATGGATAAGCGACTTTAATGTTAAGCATTCTCGATAAATACATATTAAAAAGGTATTTAGGAACATTTATATTATTGTTGCTATTATTTATTCCTATTGGTATAACTGTAAACCTTGCCGAAAAAATTGATAAAATCCTCGAAAACGAGGTTCCATTTATTGAGGTAGCAAAATATTACTTAGACTTTACCATTTATTTTGCCAATTTACTGTTTCCGTTGTTTTTATTTCTTTCAGTAATATGGTTTACTTCAAAGTTGGCCAATAATACCGAAGTAATTGCTTTTTTAAGTAGCGGAGTTTCCTATTATCGATTTTTGAGACCTTACATGATAGGAGCAACCATTGTTTGCATTGGAGCTTTGGTCATGGGTATGTATCTAGCGCCAATGGCAAGTAAAGGTTTTAATGAATTTAAATATAAATACCTCAAAAAAGGAAAGCAAGACCGAGCTCAATCAAACGTTTATAGGCAGATAAGTGACAATGATTATATCTATGTGAGTTATTTTAATGTGAAACAAAAAACAGGAAATAACTTTACGCTAGAACATTTTGAAGGTAATGAAATGACCTATAAAATTTCAGCAAGTAGAATTCGATATAATGAAAAAGATAGTACATATAGTCTGTATAATTTTAAAAAACGAACTGTAGGTGAACACGAAGATAAACTTCTTACTAAAACAAGAGTAGATACTACTTTTTCTTTTGATATGGAAGACCTAACCCCAGTAGAGTACATTGCAGAAACACTCAATTTTACCGAGTTGAATGATTTTATCAAACGCGAAAAAGCAAAAGGATCTTCATA
This sequence comes from Marixanthomonas sp. SCSIO 43207, assembly GCF_019904255.1. GTDB lineage: Bacteria > Bacteroidota > Bacteroidia > Flavobacteriales > Flavobacteriaceae > Marixanthomonas. The sequence continues at coordinate 1,855,279 of NZ_CP063203.1, forward strand.
TATAAACAGGTATGAAGTGGTTCGTTATAAACGATGGAGTTTGCCCGTTTCAGCATATATTTTGACAGTAATAGCTGTAGCTGTTTCATCAGTTAAAAGACGTGGTGGTATGGGAGTGAACCTAGCGATTGGTATTGCTATTGGTATGGTATTTATCTTTTTTGATAAAATATTTGGTACAATGGCAGAACAAAGCTCCTTTTCACCTTTTATTGCTACTTGGTTTCCTAATTTTGTATTTGGTATCTTAGCCATTTACTTACTTAAAAATGCAAAACGCTAAATTACTCAACTACCTCCATTTACACGGTATTGTGTTTATTTGGGGGTTTACAGCTGTGCTAGGAGCATTAATTTCTATAGATGCTATTCCGTTAGTTTGGTACAGAATGCTATTGGCGTCGGGTTTTATTTTCCTATTTATACTTCTGAAAAAAGAAAAGCTAAAATTTTCAGTAAAAACGCTATCAAAATTCTTTTTTGCAGGGTTTATAATTGCTTTGCATTGGCTCGCTTTTTTTGGAGCAATTAAAGCATCAAATGTTTCAGTAACCTTGGCAATTATGTCAACGGGTGCTTTCTTTACTTCAATATTAGAACCTTTGTTTTATAAAAGAAAAGTTATTGGGTATGAAGTATTTTTTGGGGTCATAGTAATTTTGGGGTTGTATTTGATTTTTAATGTAGAAACTAATTATATTTTAGGTATTGGACTAGCGTTAGCATCTTCTTTTTTAGGAGCAATATTTACAATAATCAATGGTGCACTGGTAGTAAAACATAAAGCTTCGGTTATTTCATTATATGAATTATTTTTTGGAGCATTGTGCATTACAATTTACCTAGCATTTAAAGGAAAAATTACTCCAGACTTATTTGTTTTATCTGTAAACGATTGGTTATTTTTATTGATTTTAGCCTCTTTCTGTACTGCATATGCATTTTTAGCCTCGGTACACGTAATGAAGTGGATAACTCCCTACACAGTTATGCTCACAGTAAACCTAGAACCGGTTTATGGAATTATATTGGCATTACTTATATTGGGCGATTCAGAATATATGAATGTTGAATTTTATTATGGAGCAGCTATTATTATTGTTACAGTTATAGCAAACGGAATAATTAAAAACAGATTGCAAAGAAAAAAAAGGCAATTGCCCAATACCTAAAAACAAAATTTTATCTTTGTAAGCTAAGCTAAAAACTACAATCTAAAGATACTATGGAATATCTTGAATTTGAACTACCTATAAAAGATTTACAGGAACAATACGAAAAAGCTTGCCAGATTGGTGAAGATAGTGAAGTAGATGTAAGCAATACCTGTAAACAGATTGAGAAAAAACTTAAAGAGAAAAAAACCGAAATTTATAAAAACCTTACACCTTGGCAACGCGTTCAATTGTCGCGTCATCCCAATCGTCCCTATACCATGGATTACATTAAAGCCATTTGTGGGGATTCTTTTTTAGAATTACACGGTGACCGTAACTTTAAAGATGATAAAGCTATGGTTGGAGGATTAGGAAAAATTGGTGACCAAAGCTATATGTTTATTGGTCAACAAAAAGGATATAACACCAAAACTCGCCAATACCGAAATTTTGGTATGGCAAATCCAGAAGGATATCGCAAGGCTTTACGTTTAATGAAATCTGCTGAAAAATTTGGACTGCCTGTTGTTGCCTTTGTTGATACACCGGGAGCATATCCAGGTCTAGAAGCTGAAGAACGAGGTCAGGGAGAAGCGATAGCACGTAACATTCTTGAAATGACTCGCCTTAAAGTACCAATTATTGTTGTCATCATTGGAGAAGGAGCCAGTGGAGGTGCTTTAGGTATAGGTGTTGGTGATCGAGTGTTAATGCTAGAAAACACTTGGTATTCTGTTATATCACCAGAAAGTTGTTCTTCTATCCTTTGGCGTAGTTGGGAGTACAAAGAGCAAGCTGCAGAAGCACTAAAACTTACTGCCAAAGACATGAAAAAACAGAAACTAATAGACACTATCGTTAAAGAACCACTGGGTGGAGCACACAGTGATCGACCCAAAACTTTTGCTACAGTTTCAAAAGCAATTGAAAAGGTTTATGATGAATTAAAAATCTTATCACCAAAAGATTTGGTCAATTTAAGAATGGAAAAATATTCAGAAATGGGTGTCTTTAAAGGCTAACTTCAATTATAACAACCCTTTCAAAATTCCGAAGTTTTTTCTTCGGTTTTTTTTGTACCTTATTAACAAAGTTTACAAGTTATCAACACCCCAAATGTTGAAAATCGGTTAATATCGAAGCTCAAAACGCGCACTATTAAATTAACATTTTATTTACATTCGCTTTATGGAAAAAGTACAGCAGCAAACTAAATTTAAACCTAAGTCTTCTCAGGTAATTTCTTTAGAAAAAGGAAAGCTACCTCCACAAGCAATTGATTTAGAGCAGGTTGTGCTTGGAGCTATGATGATTGATAAAAAAGGTGTTGATGAAGTAATAGATATCCTACACGCTGAGGTGTTTTACAAAGATGCTCACAAACATATCTTTGAAGCCATACACACTTTGTTTGAAAATAGCGAACCTATTGACTTATTAACTGTTTCGTCTCAATTAAAAAAGGATGCGACTCTTGAAGGAGCAGGTGGTGAGTTTTACTTAGTTCAATTGACCCAAAAAGTGTCTTCTTCTGCACATATTGAATTTCACGCGCGTATTATTCTTCAGAAATATATACAACGAAGTTTGATTAAAGTTTCAAATGAAATTATTGAAGAATCATACGATGAAACTACCGATGTTTTTGATTTATTAGACACAGCAGAATCAAAGCTATATGAAATAACACAAGGAAACATTAAGCGCTCTTCTGAAACTGCCCAGCAACTAGTAATACAAGCAAAGAAGAAGATTGAAGAGATAGCCAATAAAGAAGGGTTATCTGGTATTCCTTCAGGCTTTGAAGATATTGATAAGCTTACATCCGGGTGGCAACCTAGTGATTTGATAATTATCGCTGCGCGTCCTGGTATGGGTAAAACAGCATTAACACTTTCTATGGCTAGAAATATTGCTGTAGATCACAACATCCCGGTAGCGTTCTTTTCATTAGAGATGTCATCGGTACAGTTAATTACAAGATTAATTTCTTCTGAAACACAATTGAGTTCAGAAAAACTTCGTACCGGTAATCTTGAAAAACATGAGTGGGAACAGTTAAACGTAAAAGTAAAAGGTCTTGAAAAAGCGCCTCTTTTTATTGATGATACACCCTCACTTTCAATTTTTGACTTGCGTGCAAAAGCAAGACGGCTTTCCTCGCAGCACGGGATTAAATTAATTATGGTAGATTACTTGCAGTTGATGACCGCCGGAGGAAGTCAAAAAGGAGGTAATCGTGAACAAGAAATTTCTACTATTTCTAGAAACTTAAAAGCATTGGCTAAAGAATTAAACGTTCCTGTAATTGCGCTGTCACAGTTATCTCGTGCTGTAGAAACTCGTGGCGGAAGTAAAAGACCATTGCTATCTGACCTTCGTGAATCTGGAGCAATTGAGCAAGATGCAGATATTGTGTCATTTATTTATCGTCCTGAATATTATAAAATTGATGAGTGGGACGATGAAGAACGAACACCTACTCAAGGTCAAGCAGAGTTTATCGTTGCAAAACACCGTAATGGTGGTCTAGATGAAATAAGACTACGTTTCCTTGGACATTTAGGACGTTTTGAAAATTTAGAACGATTTGATGTACCAAGCGAAATTCACTCTAGAATGAATGATGCGGCAAATGATGATACATTTAAAACCGATAGCCTACCTTCACCTGATGAAGCTTTTGGAAGTTCTATGAACAACGATTTGCCACCAGATGATGATAATGAAGTTCCTTTTTAATTTTTAAATAAAGAACTATATCTTTTTTCTTGTACTAGGAAATCTTTTTCTTTAAGCCAATTTGGCTCAAAATTTGTCGTTATATTCGTATTATGACAAAATTTATCACACTTATATTCCTACTATTTTTTTCAGTTCAAGCATCGGCTTCCTATATATTAATTCCTATGGATGCTGAAAATCAAAAAGAACATTTAAAAGCCTACGGAATTACTTATTGGACACTCGAAAGACAAGTAAAAGTAAAGTGGTTGCTCAACTATCGTGGTGGATCCTTTTTAATGCCCAATTCTGAAGAAATTCAAAAAGAATGTCAAATAAGAGGTGTTTCATTTGAAGTGATTTCAGATAGTAAAACCGAAGAAATACTGAGCCTAATAAGCAGCCCATCTCAAAACATGGAAGCTGTAGTTCTAGAAAAAGCACCAAAAATTGCTGTATATTCTCCAAAAGGAAATCAGCCATGGGATGATGCTGTAACGATGGTTTTAACCTATGCAGAAATACCTTATACGACTGTATATGACAAAGAAGTACTAAGCGATCAATTACTTTTATACGATTGGCTTCACTTACATCACGAAGATTTTACCGGCCAATACGGAAAGTTTTATCGGGCATACCGAGCAGCTCCATGGTACATTGAAGAAAAGAAAAACGCCGAAGCTCTAGCTACAGAATTAGGCTACAATAAAGTTTCAGATGAAAAACTGGCTGTTGCTTTAAAAATACGTGATTACGTTGTGGGCGGTGGTTTTATGTTTGCTATGTGTAGCGCAACCGATAGTTTTGATATTGCATTGGCTGCAGAAGGCGTTGATATTTGTGAACCGATGTTTGATGGAGACCCAAGCGAACCTGGTTATCAAAGTAAAATTGATTATAGTAAAACAATGGCCTTTACAGATTTTACGCTAGAGAGAAGCCCAATGGTTTATGAGTTTTCATCAATAGATATGACCTCAAAAAGAAGAATACCAAAAGAAACTGATTATTTTAGTTTAATGGATTTTTCGGCTAAGTGGGACCCTATTCCTACTATGTTAGTGCAAAACCATACATCTTTAGTAAAAGGATTTATGGGGCAAACTACTTCATATAAAAGAGATGAAGTAAAAGCAAATGTATTAGTTATGGGTGAAAATAAAACAAATAGTGAAGCACGTTATATTCACGGAATAAAAGGAAAAGGATTTTTCACCTTTTATGGAGGTCACGATCCAGAAGACTATCAACATAGGGTAGGGGACGCCAAGACTGAACTAGCTCTCCATCCCAACTCACCCGGATACCGATTAATACTCAACAATGTTTTATTTCCGGCTGCCAAAAAGAAGAAGCAAAAAACCTAATTCATCATTATTAGATTTTATTGAAATAAAAAAGAGCCTTTCAAATTTGAAGGGCTCTTTTCATATAGTGAAATAAATACAGTTTATAAATTTATTTTACTTTCTCAACAATTGCTTTGAAAGCTTCAGGATGGTTCATCGCTAAATCTGCAAGAACTTTACGGTTCAATTCAATATCATTAGCTTTTAACTGTCCCATAAATTTTGAATAAGACATACCGTGCTGGCGTGCGCCTGCATTAATACGTGTGATCCATAGGGATCTAAAGTTTCTCTTTTTTGCACGGCGGTCGCGGTATGAATACTGCATCGCTTTGTCAACAGCATTCTTGGCAATCGTCCATACATTTTTACGTCTTCCAAAGTAACCTTTGGCTTGCTTCATTACCTTTTTTCTTCGGGCTCTTGAAGCAACTGAATTTACTGATCTTGGCATAATTTTAATTGTTTTTTGTAGCAGGCGGTCACAAAGGACACTTTATCTTTACGGCCATACTCCAGGGTTTAATATTTAGTTTAACCGAAAAAAACGCTTATTTTAAATTAAGCATTTCTTTTACATTAGTCTCATCTGCTTTATCAACTAAAGCATCGTGAGTTAACTTAAGCTTACGTTTTTTAGACTTCTTTGTTAAGATGTGACTTTTAAACGCGTGCTTTCTCTTAATTTTTCCAGTACCGGTAAGCTTAAAACGCTTTTTAGCACTAGACTTTGTTTTTTGTTTTGGCATATCTGCTTCTTTTTACTATTTATTTCACTTTATTTTCAAAAATTCAAAATACTTATATTCTGAATTTTTCTGAAATCTTATTTCGCTTTTTTGGTAGGTGCCATGAACATGATCATGCGTTTACCTTCTAGCTTAGGCATTTGTTCTACTTTACCTACTTCTTCTAGATCTTGTGCAAGGCGCAATAATAATATTTCACCTTTATCCTTATAGATGATGGATCGTCCTTTGAAAAACACATATGCCTTTAATTTGGCTCCATCTTTCAAAAACTTTTCAGCGTGATTCTTCTTAAATTCGTAGTCGTGGTCGTCGGTATTGGGACCGAATCTAATTTCTTTTACAACTACTTTTGAAGCTTTTGCTTTTAAAGCTTTTTCACGTTTTTTCTGTTCGTAAACAAATTTTTTGTAGTCCATTACTTTACAAACAGGCGGATTCGCATTTGGAGATATTTCCACTAAATCCAGTCCCATTTCGTCAGCAATTTCTAGTGCTTTACTAGTAGGATAAATATCCATTTCTACATTGTCGCCAACAAGGCGTACTTTCTCTGCACGAATTTTTTTATTAATTCTGTGTTGATCCTCTTTGATGACCCTTCGGCCTCTACTTCTTTTTCTTCGTATTGCTATGGCTATAAATTATTTTGGCCTGTCTATAAAAAGACAGGTAGATTAAACATTATTAAAATCTACAATATTATTTTCAATTTCTTTGTTAATTAATTCAGAAAACTCTTCTACTGTCATAATTCCTAAGTCTCCTTCACTATGTTTCCTTACAGAAACTGTACCATCTGTTGCTTCTTGTTCTCCAACAATAAGCATATATGGTATTTTATTCATCTCAGACTCTCGAATTTTTTTACCTATGGTTTCACTTCGATTGTCCACAAGGGCGCGAATTTCGTTATTTTCAAGCAAATTTAAAACTTTTTGAGCGTATTTTTCATATTTTTCACTTAAAGATAATATTGCAACTTGCTCTGGCATAAGCCATAATGGGAAATTACCTCCGGTGTGCTCTAGTAAAATTGCTATAAAACGTTCTAAACTTCCAAAGGGTGCTCGATGTATCATTATAGGTCTGTGTTGCTCATTGTCACTTCCTTTATAATTTAAATCAAAACGTTCAGGTAATGTGTAATCTACTTGAATGGTTCCTAATTGCCAGCTGCGACCCAGTGCGTCTTTTACCATAAAGTCTAGCTTAGGACCATAAAATGCAGCTTCGCCCGTTTCAACTACATAGTTTAATCCTTTTTCTTTAGCGGCATTGATTATTGCATTTTCGGCTTTGTCCCAGTTTTCTAAATCACCTATATATTTTTCTGGTTTTTCAGGATCACGTAATGAAACTTGAGCTGTAAAGTTTTCAAACCCTAGTGATCCAAAAACGTATAGTACTAAGTCAATAACATTTTTAAACTCTTGGTCAAGCTGGTCTGGTGTACAAAAAATATGTGCGTCATCTTGCGTAAACCCTCTTACACGAGTTAAGCCATGAAGTTCACCGCTTTGTTCATAACGATACACTGTACCAAATTCAGCAAAACGTTTTGGTAAGTCTTTATATGACCATGGTTTGCTTTTATATATTTCACAATGATGAGGGCAGTTCATAGGTTTTAGTAAAAACTCTTCATCCTCACTTGGTGTTTTTATAGGTTGAAAGCTGTCTTCACCATATTTAGCATAATGACCAGAAGTTACGTATAATTCTTTTTGGCCTATATGGGGTGATACAACCATTTCATACCCTGCTTTTTTCTGGGCTTTTTTCAAGAAATTTTCTAATCGTTCTCTTAAAGCTGCTCCTTTAGGAAGCCACAATGGTAAGCCTTGACCTACTTTTTGTGAAAAGGTAAATAACTCTAGCTCTTTACCAAGTTTTCGGTGATCACGTTTTTTAGCCTCCTCTAGTAAGTGTAAATATTCTTTAAGCTCTTTTTGTTTAGGAAAACTAATGCCATAAATACGTGTTAATTGGGTATTGTTTTCATCACCTCGCCAATAGGCGCCTGCTATGCTCATTAACTTTACAGCTTTAACGATCCCAGTATTGGGTATATGGCCCCCTCGACATAAATCTGTGAAAGTATCGTGATCACAAAAGGTGATAGTTCCGTCTTCTAGATTTTCTATTAATTCTACTTTATACTCATTGTTTTGTTCCTTATAGTATGTAAGTGCATCTGCCTTGCTAGTTTCTCGCATTGAAAATTCGTGTTTTCCTCTTGCAATTTCGAGCATCTTTTTTTCAATAGCGGGTAAATCTTTTTCAGAAACAGGATGATCACCAAAGTCTACATCATAATAAAAGCCATTTTCAATAGCAGGTCCTATAGTAAGTTTAATACCTGGGTATAACTCTTCCAATGCTTGTGCAAGAATATGTGCAGAAGAATGCCAAAAAGCTTTTTTTCCTTCGTCATCTTTCCAAGTATATAAAATTAGGTTGCCATCTTCAGTAAGAGGCGTGGTTGTTTCTAATGTTTCTTTATTGAAAGATGCAGAAATTACATTTCTAGCTAATCCTTCGCTTATGCTTTTTGCTACATCCATAGGTGTAACACCAGCCTCAAATTCTTTTACACTTCCGTCTGGTAAGGTAATACGTATCATATAGAGTAAATTTAAAAAACAAAGATACTACTGTTTTTAACGTTTCACAATAGATAGCAATGTAGTTTTTTATGTGATTAACCTATAAGTTTATGAGGTGTCAACAGCGTTTCACCTCATATTTATTAAAGCCTCTTTATTGAAACTTTCAAGGTTTTCAAATTTGTGAATAATACACTTTAAAAACTGTATATATATTAAGGTATATTGTTGGTAAAATAAATTAAAAAAAGTTTTACGCTTAATTTGTGTTAAATCAAGGACTTAGTTTGTCGAGTTAAAAAATCTTTAAAAAAACAATAAATTTTGTTTGCAGAAGTGGAAAAGCAATGTATCTTTGCACCCGCTTACAAAAACAAATAAGCTGTTTTTAAAAGCAACAACGGTCTTTAAAATTTTAAATTTTTTTTGAAAAAAGTATTGCAGAATTGAAAAACTGTTGTACATTTGCAGCCGCTTAACGAGGCAATAATTATCGCTTCAAAAAGCAGCAAACAACGGTCTTTAAAAAAGCTAAAATTTTTTTCAAAAAAGTATTGCAGAATTAAAAAACTGTTGTACATTTGCAGCCGCTAAAATAACGAGATTTAATCAATGTTATTGGCGCGACAAAACTAAAGAAATTAAGATCTTTGATATATTGAAATTGACAGTGAGATATAATTTGGAAACGAATTATATCGAGATTGAAAACTAAACTAAGTATAACTCTTGAGATTTTTTTGGGTTGGCTTTTTGTTGAAAGGTATATAAAATTATTTATGAATCTACGATGAAGAGTTTGATCCTGGCTCAGGATGAACGCTAGCGGCAGGCCTAACACATGCAAGTCGAGGGGTAACATAGGAGAGCTTGCTCTTTTGATGACGACCGGCGCACGGGTGAGTAACGCGTATACAATCTACCTTGTACAGGAGTATAGCCCAGGGAAACTTGGATTAATCCTCCATAGTCTATATAAATAGCCTTATTAATATAGTAAAGATTTATCGGTACAAGATGAGTATGCGTCCTATTAGTCTGTTGGTAAGGTAACGGCTTACCAAAACTACGATAGGTAGGGGCCCTGAGAGGGGGATCCCCCACACTGGTACTGAGACACGGACCAGACTCCTACGGGAGGCAGCAGTGAGGAATATTGGACAATGGGTGAGAGCCTGATCCAGCCATGCCGCGTGCAGGAAGACGGCCCTATGGGTTGTAAACTGCTTTTATACGGGAAGAAACCTCCCCTCGTGAGGGGAGCTGACGGTACCGTAAGAATAAGGACCGGCTAACTCCGTGCCAGCAGCCGCGGTAATACGGAGGGTCCGAGCGTTATCCGGAATCATTGGGTTTAAAGGGTCCGTAGGCGGGCAGCTCAGTCAGTGGTGAAAGTTTGCGGCTTAACCGTAAAATTGCCATTGATACTGGTTGTCTTGAATTGGTGTGAAGTGGTTAGAATGAGTAGTGTAGCGGTGAAATGCATAGATATTACTCAGAATACCAATTGCGAAGGCAGATCACTAACACTATATTGACGCTGAGGGACGAAAGCGTGGGGAGCGAACAGGATTAGATACCCTGGTAGTCCACGCCGTAAACGATGGTTACTAGCTGTTGGACCGATTGAGGTTCAGTGGCCAAGCGAAAGTGATAAGTAACCCACCTGGGGAGTACGTTCGCAAGAATGAAACTCAAAGGAATTGACGGGGGCCCGCACAAGCGGTGGAGCATGTGGTTTAATTCGATGATACGCGAGGAACCTTACCAGGGCTTAAATGCAGTTGGACAGGGGTGGAAACACCCCCTTCTTCGGACTGATTGCAAGGTGCTGCATGGTTGTCGTCAGCTCGTGCCGTGAGGTGTCAGGTTAAGTCCTATAACGAGCGCAACCCCTGTGGTTAGTTGCCAGCGAGTAATGTCGGGAACTCTAGCCAGACTGCCGGTGCAAACCGTGAGGAAGGTGGGGATGACGTCAAATCATCACGGCCCTTACGTCCTGGGCTACACACGTGCTACAATGGTAGGTACAGAGAGCAGCCACTGCGCGAGCAGGAGCGAATCTATAAAACCTATCTCAGTTCGGATCGGAGTCTGCAACTCGACTCCGTGAAGCTGGAATCGCTAGTAATCGCATATCAGCCATGATGCGGTGAATACGTTCCCGGGCCTTGTACACACCGCCCGTCAAGCCATGGAAGCTGGGGGTACCTGAAGTCGGTGACCGAAAGGAGCTGCCTAGGGTAAGACCGGTAACTGGGGCTAAGTCGTAACAAGGTAGCCGTACCGGAAGGTGCGGCTGGAACACCTCCTTTCTAGAGCAATCTTTCTTATAAACAGGAAGTATGCATATACCTAGAGAGGCCAAACACAGAGAAGTTTGGGTTGTACTTGGTTTAGCTGTCAATTTTAATTATTAACAAGGAATTAGGTATTAGTATTATCTAATAGCTAACGACTTATTTACAGTCTCATAGCTCAGCTGGTTAGAGCGCTACACTGATAATGTAGAGGTCGGCAGTTCGAGTCTGCCTGAGACTACAAATGGAGTAAGATAAAACTTGCTTTACGTTCATTACAAATTGAAAGGAAATTTTAGAGGTTGAGTAGCCGTTATAAGTACTGTTAACTAATAACTGGTTAACTAATCACTAATAAGACGGGGGATTAGCTCAGCTGGCTAGAGCGCCTGCCTTGCACGCAGGAGGTCATCGGTTCGACTCCGATATTCTCCACCACGGACATCAAGTATTGTATGCCATTAGCTGTTACTATAAGAAGTAGCGGGTATATATACGGATCCAGACAGTTCATTGACATATTGGGAAATAAGAATACGAGAAAAGCAATAATTAAGGTATATTAAATTATACAATTGAATCAAAACTCATTAAAGAGCAAAAAAGTACAATAAGCAAACTAAGAGCGTATGGGGAATGCCTAGGCTCTCAGAGGCGATGAAGGGCGTGATAAGCTGCGAAAAGCTGCGGGGATTGGCACATACAAGTTGATCCGCAGATATCCGAATGGGGCAACCCACCATATTGAAGATATGGTATCCGAAAGGAAGCAAACCCGGAGAACTGAAACATCTAAGTACCCGGAGGAAGAGAAAACAAAGTGATTCCGAGAGTAGCGGCGAGCGAAATTGGATTAGCCCAAACCAATGTTGTTACGGCAATATTGGGGTTGTAGGACTGCGACATTTAATGCTGGATGAATTAGAACAAGCTGGAAAGCTTGGCCAAAGAAGGTGACAGCCCTGTATAAGTAAAGAAAGTTATTAATAGCAGTATCCTGAGTAGTGCGGGGCACGTGAAACCCTGTATGAATCTAGCGGGACCATCCGCTAAGGCTAAATACTCCTGAGAGACCGATAGTGAACCAGTACCGTGAGGGAAAGGTGAAAAGAACCCTGAACAAGGGAGTGAAACAGAACCTGAAACCATACGCTTACAAGCGGTCGGAGCCCTTTGGGGTGACGGCGTGCCTTTTGCATAATGAGCCTACGAGTTACTGTTACTAGCGAGGTTAAGGTGTTCAGCACTGGATCCGTAGCGAAAGCGAGTCTGAATAGGGCGCCATAGTTAGTAGTAGTAGACGCGAAACCGTGTGATCTACCCTTGGGCAG